>JBEKCW010000511.1:0-3487 GCA_050014675.1 Occallatibacter sp. | reverse complement strand
GCGAGTCAGCGCCGGAGAGCAGCGTTGCGCAGCCCTTTACTGACCACTGACCACTGATCACTTTCCACTAATCACAGGCCACTGATCACTGCACACTCGCCGCTACTCCACTTCCTGCTTGGCGCGATAGCCGTCGCGCGCGATGACGTCGTATTTCAGCGGCTTGTGTTTCTCGTCCTGGAAGCGCAAGGGGTTGCCCTCATCGTCCACCAGCTTCACCTGCAGTTTGCGGAAGGTGCCGTCCTGCTTGGCGTTGGTGGGGCGATAGACCAGTTCGTACTTGGCGCGGATATTGGAGTTGATGTTCTGCACCATGTCGGGCAATTCGCCCCGGAACACCGGCCTGAACCACTGACCTCCGGTGGTCTGCGCAAAGGTCCTCATCTCGTTGTCGGCCTGCAGATAGTCCATTTGCCGCATGCTGGAGCGCATTCCGCCGCCGCCGCCCATCTCCTCCACCAGGCCGTCGGTTGAGACGGCATAGATGGTGATATCGTGCGACTCCTTCACCCGTTTATAGATTTTGTCGAAGGTCAGCTTCGACATGGTGTCGATGCCGCTGGCGATGAGGATGATGTATTTCTGCCCCTCAATGCGGTCGAGGCGATCCAGGGCTTCGTAGAGCGCGTCGAATACGTCGGTCTCGCTGAAAGTCGCCGGGGCGTAGGCTTCCTGGGCCAGCTGCTGAACAGCCTGCTGAATCTCCTGATGGTTCTGGGTAAAGTCCACATCAATGTGAGACTTCAGATCGAAGGTCTCGAGGGCAACGTAATCGTTAGGACGCAGTTGCTGGGTGAACTCCCAGGCGGCGTTGAGCATGTCAACGCGGAAGATCATGCCGCGGGCGGCATATTCGCACAGCAGAAGAGCGGTGATTGGCGCCTGGACACGCTTGAAGCCTTCGACCTTCTGCTCCACTCCGTCTTCATAGACCTTGAAGTTTGAGGGCTTGAGGCCGGGCACAAACTGGCCGGTCTTCTCGAGCAATACGCCGACATCGACCGTAACTTCAGGCACATCGATGTGAAGGGTAACGTTGCCCATTCCCTCGGGATTCACGAGCTTAGGCGCGGTCGGCGCGGGCGGCGGCGGCGGGGGTGTATCGTCAGTGTTCTTTTTAGGGATGGCGATAACCCCGTTATCGCCTGCCGGGCCGCCGGCATCGGGTGCAGTCTGGTCAGGCTGCTGCGCGGGCTGCTGCGGCTGCTGCTGCGGATTCTGGCTGGGGGCTGGCGTCTGGCTCCATGCGGCGCTGAGGGGCGCAAGCGCAAAAACAACTAACCCCAGAAGAAGCGGGAGACAGGTACGGAGCGGATGGGTCGGCGATGGGGATTGGCGCGCGTTTTTCATGACCACCTCAGTGTTGAAAAGCATAGTCGCTCTGGCCGCCCGATGTCAGCTTCGGGCCGAATCGTGAGCTTCCTGGCGATTCTCGAGCCTTGTGGCGAGCCTTGCCGGCCTGGTGCGCAACCGCTCCCGACAGGGCCGCCACTGTAGTCTATAGACGTGGAAAATGGCGTTATGGAAACTCGGGAGCGTGCCGGCAGAAAGCGCAGGGCGATCTGGACAGGATGGGCCGCCACCGCCCTGATTCCAGCGGCTGCTCTGCTTTTGTATGCGATAGCGTCGCCGGCGCAGACGCCAGGCGCAACCGCGAAGGACGGCGCAGCAACGGATATTGCCGGGCCGCCCCCAAGCACTGGCGGCTTCTACCCGTTGAGCCAGGTGCACCGCGGCCTGATGGCGACGGCCTGGACTGTCTTTGAAGGCACAAAGCCGGAGCCCATGCAGGTGGAGATCCTGGGAATTCTGCGCGGAGCGCGGGGTCCCGGCCAGGACATGATCCTGGCGCGACTACACGGCACAAAAGCGGAATACACCGGCGTGGTTGAAGGCATGAGCGGCAGCCCGGTATATGTCGGCGACAAATTGCTTGGGTCGCTCTCGTACCGCATTGGGCAGTTCAGCAAAGAGCCGATTGCGGGCATTACCCCGATTGCGCAAATGCTTGAGGCAAAGGATCTGCCGATGCAGGGGTCAGTGGTCAGGGATCAGGGATCGGAGGCCAGTGGTCAGTGGTCAGTGATCAGTGGTCAGAATTCCGCCGGCGAAGCGTCCGCAGAACACACAACTGCGCTCTCTGAATCCGCCACGCAGATGCAGCCCATGGAGACGCCGCTGGTAATGAGCGGATTCAGCCCGGCGGCCATTGAATTCTGGCGCAGCCAGGTGCAATTGCCTGGGCTTGAGAGCGTGGCGGCGGGGGGCATGGGCGCGAGCGAGTCGGGGGACGCGCCGGATAAGAACGCTGAGAAGACGCTCGAACCGGGCTCGGCGATCAGCGCGCTGCTGGTGCGCGGCGACCTTGAAATTTCAGCCACCTGCACCATAACCTACATCGACCCGAAGCAACTGCTGGCATGCGGTCATCCGGTGTTGCAGTCGGGGCCCATTTCACTGCCCATGACCACGGCCGAAGTGGTAGCGACTCTGGCATCGCCGCTGAATGCCTTCAAAATCATCAACACCGGTGCTATGGTGGGCGCCTTCACCGAAGATCGCGAATCGGCCATCAGGGGCGTACTGGGCGCAACTCCGCGCATGATTCCCATGCACGTCACGGTGGATGGTGCGGGCGCGCCAGCTAAAGTTAACGTGGAAATCCTCGATCAGCCCAACCTGACCCCGCAGGCAATGGAAGTGGTGCTGTTCGAGTCGCTGCTTGAACGCAACCAAAGCACATCGGAGATGAGTTACCACGTGACCGGAACGATCGAGCTCGAGGATTTTCCACCGCTGCCCGTCGATTCGTGGGCGTCGGGAGGCGGGTTGAATTCGGCGCAACTAATGGCGGCCGTTGAAGCGGGCACCGGCTTCAACGCAATTTACACCAACAGCGAGCGGCTGGGCCAGGTGCGCTCGATCGATCTGCACGTTGAGGCCATTCCGCAAAGAATTTCCGTGGCGCTCGATTCCGCAAGACTGGTTTCAGGCGACCTGGTTCATGCCGGCGACACCGTCGAGGTTGAAGCAACGCTGCGGCCGTGGCAACAGCCAGCGCGGAATGTGAGGCTAAGCATCAAGCTGCCGGATCGGTTGCTGAGCGGCAACTTGAGGCTGCTGGTCTCAGACGCGGCAACGCTTGACCGCACGCTGAACCAGCCTAAGCTTGCGCCCCGCGCGGCGACCATGGCCAGTGTGCTGGCGCGCGCGCGGCGGCAGCATGCGGCCAACCGCATTTACGTTTCGATTCTGGCGCCCGAGGCGCAGGCGGGAATGAATGGTGAAACGCTGGCCGCAGTGCCGCTTTCGATGGCCAATGCGCTTGAGCCGGCGCGAGGCGCTGAAGAAGCCAGCCTGAACGGCGAATCGGCTGAAGTAGCCGGCGACGCGCCCGCGGGAGGATTGTTAACCGGGTTTCAAATTCTGAATGTGCATATCGACTCGGGCGGGGGTTTAAACTAGTGACGGCAGCGGACTCATCCTT
>JBEKCW010000510.1:0-3545 GCA_050014675.1 Occallatibacter sp. | reverse complement strand
GCGAAGGTAAGAACGGCAAGACTCTTTTTCAAACAGAGGGATCACTACCCCTCTCCATTCGTTGCTGCTGTTCGAAAGAAGACGACCGGCGCGGCCAAAAGTCGACAGCCCGGATTGTTTAGTACGGTTTGGTTACATCGATTCCACGTGGAGGATGTATGACAGCCGACTTGCAGTTCCTTGAAGAATGGATCCCCGAGAGAATGGACCCCGGAACGGTTTTCATGCTTGAAAACCAATCCAAGCTTGGCCAGGCGCAGAACCCTTACGTGGCCGTGATGTCGTGCCCACGTTGCGGAACGCTCGGGCTGATTACCCGCCGACAGCTTTATTGCGGAGAGATGATGATCTGCGGCGGCGACGTGTGCTCAGCCGAGTACAAGCTCGACGGCGAGAATATCTGCTATCGGATGTCGCAGTAACGCTCCCGCGAGCGAGTCAGCAGGTCGGGGAGTCGGCTCGCCCTGTCACGGCTGCTGTGATTCCGCGATGAAAGATGCGCCGCATTGGCGCGCCCTGATTTCACTCGTTCACTTTTTTTACTGTTCAGCCGCGTCTCTGACCACTGACCACCGTTCACTGTCTTTACTGCTGCAGCTTGTAATCGCTGCTGGGCACCTTCGCGCCCGCTTGCGCTGGGGTCGGCAATTGGCTGCGATCCCATCCTCCGCCCAATGACTGCACCAGCTGAACCGCCGACATCATCTCTTCAACCTGGAGCGTATTCAGTGACTGCTGATCGCCGAGCACAGTCGTCTGCGCTGTAACCACATCGATATAGGGGTCGACGCCGGAGTTGTAGCGCTGGGTTTCCAGATCGAGATACTGCTGGGCCGACTTCATCGCTTCCTGTTCGTCGAGAATCTGCTGCGAATAAACTCGCGTGGCAACCAGCGAGTCCTCGACCTGCTGGAACGCTGTGAGCACGCTCTGACGGTAAGTGGCGAGGTCCGCATTGTACGTGGCCGTGTACTGGTGCAGCTCGGCGCGGTACAGGCCACCGTCAAAGATAACCTGCGAAGCCGACGGCCCGATCGACCAGAAGCGGCTCGGCCAGTCGAACAGATGCTTGAGAGTCGAGGACTCAAATCCTCCGCTGGCAGAAATTGTGACCTGCGGGAAAAACGCGCCATATCCAATGCCGATGGTTGCATTGGCCCCGGCCAGCGTGCGTTCGGCGGCGGCAATGTCGGGCCGCCGTTCGACAAGTTGAGAGGGAACGCCGGTGGGAATCGCCGGCGCCGCGTAAACCATGGGCTTGACCGGAATCGAGAAATCAGTGGGAATCTTGCCCAGCAGCACCGCGATGGCGTGTTCATACTGCGCGCGGAGCAGGCCCACGTTCACTGCCGCAGCCTGTGCGGCTTGAAGGGTGCTCCTGGCTTCAACAACTGAAATGTAGTCGCCGGTGCCGGCGTCGTAGGCGCCCTGATTTGCGTCCAGAGCTTTCTGGTCGGCCGCTACCGTGTCATTCAAAATCTTCTGCAGCATGTCCTGCCCGCGAATTTCAAAGTAGTATTCGGCCAGGCTCGATTGCTCGGTCAGCTTTTCCAATTCAAGGTCGGCTTCGCTTGCCTGGGCTGCGTACTGCGCCTCGCGCACTTCATTCCTGATCTTGCCCCACAGGTCGGGGGTCCATGACACATCGAGCGGCGCCGACCAGATCGACGACGTTGATCCCGTATTGGCTTGCGAAGAGTGTGTAAGATTACTGGAGCTGCGCGAGCGGCTCCAACTCGGCCCGGCGGTGATCTGCGGCCAGTACTGGCTGCGCGCTTCGGCAATCTCTGCACGGGCTGCCATGTAGTTCTGGAAATACTGCTTCAGGTTCTGGTTGTTGATGTTGAGCTGTTCTTCAAGCGTATTGAGTTCGGGTTCGTTGAAGATTTCCCACCATTTGCCGCGAATCATGGCGTCCTGCGGGCTGGCGACTTTCCATCCGGGCTGGTCCTGGAAGTTGACCGTCGACTCCTTGTAGTTAGGCGCGGTAACGGCCGGCGGAGCGGGAGGATGATAAGGCGGGCCGACGTGGCAGCCCGCAACCAGCGCCAGCAATCCAAACGCCGCGGCTGACAGTGCAAACGGGACTCGAGTTCTCAAATCAGGCATGGTCATCTTCCTCATCTTTACGACGCAGCTCCTTCGGCCGTCGCGGGCAGCGAGTCGCGTTCGCGGCCCAGTGCCCAATGGCGCATCCGGTCCATCAACAGGTAAATTACCGGTGTGGTGTAGAGCGTGAGCGCCTGGCTGAGCATCAGGCCGCCCACAATCGTGATGCCCAGCGGCTGGCGCAACTCGTACCCGGTGCCTTTTCCAAAGGCCAGCGGCAGCGCGCCCATGATGGCTGAAAAAGTGGTCATGAGAATGGGCCGGAAGCGCAGCATGCAGGCTTCAAATATTGAGTCGCGGGTATTCATGCCCTCGTTGCGTTCGGCCTGCAGCGCAAAATCGATCATCATGATCGCATTCTTTTTCACAATGCCGATGAGCAGGATGATGCCGATGATGGAGATCACGTTCAGGTCCATCTTGAAAAGCATGAGCGCCAGCATTGCGCCGACGCTGGCCGAGGGCAGGGTTGAAATAATGGTAATGGGATGAACCAGGCTCTCATACAGTATGCCGAGCACGATAAACACCGCAAGCAGCGCCGTGATGATGAGGTATTTTTCGGTGGCCAGCGAGTCCTGATAGGCTTGCGCCGTTCCAGCAAAGAATCCTTTCATTGTTCCGGGCATGCCCAGCCGCTGTTCCATCTCGGTAACTTCGCGCGTGGCGTCGGAGAGCGACATGCCGTTCGCCAAATTGAATGAAAGCGTCACCGACGGGAACAATGAGGTATGGTTCACCTGCAGCGGTGTTGTATTCGATGCCGCTTTCATCACGCTCATCAGCGGCGAAATCTGGTTGATCCCCGCCGTGGGTGAAGATGCGGTACTCGACGACGCGCCAGGCGCGATGTAGATGTTCTTCAGCGCATTGGGATCCTGCCAGTATTGCGGCGCAACTTCCATGACGACGTAGTACTGGTTGAGCGGCGTGTAAATTACCGAAACTTCAGATTGGCCGAATGCCGAGTAAAGGGCCGAATCGAGCGATTGCGAGGTCTGGCCAAGGCGCGCGGCGGTGGTGCGGTCGTAGTTAATCAACTCCTCGAGGCCGCCGTTCTGCTGGTCGGTGTTCACATCCTGCAAGCCGGGCAGCTTCTTCATCTGCTCAAGCAGAATAGGCCCCCAGTGCGCGAGCTGGGGAACGCTGTCGCTCTGGACAGTGTACTGATAGAGGGCCGCGCTGGAGCGCCCGCCAATGCGAAGGTCCTGCACCGGCTGCATAAATATTGATGCCGCGGGCAGCTTGTTCAGTTTGGGCCGGGTGCGATTGATCACATCCATCGCCGAGGCCTGGCGAACGGGGCACGTCAGCGATTCCTTGCACTGGTTACCCAGCGGTTTGAGCGCCACAAAAACATTGCCTGAATTAGCCGCGCCGCCGCCGAAGCCGCCGCCGCCCGTGAAGCCATTGATATGACCGATGGCGGGGTCTGC
>JBEKCW010000509.1:0-3547 GCA_050014675.1 Occallatibacter sp. | reverse complement strand
AAGGTCCGCGCTTCACCGCCCACCCGGCGGGATCTCCGCCCCCGTGCCGGATAGTCGCGTCCTGCCTCAGCATAGGAGCGGCCGGCGAGGGGTCGTGCCCATTGCCATAGGACGAAACCAGAAACTGGGCAATTCTCTCAGTGATTTGCGCCACTGCATGATCGTCGCGTTCCGTTCCCGACGGAGAGACTGTGACCGTAATCTTCCGCTGGCCGCTGTTCTGCTGGGGCTGACCATGCTCGCATCGGGCCACCGAGCCAATAAATCGATATCCCCGGCGGCGCAGCGTCTCAACAAGATGCGGCCGGCGCGCGTTGTCGCCCAGGGTGCGCCGGATTTGCCGGATACAGAAATTCAGCCCCGCTTCGAAGTCGACAAAGGTATCCTGCTGCCAAAGATGCTGCCGCAGGCTCGCGCGCGACACAACTTCGCGTGGGCGAGAGGCCAGAAAGCTAAGGACCTTCAAAGGCTGAAGCTGCATGGGAACTGGTTTGCCCTCGAAGCGCAGTTCAGGAGCTTTCAGGTCGAGGTCAAACCCATTGAAGAGCAAACTTCCACCGAACGAATGATCCATACACACCTCGCACGATTTGCTGGCTCAAACGGAATACTGCCAGTATACTGGAAATAAACTGGAAGGCAACCAGAATCCGCGCTCCCGCCGATACTGGCGAATTCATTGATTTGACCGGCGCGCAACGCTCAAAATGCGCGAATTCTCGCTTGGGATAAACTGCTATATGATTGCAACAGCCTTCAACCTGTCCATGACCACAGCCCCCGGCGAATCACAAAGCGAGGTGGAACGAGTCTATCGTCTGCTGCGCGAGTGGATCATCACCGCCAAGTTGGCTCCTGGATCGTTTCTCTCGGAAATGGACCTTGCGGAACAATGCGGCACCAGCCGGACGCCCGTCCGCGGAGCGCTCACTCGGCTGGCCCAGGATGGCTGGGTCAACAGCATTCATCGCAAAGGTTTCCAGATTCAGCCCATCACGCTCAGAGACATCACTGAGCTCTATACCTATCGCCGGTTGTTTGAGCGTTACGCCGGGGAGCGCGCGGCGGCCATTGCCACGCCGGCTCACATTGCGGAGTTAAAGCGCATCGTGGAAATGGAGCATGTGCCCAATGCGTCGATGACCGAACTGGCCGCCTTGAATGAGCAGTTCCATATCGCCATTGCCGAGCGAACCGAGAACGAGCGCGTGATTGGGCAGATGCGCCTGGTAATGGCCTATCTGCGCCGCCTGGATTCAATTGTGTATGTGGTCGACCAGGTTAGCCATTCAGAGATACTTGAAGCCATCCAGGCGCGCGACGGCGCACGCGCCAGCTTCCTGCTGGGCGAGCACATCAGCTTTTCATTGAATGAAATGCTTCGCCTGTTCTGCCTTTAGAGCTGAACCAGAGCTATCATGACCTGTTTTGGTCCCGTGCAGGGTCGTCGCTTCCTGACGGTCGCGTCGACTTGAGTGCTGTGGTTTCGGGATACATTTGCTCTGGTTCCGCTGTAGCCGGCGCCGCCGCGCACAAACTCATTGACAACTCAGTTCATCGCGGCATCGGCTAAAGTATGCTGAAACTCGATTGAGCTTCGGCCGCGCTCTTCCCATTGAAAACAGGCTGAGAGGAACGGCGTGATTCAGAGATTTCCCGATCGGCTGTCAAAAAGTTTCAGCCGCATCACGACCCTGGACCTCGGTTCCAGCTTGCTGGTATTCGTGGCGGGCAACGTTGGCGTGCCGCCAGAAGGGCCCGCGCTCGTGGTTGCCGAAAAGTTTGAGGATGAGGTAAGGCTTTGCTTTGAGAATATTGCTATCGCTCTCGCCGAGGTCAACGGCGTGTTGACGGATCTCGTAAAGATTAATGCCTTCCTCAAAAGCGCCGCCGATTACCCGGTCTACAACTCAGTGCGAGAGGAATTATTGGCTGGCGCCCTGCCGGCCAGCGCCACAGTCATCGTAGCCGACCTGCTGGTAAACGCCCGCCTGGAAATTGACGGTACGGCGGTTGTAAAGAAGCGCTGAGAGCCTGGAGGCGTCAACCTTTCGGGCTCAATCACTGGCTTGTTTTGCGCACTCTTCGACGGGCAATCTCTTTTTCTGCGACCCGTCCACAAGCTATCGGCGCTGACTCTGCGCAATATCCGCGAGAGCATCCGCAACCTCTCCAACGATGGCCGGGTCGCTTGTCAGGCACGGGTAAAACTTTACGACGAACGGTGCGATTGCGGAGACGCTGTGGCATAGCACATTCCGTTTGAAGAGTTCCCGCTTGAACGTTGTCGCGCTGGCCGCATTGACCAGCCCCAGGGTGGCAATTCCGCCCAGCACGCTTGTAGGGAAGTACACATCCGGGTAGGTGGCGCATAAATCGGCAAAAATGCTTTTGAAAGCGGATTCCAATAGGCCAACATTCTTGAGCACCGAGGTTCGCTGCGCAATTTCAAGAACCTTGCTGGCCACAATCGCGCCAATGGGGCTAATGGCCATGGAGCTCATATAACCCCAGCGCCCCGAGTTCATGCAGTAATCGAAGATAGAGTCGGTGGTCAGCACCGCGCTCGCGGGATAAATGCCGCCGCCAAACCCTTTTCCCAGGATCAGCATATCGGGTTCAACATCGTAGTGCGACGTCATCCACAGGCGTCCTGACCGGCTGAGCCCCGTTCGCGTTTCGTCAATAATGAGCAACGCCCCGCGCCTGTGGCACAACTCCGCAACTTTTGCCAGGTAGCCGGGCGGCGCCGGTTGAAATGTCTCGTAGTTCATCGGCTCCAGAATCACCGCTGCGCAATCGTTGCCGATGGAATCGGCAATCGAGTCCAACGAACCGTATTCTTCAAAAAAGGCGCTATGCCCCTCGGGCACCGGGTAGTGTCCCAGGATCCCCTCGATCGCGGATCCGGTGACCAATGCGGCAAGTCCACCATGCCCGTGATAGCCGTAACGAAAGGCCGCTGCCCTTTGCCGGCCGGTCACGCGAAATGAAAACATCAACGCCAGATCGATGGAGTTGGTCGCGCTCAGCGTCGCCATGCTGCGGGAGATCGAAGCGCTGGGCGCACACGCCGCAAGGGCATCGCGCAACTCCAGGTGTTCCGCAGTCGGCATGATCCATAGTCCCGCGTCAAGATATTCAAGCGCATCCTGCAGCGCTTTGATGATTTCCGGGTTTCGATGCCCCAGCGAATGGACACCGCCAGAGTTACCGCAATCGAGCACGCGTCTGTCGCCTTCAAGATTCCAAACGTAAGAGCCCTCCCGCCTGCCAATCACAAACTCCGTGCCGGATGCCCGCTGCTCGTCCACCAGAAAGCGCCAGTGTCTCTTCTCGTATCCGTCGATGACCTCCTGAGAAGTCGTTGCTGTCTTTAAAGGCATCGCAAGTCATCCAGTCTTATGCATGAATCGCCGGGCAGCCGCCTTGGCAACTCGCCGTAAATTTTAACGCTGTGCGCTCAAAAGCAGGCTTGAGAAAAAAGGACTCGGCCGGACTCGGCCGAAGCTTTGCCACTCGCCTGTACCCACGGCAGAGGTTCAGC
>JBEKCW010000508.1:0-5766 GCA_050014675.1 Occallatibacter sp. | reverse complement strand
AGCCGCGGACCGGCGGGTGAGTCAGCGGAGCCGCGACAGTTCTTCAGGTCGCGAAGAATCTCAGCTTTTTCGCGCGCGTACTGTCCGGCCAGTCGAGTCAGTGCAAAGGTAATAATGTCGCTGTGGTGCAAGTCTGCGGCCAGCGGGTCGCGGCGCATGTTGAGCCACAGGCGATGAACAAGCTGCACATCGTCAGGGCTGAGCGTGGGCGCATGAGGACCGATGAAGAAGACTTTGGTTTCGCCGCTGGGGCCAACGACGTAGTAGTTGAACTGGCGCTTGGGCTCGGGCAGCGCCTCCCATGCCTGGCCCATGTGGAAGGCCTGATCTTCGACCGTCATGGAACTCGACACGGAGGAAACTACCGAATCTACTTCGAGTGAGTTAGCGGTCTGGGCAAGCGCGGCAAAGATGTCGCCGGCAGGCACGACCAGAAGCGAAACTTTTTTTCCAAAGCTCTCAGCCACTGAGACGGCCTTGGTAAAGATCATCTGCTCGTGCTCGCTGAAGTTCTGTTGCTCGACGCTCAGGAACTCCGGCCCGCCAACACCCATCATGCGCACGCTGATCACCACCACGTCGCGATCCTCGGTGTCAGTCCGCGAGAGCGTCCATTTGAGCGCAACAGGATTGCTGGGATCGCGCATGGTCACCATAATGCCGCCTGGGCGCAGCGCCGCCGATTCGCGGCTTACCGAGTCCTGGTGCTCAAGCTGGAAGTGATCTTTCATTTGCCGCGCAGTGAGCTCATGCAGGCGAAGGTTTCTGCGCTCGCTGATGGTGAAAATGACGAAGAAGGTAGCGGCAAACGCAATGCCGCTGACCGTAGCCACCGATTTTGTAAACAGATTGACGATGGCTGTGGACAGCAGCACCAGGAAGACCGAGATGAGGCCAATTGGAATCTCCGTCTTGCCGATGCGAATATTCGGTGGAACCTTCCAGCCGCGCTCACCATGGTACTTCCAGCGCAATACCAGCATGGCCAGGCTGTTAAAAGTGAACGACCAGATTACGCCAAACGCATAGGCTTCGCCGAGCATGAAGACATCGCCTCGGCTGAAGATGATGGTCGCCATCTGGAGGATGAAGACCATGTTAATAATTCGATAACTGGTGCCGAATTTGTGATGAGGCTTGCGGAACCAGTCGGTAAGGACTCCGTCTTCAGCCACGCGCATCAGCACGCCGGTAGAGCCGATCATTGAGGTATTGATGGCGCCGGAGAGGATGAGAAAACCAACCAGCACAACGAAAATGCGGAAGGCGATGCGCCAGAACATGGGGCCGACCATAAACATGGCCAGGCCTGCAATCAGATTGTCCTGGTATATGTGTGTGCGCTCATAGTTGGGAATGAGCATTGAAGCCATGAGTGTTGCGCCGCCCGTGAAAATCAGGCTGTAGAGCGCGATCACGATGGCCGCTCGTTTAAGGTTCTTGAGCTTGGGGTGCTCGATCTCGCGATTGACCTGGGCCAGGCTCTCCTCGCCCGACATGGCGAGCAACGAATGGCCGAATGCCATCAGGATGCCAAAGACGCCGAGAAGCGGCACCAGCCGAGTTCCCTTCAGGAAGCCGAGAGCGTCTGGGCTGAATTTGAGATTAGGAACCGTGGGAGGAGGCGGCAGGTGTGCGCCGCGCGTCAAGATGGAGTAGACGCCCCAAACCAGCAGGATGGCCACCATCACAGTGGTGATTTGCATGACCTGCAGCGCCTTGCCGCTCGACTCCTCGATGCCCTTGATGTTCTGCCACCAGTAATAGATGGTCACCGCAGCGGCAAATACTGCCGAGGTGTGGTTCATGTCGAAGAGGAAGGAGGGATTGTGATGCGCATCCATCAGGGCCGGCGGCAGCCAGTTGCTGCTGGCCGCAACATTCAGCAACTCGTTCATGAGGCCGGTAATATACTGGCCGGCGGAAACGCCCGAGATGGGGCCGGTGAGGATGTAGTCGAACATCAGTGCGGAGACGCTTAGCTTGGCGAAAGTTCCGCCAAGTGCCTCCTTCACCACGCGATAGACACCGCCGCGGGTAAACATCGAACAGCTCTCAACGTATACAGCACGCACGGCGAAGCTGAAAAGCATGATTGCGAGAATGAACCAGGGTGCTGCGGCGCCAACCGCTTCTTCGGCGATGCCACCTGCATAAAAAGCTGAGGAGCCCAAGTCGCATAAGACGACTGCGGCGGCTCGCCAGAAGGAAATGAACGGACTGTGGAGCAACGGTCGTTCGGGTAGAGGCCATCGCAAAAATGCCGGCATTACGCCGGCGGTCGAAATAGGCGGCCGTTGAACTGCCGCTCTGCGGTGAGTCTATTGCCGAATAAAAGCGGTGTCAATAAAAAATAAACAATTCACAAAAACGCGCGGCAGCGAGCCAGCAGCTCCAACTACTCTTCTTTGCTGTCTTTGCTGAAAAGTTCTTTGCCATCTTCGACAAAGCTGATGAGGACGACGACGGACGAGCCCACCAGGCCGGCAAAGAACATGACCTCAAGAACGCGCATTGCTATTTGGGCCAGCAGCATGGGATTGATTGTAACGCGGAATTGAGTGGTGGCAGTTTGAAAGGGCCGCCCTCAGGGGCAAAACTAGTTGCCTGGGGTCAATTTGGCAGGGGCTGAGGCCCGCGTTCATTTTGGGAGCTTTATTGGCACGAATGAACTTGTGCCTTGATTAGAAACAGAAGGATTTTCGTGCCGGCCCTCCGGGGCGGCAGGTTGCGTTGGTGCGTCTACCCACGGTTCCGTCTTCGTTCGCCGATGCGAACGAAGTCTCCACCGTGGGCTATTATCGTTCGGCCCCCTACGGGGCCGGTGGCAGCAGCGCGGGAGTTTCATTTATCGCGGCTCGGGGACGCCGGTGGGGAACTGATTAGAAACAAAACCAACTGCCGGGATATTTAGATTTGAGGTTTCCCACCCTAGTGACAAAAACAGAAACGTCGCGCAGGTCCACCCCACGAACGAGGACCTGTTCGTGGGGACCCCGGAGAGTGGGGCACCCATTTTTCGTGCCTGATTGAGGCGGGTTGGTCGAGGTTCGTTGGCAAATGCTTTAAACTCAGGGCTGTATGCAGCCCAGTTCAACCGAGCCAACTGTTCCAAATCGAGCCATGCCAACGTGGCGCCTGTGGGCCGCCGTGGGGCTCTCCGCCGGATTGCTTGAACTGCCGTTCCCGCTGGCCGGGCCCATGCCGCCGTGGCGTTCGGTGTTTGCGTGGTTCGGGCTCGCGCCGCTTATCTGGGCCGTGCTTTCGCTGGCGTGTTCTGAAAGGCCGCGGCCGCTGCGGCGCGCGTTTCTGCTGGCCTGGGTTTGCGGCGTGCTCTGGTTCATGGGCAACTGCTATTGGATTTACGACACCATGCTGATCCATGGCGGGCTGCCGCCGGCGGTGTCGTTGCTGATTCTGTTGCTTTTCAGCCTGGTGCTGGGGGCTTACTTCGGGCTGTTTGGCTGGGGATTGCAACTGGTGCGGCGGGCGACTGGGTCGGTGCGTTGGGCGCTCGTGTTTGCGCCGTTCTTGTGGGTTGCGCTGGAATTGGTCGGGGCGCGCTTTACAAGCGTGCCTTGGGATCAGCTTGGGTATTCGCAGGTGGATAACGGATACGTGAGTCAACTGGCGCCGTGGACGGGCGTGTACGGAATTAGCTTCGTGTTGGTCGCAGTCAGCGCTCTGGCAGCAGGGAGCTTCATTCTCGGGAAACGCACATTCTCAGGCTCGCTTGCCGGGATTTTGCTTTCGGTTGTAGCGGTCGGTGCAACCTGGGTCGAGAAGCACCCGACAGTGTCCCCCACCACCGCAACCGCTGTCCTCATCCAGCCCAACCTCGATGTTGAGCACACCAGCTTCTGGAGCGGCCCCGGCGAATGGGATCAGCACATCGCCGACTTCATCAAACTTGGCAGCGAAGACTGCAAAACCTACATCGCCGGAATTCCGCAGACCGGCGCGACTGAAGGCGAGATTGTTTGTCCGCCTTACCCAACCCACCCCGACCTGATTGTGTGGCCCGAATCGCCTGCGCCTTTTTTCGAGCAGGATCCGCGGTTCCAGCATTCGATGGCCGACGTGGCGCGCGCGGAACAGGCACCGCTGGTAGTGAACGGCATTGGATCGACGATCGGCAAAGCAGACGGCCAATGGCACGACTACGTTTCCGCGATGGTGTTTGACGCCGGGGGCAGGGAACTGGGCCGCTACGACAAGATTCACCTGGTGCCGTGGGGCGAATACGTCCCGTTCCAAAGGGTCTTCTTTTTTGCGCGCAAGCTCACAGGAAAGGTCGCGGCCTTCACTCCTGGCGACGATCGCAAGGTCTTTCATCTCACCGACGGCCAGGGCGCGATGCATCGCTACGGCATCTTCATCTGCTATGAGGCTGTGTTCGCCGACGAGATTCGCCAGTTCGCCAAAAACGGCGCTGAGGTTTTTGTGACCGGCAGCGACGACGGATGGTACGGCGATACCAGCGCGCCGTGGCAGCTGCTGAACATGGCGCGGATGCGGGCCATGGAGAACCGCCGCTGGATTCTTCGCGCCACCAACGACGGCATTACGGCGGTGATCGATCCTTACGGGCGCGTGCGGCAAAGCATTCCGCGGCACAGGGTTGATGCGCTGCCGGCCGAGTTCGGCTATCGCAGCGACACGACCTTCTACACCGAACGCGGCGACGTGTTCGCGTGGCTGTGTGCCATACTTTCAATAGGCGTTGTTGGCTGGTGCCTGGTTCAGCGTAAGACCCGCTGACTGGCTGGCTTGCTGACTCGCCAACTCGCTCGAAAAGTCAGGTCATAAAAGCAAAATGGCGTTGAACGACTTAGAATTTGCCTACGCTCCCGTGCGCAATCAAGTGCGCGACCTGCGGGAGTATCTTTGACCCCGCCCGCATCCGCAGGGAACTCTCACAAATAGAAACCAGGCTGGCCGACCCGGCGTTGTGGTCTGACCCGAACGCCACCAAGCCCCTGATGCGCGACAAAAAACGGCTGGAGACGCTGGTTGCCGATGACGACGCACTGGTGAGCCGGACCGACGATATTGAAGCCTACTTTGAGCTGGCGCGCGAGGGCGAAGACGTTCTTCTCGATTTGGAGAAGGGCATCAACGATCTGCGCACCTTTGCCGAGGAGCTTGAAGCGCGCACCATGCTGAACGGCGAAGCCGATGCGCTCAATGCAATTGTGACGGTGCATCCCGGCGCCGGCGGCACCGAGAGCCAGGACTGGGCCGAGATGCTGATGCGCATGTATCTGCGCTGGGCCGAGCAGCAAGGCTTCAAGACCGAGATGAACGACTACCAGGATGGCGAAGAAGCGGGCATCAAATCTGCCACCTTCACCATCATCGGCGAGTACGCGTTCGGCATGCTGGCCGGCGAGAGCGGCGTGCACAGGCTGGTGCGCATATCGCCGTTTGACTCGGCCAAGCGCAGGCACACATCGTTTGCGTCGGTCTATGTTTCGCCAGAGATCGACGAGACGATTCATGTTGATCTGAAAGTGGAAGACCTGCGCATTGATACCTATCGCTCTGGAGGCAAAGGTGGCCAGCACGTAAACACTACTGACTCGGCCGTGCGCATGACGCACTTGCCAACGGGAATAGTTGTGCAATGCCAGAACGAGCGCAGTCAGCACAAGAACCGCGAGAAAGCGATGAAGATGTTGCGGTCGCGCTTATACGAGTACGAACTTGAGAAGAAGAAAGCCGTGAGCAAGAAGCTCGAAGATTCAAAGCTCGAAATCAACTTTG
>JBEKCW010000507.1:0-3566 GCA_050014675.1 Occallatibacter sp. | reverse complement strand
CGAACAAGGCTCTCAGCTGTTTTACGAAACGGAACTAAACCGCTTTCACTGGGAAGAGGATATTCATATGAAAATCGGCTTAATAGGATGCGGAGACGTCGTCGAGTCGTTGCACTTGCCGGCGCTCGCTCAAATTCCTGATTTGAAGGTCAAGTGGGTGTGTGATACCGCTGCTCCTCGCGCCAAGCAGCTGGCAAGGAACTGGGGGATCAAGTCGGCGTTTAGCAATCTCGACGACTGCCCCGATGTGGACGCAGTATTGATTGCAACGCCAGTGGGAACTCGGGAGTCCATTCTTGCCAGGACCTTTGAGCGCGGCTGGCACGCCTTGTGCGAGAAGCCCTTCGCGCAAAGCGCCGATGTGCATGGAGCTATTCTTGACGCGGCCAGAGAAAAGGGTGTCAAACTTGGCGCGGGTTTTATGCGACGGTATTATTGGGCCGTCGAGCAGGCCCACGGCATTCTCCGCTCTCAGCATCTCGGATCCTTGCGGAGGATCTCAGCAGGCGAATCCGCACATCTGGAGCGTACCGGCGTCGACCTCTCTTCGTATCGCAACAACGCGCGTGCGTCCGGCGGTGGCGTGCTGATGGAAACCGGATGCCACCTGATCGATGAGTGCCTGTTTATCGCGGATGCATCCGGAGCGCAGATTGAAAAGTGCTCGCGAAAAACTTGGGAAAGTTTTGAGGTGGAAACCTATGCCTCCGGACATATAGACGGTTCAGACGGCAGCCAAGCCGCGCTCGAGGTCGTCATCAGCGGGAGCAGGCCTGTGTTTCAAGGCATCGTACTTGGCTGTGAACGGGGTGAGATTCGTCTCAGCCTCGACCCTGCAATCGGCATGCAAATCTCCTTTGGAAGGCTGTCCTCGCGTCCGCTCGAGTTGACGCATCCCAAGCCTGGGCAGCATTTGCACCATGTGCTGGCCGCATTTCGGAGTGAATGGAAGCACTTCGCGGATGGAGTAAGCGGCGCCTGCGAATGGAATATGGAAAGGGAGACGGGGTGGCTCACGAGCTCCGTGATTCAGCAATGTGTGGAATCCGCAATGACATCGAAAATCGAGGTGACGCAATGTGCGCTTTGAAGGTGGGCGTCGTAGGGGCCGCGGGGCAGGTCGGGTTGGCCCTGCTTAGAGGCCTGAATCAGGAAACAGGCATCACGGCCGTAGGAATCTGCAGAAACGCTGTTTCCGCAGCTCGCGTGGCATCGCAAGGCCTCGACGTTCGCGCTGCCCAAACGGAAGACCCTACGTGCCTTGCCGAGACCCTTCAAGATCTGGACGCGGTCATCAACTGCGCTTTGCCGCAATACCGGCCATCGAAAACATCGGCGTCCAATCGTCGTCTCGCTCAATCACTTACGACGGCATGTAAAGGCAAGCATCTGATTCATTTCAGCTCTGTGGCCGTCTATGGAAACTTCATCTCGGGCGATGAGCATTTATTTTGCTCGCCAAAGCCGGATACATCTTACGGACGGCAGAAGCTGCAAATGGAGAAACTGTTACGCAAGCTGGCGAAGCGGCGGTCGGTGCAATGCACAATTCTGCGTCTTGGACACGTCTACGGCCCCGAGTTGCAATGGTCTGAAAGCCTTTTCGGGCTGATTCGCGACAACCGATTCCGCCTTCCGTTCGATGGCCGGCGGCCATCGAATGCGGTGGCGATATCGAACCTGATCGAAGCGGTAAAGGAAGTGCTGCTCACCAAGCCGGCCGGCTCCATGTTCAACCTGACCAACGCGCCGCAGATCAGTTGGAGAGAGCTCTTCGATGCGCATTCGCAAGCCTGCGCTGGGTCGTATGTTGGGGCTCTGGGCCCCTCAGATTCGGAGATTCTCGGTCAGGAGCACAAGGAATGGGCCCGGACCGGCACAATGGGCCGTCTGATCCGCGAGACTCTGCGCTGGATGAAACAGTTGCCCGGGTCCTACCTTGCATCCGTCCCGGCGCTGAAGGCGATTGCGCAACAGACGGTGGCGATGGTGGGCTCCGACACCATCGATGCGCGGATATGGGCGATCTACTGCAAAAAGCTTGCTCCACGCGTTGAGGACGGCCCTGCCAGAACGATTCCGCCGGTCTTTTTCTCAGAGCCCGCGCCGGGGCCTTGCGTGTTGTACGAGGGCCGTGGGCACTCGGAACTAGAATCGGCTCTTCGCTCTTGGCACGGCGCGATCTCTGGTCAGCTCGACCTCCGCGCTGAATACTGGCCTGGCCTTTCAGGAAAACGGCCATGAAAGTCCTTCAGTTGATCAGCAGCAGTCTTGGATACTACGGCGCAGAGCGCGTCGTGGTTACTCTTTCTGAAGCGCTTGAACAATCAGGCGTCCATACTGTTGTCGCAGCATTTCACAACACAGCCAAGGTGGTTCATTTGGAAGTCCTTGAGGAGGCCAAAGCGCGCGGCCTTGCCACGGAACGGATCGAATGCGGCGGAAGATTCGATTGCGGGGCAGTCCGGCGCCTTCGTGAGATTGTCGATCATCATCAGGTGGACGTGATCCACTGTCACGGAATCAAGCCCGACCTTTACGCCCTGCTGGCATGTGCCCGCGGTAAGGCTGCGCTCGTCAGTACTTGCCATTTGTGGGTATTCGACAGCGGAAGGGATTGGCTCATTTCGGCGGTCGAGCGCTGCTTTCTCCATGGTTTCGATAACGTCGTGGCGGTATCGGAGTCGATTGTTCCCGAGTTGCGTAGATTCGGCCTCCGCGGCGAAGTGATTCAAAACGGGATCGATTTGCGGTCGTTCCGCGAGCCAGAATCGAATCTGAGAGAGAGCCTGGGCTGGAAAGGACGTCCGATTGTGGGCGCAGTGGGTCGCCTCGCCCGGCAGAAGGGGCTTCAGCATCTGTTGCGTGCAGCCCCGGCAGTGTTGCAAGAGAGTCCTGACACGATGTTCGTCTTTGCCGGGGATGGTCCAGAGCGGGACGCATTGGAACGGGAAGCGGCCAGACTTGGTGTGCTTGATTCAGTTTGTTTCCTCGGTGTCCGGGAGGATATTCCCACACTTCTCGCTTCCATCGACGTGCTCGCCATGCCGTCCCTGTCAGAAGGCCTGCCCATGGCGCTTCTGGAGGCCATGGCTTGCGGAAAGGCAGTGATTGCATCCGCGGTCGGTGCGATTCCTCAGATGATCGCGGACCGCGTCAATGGATGGCTGATTGATCCAGCTGATGAGCAGGGATTGGCAGCGGCCATGCGTGGATTAATTATGTCCCCGGAGCTTCGTGCATCGATGGGTCGCGAGGCACGGCGAACCATCGAGTCCCGTTTCTCGGCTGAAATCATGGCGGAGCGCCATGTAGAACTCTATCGCAAGGCTACTGCCCACAAGGCGAGCGGCCAACGTACAAGAAACGGCTCTTAACGAGAATCTGTATAACGCATCATTACACGCGGTCTTTTGGAAGGCGACGAGTTGGGTTCTAGTGGCGGCCAGCTGTTGTGCTTTCAGCGGGGGGTAGTTCAGCTTGCGGTAGCCGCGCCCGAGGCGGTGCTGCGCTTTGATGTTTCCGTTGACCACCTCGGCCACTCCCAGGGGGAGCTTGGTACGGCG
>JBEKCW010000506.1:0-3576 GCA_050014675.1 Occallatibacter sp. | reverse complement strand
CTATGCCGAAGGGGGCAAAGCTTTCCCAGTCATGGCCCCAGTTGCCGGGATGAATGTACCGCGAGCCGAGCGCAAGAACAAACAGCACAACCGAGACCTTAATGATCACAATTGTCGCGTTGAATTTTGCGCTCTCTTGAATGCCGATCACGAGAATCGTAGTAATGATCAGAGCGATGATAAAAGCCGGCAGGTTAAATCCGATTTCAACACCAAACAGATGCGGCGCATTCAACAACTGGTGTCCACGCTCGATAATTGCAGGCGGCGGGTTTGTCATCAAGCCCTTCAGCGCGTCCAAATAGCCATTCGATCCCACCGCCAGTTCTGGATGCATTTGGGAAAGGAATTCGCGCGCAGCGATCTTCTGCCCCTGGCTGATCCCTGTCCAATGGTCGTAAGCGAGCCAAAGTGGAATCTTGAGCCCAAATATCTTGAGAAATTCGACGAAATTGTTTGACCAGCCGGAACTTACAGTGCTTGCGCCCATGGCATATTCAAGCGTGAGGTCCCAGCCGATAATCCAGGCAAACAGCTCTCCCAGCGTTGCGTAGGAATACGTGTAAGCCGATCCAGCCAGCGGAATCATAGCCGCGAACTCTGCATAACAGAGGCCCGCGAACGTGCAAGCAACGCCGCACATCAGAAAAGACAGCGTCAGAGCCGGTCCTGCCTCATGCGCCCCCAACCCCGCCATCACGAAGATGCCCGCTCCGATGACCGCGCCGACCCCGAGGGCCGTCAGCGATATCGGTCCCAGAGATCGCTTGAGGTGCTCATCCCCCTCCTCTTTGGCTTCCGAGACAATCAGATGCAGAGGTTTTCTTCTGAAGATATTCGCCATTCGGATGGGCTGCTCCTTTGCGCAATCGCGTTGGGTTATTCGTTTAAAGTTTTTTGATTCGCTTTAGACCAGAACAAATATACGGGGATGCCGAGCAGCACCAGTGCCAGCCCTGGCCATGTGTACTGCGGCTTGTATCGCAATAATACGACACAAATCCATGAAGCCAGCAGGATGTAAGCAGCGGGAAGAACGGGATAACCGAGAGCCTTGTAGGGGCGCGGCGCCTCAGGCCGCTTCACGCGCAGAACAAACAGTCCCACAATCGTGAGGATGTAGAAGACCAGCACCGCAAAGATGATGTAGTCGAGCAACTGTCCGTAGGAGCCGGAGACGCAGAGCACCGTCGTCCACGCCGCTTGCACCAGCAGCGCGGCCACAGGCGTCTTGTAGCGCGGGTGAAGTTTGCCGACCGACTTGAAAAACAGCCCGTCCTGGCTCATTGCATAATAGACGCGCGCGCCTGCGAGGGTCATGCCGTTCGCGCAGCCAAAGGTGGAGATAAGAATCGCGCCTGCCATCAGCCAGGCTCCGCCTGAGCTAAAAATCTGTTCAAGTGCGGCCGTTCCGACGCGATCCTCCGCAGCATATTGAATACCACGCGCGAGGACTGTTGTTCCATGCGGATCCCCGTGCATGGGCAGGACAAGCAGATACGAAAGCGACGCCAGAAAGTAGACAGTGAGCACGAAGCCTGTGCCAAGGATGAGAGACAGCGGGATATTGCGCCTGGGGTTCTTCACTTCGCCGGCGGTAAACGTGATGTTGTTCCATGCATCGGCGGAAAAAAGCGACCCAACCTGCACCACGGCAAGAATCACGGCCAGGTTGACGAGGACAATCGGTCCACCGATGCCTACCTGAACGGGATGAAGCGAACTCCAGCCGGAGTTCTTCCAGAACTCGCTCAAGCCGGAGCCAAAGTTAGCAGCGGTCGCGGTTGCATTCCGGCCGACGGTAAAGGCCAGCACGATCAGCGCGGCCAACGACAGAGCCTTCGCCGAAGTGAAGACGTTCTGGATCATTGCCCCGAGCCGCACGCCGAAGATATTTACGACTGCCAGGAAGAACACAATTCCAATGGCGGTTAGGTTGGCCGTGCTGACGCCAATCTCCATGTTGCCGAGAACCATCGGGCCGACCGTGAGCGCCGGAACATGCGCGATATGCCATAGCCAGTGGGTGGTCGAGATGGACGGGAAGAACACGCCGAGAAACTTGCCAAATGCGACACAGACCGCGGCGATGGTTCCAGTCTGGATGACGAGAAACAGCGTCCAACCGTAAAGAAATCCCCACAGCGGACCGAGCGACTCGCGCAGGTAGACGTACTGGCCGCCGGCTTTAGGCATCATCGACGCGAGTTCGCCGTAGCTGAGCGCGGCGATGATCGTCAGGACCCCTGTGACCACCCATGCGCCGAGGAACAGAGCAGGCGAGTTGGTGCCACGCGCGATATCGGCATCGACGATGAAGATGCCCGAGCCGATCATCGAGCCGATGACGAGCGCGGTAGAACTGAAGAGTCCAAGGCTCTGGACCATCCCCACCCCGGCGAGCTTTTCAGCATCAGGCCGCGGCGTTTCGGGTGAGGAAGCAGGTTTGGGGAATTGAGTCAGGTTTGAACGGCTCACTTACTGATTAGTTGTAATGGAATTTGGCGCGACTGTCTTTCTTTTTCTTGGGCCGCTGTCCGATACGGTCGGAAGACGATTCCCCCGCTTGGGGCGTCCGTTGCGCTAAGCTCCGAGCTCTTCAAGCCATGCCCTGAACTCGGCGGCGGGGTCGGACTGGCCGAAGATCCCTTCGGAGACGGCAACCACATCGGCCCCGGCGAGGAGGACTCTTGCTGCGGTTGCCCGTGTGATCCCGCCGACTGCAACCAGAACCGGCCCCGGCCCCGCCTGCGTCCGCAGCCATTTCACGCCTTCCGGTCCGATCGGCGGCCGGGAGGTCTGCTTGGTGCGGGTCGTGAAAACTGGCCCGATGGAGAGATAGTCAGCCGGAGCAAGCAGAATGTCTTCGACCAGTGTTTCACTGCCGCCGAAAGTGCCGACTATACGACCAGGCCCGAGCAGGCGCCGCGCATCTGCGGGAGATGAGTCTCCCGCATCCACGTGGACGCCATCAAACTGCAGCCGATCGACCAGGTCGGCCCGGTCGTCGAGAATCAGGCGCACTTTCCTGGCTGGCATGGCGAAGCGCAGGACTTCGCAGTCGGCGATCAGTTCGGCTTCGGAGCCTGTTTTGTTGCGATATTCGAGCAGAGTGATGCCCGCATCCGTGAGTTCGACGCCAAGACGTTCGATGAAGGCGGTTCGATCCATGGCAGGAAGGATCGAGGCGTCGAGAATCGGATAAACGCGAGGAAATGACTGCGGCATTCATTCAGGTTAAAAGGGACGGCAGCCAGTTGTCTGTGACAGATTGGCACAGCGGCTCCTGAATCGAAAAAGCAACTGCAGTCCCCTTTCCCTGTTGAAGCAGCAGGCCGGCTTACATCTCGTCGGCAGAAGGCCCGTAGGAGCCGGGAATCTTCTGATCGAGCAGCCTGAGGTATACGCCGACTTGCGCACGATGATGGATCATGTGGTTCATCACCCAGTTGCGCCAGACGTCGTATTTCGGCTCGTCGATCCATGCTTGCCCACCAGCAACAAACTTCCAGTTGGTGTCCCACTTCGTGTCGTCGAATGCGGCGAGAGCGGCCTTGGCCTCAGCCACCTGCTTGT
>JBEKCW010000505.1:0-3606 GCA_050014675.1 Occallatibacter sp. | reverse complement strand
CATGCGCAGCGTCACTTGCTTCCGCGCACTGAGGCGCACAAGGTAGTTCTCACACTAGGGGGTCTCGCTTGATCCGTCTGAGCAAGAACGCTCAGCGCAACAATGCGATCTCGGAGGCGGAATTCGAGGCGCCTGGTCTGAACTGCTCAGACCATGGTGACTTCAGCCACTAATCTGAATAACGTTGGGGCAGGCAATCAGAGTCACAATGTGTGTTAGGAGAAGTTATGAACGCACTTACGTGCTTCGTATTCACCGCGGGCGCTGCACTACTGACTTCTGCCGCCTTCCCAAAGCTCGGGCCGAAGCGCTCAGACGGCAATTCAGTGCCTCAATCAGTCTAAGAAAGCGAATCCACGGAGGTGGACTTATGAATAAGGATCGGGTAGTTGGAACGATGGATCAGGTGGTCGGCGGCGTAAAACGCAAGGCGGGCGAGTTGACCGGCAATACCAAACTGCAGGTCGAGGGCATGGTGCAGCAGGTGAAGGGCAAGGTGGAGAATGCCTGGGGCCTGGCGAAAGATGTGGTTCGCGACGCCAACGAAGAGGCCGAGGTGAAACACGAGACGCGCATGGAATTGGACTTGGAATGCTCGGCCGTCGATACAGATCGCAGCGCGACCAGGTAGTACCGGGTATCCACAGCGGCAGCGCGCAAGCCATCGCAGAGAAGCGCGGGCAGCCATGACGCTTCTGTCAAAAATGGCCTTTCTCGATGGATGCGTATCCTGAGGAAAGCCGCACACGCAGAGTTTCCGCACGGCCAGGTCAAGGCTGTGGGTGATTCTGCACTGGCATGGAAGCATGCCCAAAAGAGGCTCGACGATGTTGATTGATGGCTTGATGGTGCGCACTGGGCGGATGCCGGTGCTGGTTCTGGTGATTGTTGCGGCGATGCTTTCCGGATGCACATCCAGGCAGGAGCGGGCGTTGGATCAGGCCAAGAAGCAGGCCGCTGCAACCGGCCAGGCGCAGCAGGTGGTGTCCGTCGACAAGAAAGGCGCCACAACAACGACCGTGGTGCAGCCGCCTGTGACCGGGCAAACGAGTGAAGCGATTACAACGGTGGTGGCGCCTCCCGTGCCGGGGACCCCAGTTCAGCCACCTTCAGAGCCAAAGGTTTCCGCGCTGCCTCCGCCGCCGGCGGTGCCGGTGAATGTGAACATCCCGGCAGGCACCATGCTGACCATCCGGATTGACCAGCGCCTCAGCGTAAAGACAAGCCGCGCAGGAGACACATTTACTGGTGAAATTGTGGACCCGGTGCTGGCCGGCGACAATGTTGTGCTGGTGCCCAAGGGCGCGCAGGTCGGTGGTGTGGTGGATGCGTCGCATCGGCGTGGGCACTTCAAAGGCAGATCTCTGCTGGAATTGCGGCTGACCTCACTCACGGTGAACGGAACAGTATATCCCCTGTCTACGCGAGACTTGACGCGCAGCAAGAAGGGTAAAGGCAGACGTTCGGCGGCCTTGATCGGCGACGGCGCGGGTTTGGGCATGCTGGTGGGCGGGCTGGCTACCGGCGGCACCGGGCTGGTGGTGGGCGGCCTGGCAGGTGGAGGCGCCGGAACGGCCGTTGCTGGATTGACGGGCAACCGGGATTGTGAAATACCTGCCGAGTCGATCGTGCATTTCAAGTTGGCTGACGATCTGGTGATACAACCGGCACAGTAACTTGTTCTCACGCCTGCGATCATTCCAACGCGACGGATCCGAAAGTTGCTGAAGTCGCACAGTCGCTTCCGGCCAGAAGCTCATGGATGGTCAACCGAGTTCCCGGCTCGGATCGGTCGTTGTAACAGTTTGCTCAATCGCCATGTTAGTCGCCGGCGCAGCGATGTTTGTGATGTAGTACTCCGATTCGGCCATGGCAGTTATTAACTGGATCTGTATCCTGAATTGCACAACTCTCGTGCGGTGAGCAGTTATACACATCTTTAACGAGGCGGAAGTGCAAGTCTTGGCTATGGCGTTAAGAGCGTCGCCTATTTAATCCACTCAGCCCGGATGAGCGCTGTAGAGCGGGTACCCGAAGGATGAATCGGCAAGAGGGTTGCTATGCGCACCATCAGAATTCTGCTCGCATTTCTTGCATTGGCCATTCCGGCCGTCCTGTTCGGGCAGGTAAATGTGTCGCTCTCGATTGGACCGCCCGTGCTGCCCGTTTATGAGCAGCCAATCTGCCCCGGAGACGGCTATCTCTGGACCCCCGGCTATTGGGCCTATGACGACAGCGTTTCCGATTATTACTGGGTGGACGGCGCATGGGTCATGGCACCCGAGGAAGGCATGCTTTGGACACCCGGCTATTGGGGCTGGAGAGGCGGTGGATTCTTCTTCAATGAAGGTTACTGGGGCGCCGAGGTCGGATTCTACGGCGGGATCAACTACGGATTCGGTTACTCTGGCGATGGTTATGGCGGCGGGCGGTGGGATGGCGGACACTTTTTCTATAACCGTTCCGTGAATAATGTAGATATTACGAGAAGCCACAACGTCTACAACACGACGATCGAAACTCACAATGACAACCGTGTCAGTTTCAACGGCGGGGCCGGCGGCATTGAGATGCGCGCAACCTCTCAGCAGGAAGCGATCGCCCGACAGAGACACATCGCGCCGGTTGCAGCGCAAACCGATCACGTGCAGGCGGCGCGAGCCAATCCGGCATTGCGCTCATCCGTCAATCACGGCAGACCGTCCACAGGAACCAGCACCATACCGTTAGGTTTCAATGATCATCAGGGAACAGCCTCCCAGCGCGAGCCTGATCCTTCAACTTCCCCCGTGCGCGCCGTGTCACCCGAAACGCACCCTGAAGCGTCTGCGGTACGCGCGGACAACGCGGCACCTCGCCCCGTGGTTCATCCCAATGACCTTCCTCCGATTGCTCGGCCCCAACCGTCAAACTCAGGGAACGCCAGGGCAGACCAGAAATACCAGCAGAAACAGGACAAGCTGATCGCGCAACAAAACCAGGAACGCCAGAGTCTCCAGCGGAAGCAGGAATCGGAGCATCAGGCCAACACTAACCAAGCCCAGTCGCAACGCCTGGAGCAGAAGCACGCTCAGCAGACTGAGCAGTTATCGCAGAAACACCAGGCTCAGCAGCAGACTTTGCAGGCTCGCCAGCCGCAGGCGAAGTCTCACAAGTAGAATCGTCGGCACCGTCAGCGTGGCCTGATCTGAAAGAACGACGTACGAGTAGCTTCTTCCACTAGAAGAAGCTACTCGTACGTTTTTGGTGTGAGCATCGTTACTCTGTTTCGTTTTCAGTAACTCAATCCGCACGAACCGGTTCAACCGCGAGCACTGAGTCCCCGGGAGAGGACTGGCCAAGCCCGCGAAGTTTCCAGATCCCGAAACATACCCCAGCCACCAGCAATCCACCAAAGGTCCAAAGCAGCGGCGCAGACCATTTTTCAAGCGTGCCCGACCACATGCGAACGACCTTGCGTCCATAGGACACTCCGAGCCAGGCTATCAGCGAGTAGCGCAGGCTGCGCGCCGCACCGAAAGCAAGCAGGAACCGATTGCGAGACACGCCCAGAGCGCCGGAGGCGAGCACAAACGGTGAGAGTGGAATGGGCGGAGGGAGCACGGC
>JBEKCW010000504.1:0-3616 GCA_050014675.1 Occallatibacter sp. | reverse complement strand
CGGGAATCGTAGCCAGACGCGCAGGCTCAGAAAACGACCGTACAGCCGCAAGCGAAAGCAGCAGCAGAGCGAAAGCAAAACGCGAAGTCCTGATTCCTGGCGCCATTGCGGGAGCGCTCCCTGAGAAAGAATTCGAGCGTCAACAGAATATACGAGCGGCGCCTGTACCCCCGTAAGGGAAACATGAATCGATAAGCGAAACATGAATCGACCAGGGCCGCATGAAGCGCGGCCTCGTTCGCTGCTTACGGACCGGATGCAGGGCGTTGTGTTATACGTTTACAGATGATTTCTGACAAGCGCTTCTTGTTTCCTGTTTTGATCGCTCTCGCAGTTGGCTCCGCTGCGCTACGCGCGCAGAGCGTTGCCCCCACCCCGCCAATGGGCTGGAACAGCTGGGATGCCTACGGCCTTGGCATCGACGAAGACCAGTTCAAGGCGAACGCCACGGTGCTGGCCGGCGTTGCTCAATACGGATGGCAATACGCGGTGATCGACGAAGGCTGGTACATGGCCGATCCCGATGGAAAGAGCCTCGCGGATAAAAAGTACCTGCTCAACGCGAACGGCATCCTGTTGCCCGTGACCAACCGATTCCCTTCCGCCGCTGACGGCGCCGGCTTCCGGCCGCTGGCCGACTGGGTGCACCACCAGGGGCTTAAATTCGGCATACACATTGTGCGCGGCATTCCCCGCGAAGCCGTCAATCAGAATTTGCCCATTGCCAATTCAAGCTTCAAGGCATCCGACGCGGCCGATACTACAAGCCCGTGCTCGTGGGATGAGGGCAACTGGGGCGTCAAGGATAACGCTGCCGGCCAGGCATGGTACGACTCCGAGATCCGCCTCTTCGCAAGCTGGGGAGTAGATTTCCTCAAGGTCGATTGCATCAGCAGCCATCCCTACCGGCCCTCCGAGATCCGGCAGATTGCGCTGGCAATTCAAAAAACCGGGCGGCCTATTCTTTTGAGCCTTTCGCCGGGACCTACGCCTTTGGAAGATGCCGCCGAGGTGCAGAAGTACGCGCAGATGTGGCGCATTGCTGACGATCACTGGGATTCGTGGACCTTCGAGCATAAAGAGGGGGACTTCCCAACCGGCACGCGCGACGAATTCGATCGCATCGCCAAGTGGTACGTGTACACCGGACCCGGGAGCTGGCCCGACCCTGACATGCTGCCGTTTGGCTGGCTTGGTCCCCATCCCGGATATGGCGCTCCGCGTCAGTCGCGATTGACCCCCGACGAGGAAAAAACTGAATTCGCGCTATGGTGCATGACCCGCGCCCCGCTCATTCTGGGCGCCAACCTCACCAGGCTCGACGACCTGACCAAGTCGCTCCTCAGCAACCAGAACATCCTCTTCATCGATCAGAACGCAACCTACAGCCGACCGGTGGATGCGGCAACCCTGGGGCCGGGTTTCGAAAATATCCGCGTGTGGAGAGCCAGCATCAACGACCCCGGCGCGCGCGGCTACAAGGAGTACTTCGGATTCTTCAACCTGGGCGATTCCGCAACCACGGTGAAAACCACCTGGGCCGCGCTTGGACTGGACGGGAAGAAGCACTCGGGCACCAGCCAGTGGGACGACAGCGAGACCAAAGAAGGTAAAGAGATCACGGTAACGCTGGCCGCCCACGGCAACCAGATTTACGAGGTTCAGTAAGCCGAAAGGCGTGATGCATCGCAGAGCTTTCATTGGCGGGTTTGCCGGCTTGCTTGCGGGCGCACGGTTCGCTTTTGCATTTGCTTCCGATGGACAGCGGCTGGCCTCAGCCGCACTCAACCAGGTGGGCGTCACAACCAGCTACGATCCCGCGTGGACTGCAATCCGCTATCCGGGCGGCGATGTGCCCCGATCGACAGGAGTCTGTGCGGATGTGGTAATCAGGGCCGCCCGAGATGGACTCGGGATGGATCTGCAGAAGCTGGTTCACGAAGACATGATGAACCACTTCGACGAGTATCCAGCTCGGAAGGCATGGGGATCGAGACG
Source organism: Occallatibacter sp. (assembly GCA_050014675.1). GTDB lineage: Bacteria > Acidobacteriota > Terriglobia > Terriglobales > Acidobacteriaceae > Telmatobacter. The sequence continues at coordinate 1,618 of JBEKCW010000504.1, read as the reverse complement.
TCCTGACGCGAATATCGACCACCGTCGAGTGCTGAACCTCGAAGCATACTTTACCCGCTCGGGCGCAAGGCTCTGGGCGGCCAATGGAGCCGTCGCCGGAGACGCCTTCCCGCTTCTGCCTCAGTCCGGCGACATCGTAACCTGGCTGCTTGACGCGCGGCTTCGGCACATCGGAATTGTTGTGACCACGCCGGGAACCAACACCGACGCACATGTGGTTCATAACATCGGACGCGGCGCGGAGGAGTCGGTGCTTTCCCAGTTTGCGTCAGAACGCGCAGTCGCCCATTACCGGTGGCCGGCACGCAGGTGACAACCCCGCCCGCGAGCCACCCAACCGGAAACCGGCCTACAACTTAGCGGTCAGAACACCGTTCCTGGCCGGTATCTTGTGCGACACTGGATAGTTCGCACAGAAGCGACTTAGCAGCGCTCCGCGGTTGAGGCTATCTATGCCTGTACTTCGTTCGGCTTTTATTGCACTTTCTCGCAATCGCACGTTACGGCGCTTTTGCGAGCAATCCAAAATCGGCACCCGCCTAAGTTCCAGATTCGTCGCCGGCACTGAGATCTACGACGCCTTGAGCGTGGTCGAGTCAGTCAATCGCCAGGGCATGGCCGTCACGCTCGATTCGCTGGGAGAAAGCGTCACGTCTGAAGTTGAGGCGCACCGCGCAGCCGAAACCTATCACGAGCTGCTCGACACCATTCAGGCGCGCAAGCTGAATGCCAATATCAGCGTCAAATTGACGCAGATGGGCCTCGAGCTCTCGCCCAAACTGGCCGAGAAAATCGCATCCAGCCTCGCCCAGCACGCAAAGTCCACTGGCAACTTTGTCCGCATCGACATGGAAGACTCCAAATTGACCCAGGTCACGCTCGACATTGTCCGGCGGCTGAACGCGCGCCCCGAGACTAAAGGCGCAATCGGGGTGGTGATCCAGGCGTACCTATACCGCTCGCAGGCCGACGTGGAGCAATTGGTGGCCGATGGCATCCGGATCAGATTGTGCAAGGGTGCCTATAAGGAACCACCCGAAGTGGCCTTCCCGCGCAAAAGTCAGGTCGATGAGAATTTTATGCTGCTCACCAGGTTGCTGCTCGACTCAAACGTGTTTCACGGCATAGCGACGCACGACCAGGGCATGGTGACAGCGGCCAAGGCCTACGCCAAAGAACAGGGAATCGCGCCGGAGCGTTTTGAATTCCAGATGCTGTATGGAGTGCGCCGCGACCTGCAGCGGTCGCTCGTGAAAGAAGGTTACGGAGTACGAGTCTACGTGCCATTCGGGCGCGAGTGGTACCCATACTTCATGCGCAGATTAGCGGAACGGCCGGCGAACGTGCTGTTCCTGATGAAGAATTTCTTCAGAGCTTAGATTTCAGGTGGGGAGAATTTGAAAGGCCGCCGGAGTCTAGCTGCCGCGTTCCACGTATTGCTTACGGCTCGATTTTCTGCGGCTCCGCTTGCGCAGCAATGAATATTGGCGGCATTCGCGGCAGTACCACGGAAAGTAGCCGAACAAAGGATAAACACGCTCCTGCATAAATCCCTTGCGCTCGACTCTGCGAAGGCGGTCTGCGCCACATTCGGGACAAGAAACCTTGGCCGCTTCCT
>JBEKCW010000503.1:0-3622 GCA_050014675.1 Occallatibacter sp. | reverse complement strand
CACCTGCGCCCGCGGCGGCGGCAACTACCTGCTCAACATCGGCCCCACTGAAGATGGTTCTATTCCACCACGCACGCTTGAGATTCTCACCGAGGTTGGCCGCTGGAATGAGACCAACGGCGAATCCATCTACGGCACCGAGCGCGGCAATCTCAACGACACCGTCAACACCAACTTCACCCGCCGCGGCAACACGCTCTACGTCCACCAGAAATACTGGCCGGGTCACACGCCGGCAGCCGAGTGGCTCGATTTCTTCAAACCTGAAGTGGTGGTAGCCCTCGCCGGCCTTAAGCAAAAAGCACTTTCCGCCCGCCTGCTCAAAACCGGTGCGAAGGTCGAGTTCACGCAGGACGAACTCAGCCTGCGCCTAACCGGCCTTCCGCTCGAAGCCCCCGACCAGCCCGCAACAGTGATCGCAGTAGAATGCGACGCCGAGCCAGTAGTCGATCAATGGAGCCTGATCCCAATTTGGAAGCGCAATAAGGTAGGCATCAGCGTGTAGCGCCGCAAGTAGCGCCGGGCTCCAGCCCGGTTGTCGTGTGGGCGTCCACGCCCGCACCGGGCCTCGCGCCTTGCACGCAGCATCGGCTCGCACGATCCAAGCTGAAAGCTAATAGCTAAAAGCTGCTTCCCGCTGCACCCGCGCAAACGCATACGGACCCTCGGGAACCAGCACCACCAGCGCATCGGCCGGCAATCCATCGAGCAACGCCGCAACTGCCTCATCGAGCTTCACAAAGGCGCGCGGCCCCAAACATCCCATCTGCGCCGCATCCGCGCCCGGCGTGAAAAAGAACAACTCATTTTTCAAGCCAACCAGCGCCAGCCGCTCCAGTTGCCACTGGTCCACTTCCACTTGGTGTCCGCGAATCTCGTCAAGAAACTCCGCGTGTCCGCGATACGCGGCCAGCATGCGCGCAAACTCCGGCGAGCCAATGCCTTCGGCGCACTCGCCCAACACCAGGATGCGCCCGCTCGGCTTCACAATATGCTGCGCCGCCGTCAGGCCCTTCACCGTCTGGTAGAAGGTCAGGTCAAGCGGATAGCCCGCGCCGCACGTAATCACCGCATCGGCCGGCGCGGGCGTTGGCGAGGTCGACGTGCTCTCAAGAAACTTCACTCCTGCCGCATGAGCCTTCACCGGGTCGCCGGCAAACACGCCGCTGATCGCGCGCTCCCCGGTCAACGTGACGTCGAGCATAAAATCGTGCCGCGCCCTCGAGGCAATCTCAAGCAGCTCCGCGTGCAGCGGGTTCTCATCAATCGAGCCTTCGGTCGCCATCGGCTCACGCATAAAGCGCGGCGAGTGAATCACCTTGATTGTTTCCTGCGCAGCCTGCCCCGGCGCCACCAGCTTGCGCCCGCCGCTGAAGCCCAGCATCAGGTGCTGCTCAATAAACCCCAGCGTAATGTGCAGGTCGGCGGCCATGAACCGCTCGTCAATGTACACCGGCGTCCCGCGCCGCGTCGTGCCCAGCGATCGGTGCGCCGCAAAGTCGCGCGCATCGTGGCTCTCTACGCGATACTTTCCCGCAATCTCCGGCCCAAGAATCGTAATCAACTCATCCGGGGTCGCCGCGCGATGCAGGCCCGTCGCAATCAGGATCGTGATGCCATCAACAGGAATCCCCGCCGCGTGCAGCCGGTCCAGCAGCGGCGGCAGCGTAATGCGATTCGGCGCGGGCCGCGTAATATCGCACACTGAAATCGCCGCCGTCCGTTTGTCCGCGGCCAGTTTCACAAGCGGTTCGCACCCGATCGGATAATCAAGCGCGTCGCTGATCGCGGAAGCAACATCGGCAATCGCCGCAGCCGATCGCGCATGCGCAACATGGCATGCGAACCTCAAGGGAATCTCAACGTCAATTCCATTTTTCCCGAACGCGAAACGCGTCTTCATCGCAGAAAAACTCCCAGCGCGAAACTCCGCTCATGTTCAATTCTATTGGCCGGCGGGATTCTTTCACTTCCAATGAAAGTGGGTGCCCCACCCTCGCGACGCCTTTGTTTTTGTCGCTAGGGTGGGACAGCACGAACCCCAACCGACCTTATTCAACCAAGCACGAAGGTGGGAGTCCACAAACCTCAACCCGCCTTCATCACCGCATCCGCAATCCGCGCCGCCTCAACCGCAGCTCTCACCTCGTGCACCCGCACAATCGACGCTCCATTCAATATCGCCGCCGTCAGCGCAGCCACGCTCGCCGTCTCTCTCTTATCCACAGGCGCCGGCTCTCCGCCATAAAGCCCCGCCAGCGTATGCCCCAGAAACAACTTCCGGCTAAGCCCCGCCACCAGCGGCCGTCCCAGCGTCAGCAACTCGCCTTGCCGCGCCAGCAGCGCATAATTCTCATCAAACTTTTTTCCAAACCCATACCCCGGGTCAAGCACAATGCCTTCCTCCGCAATCCCCGCGCTCCGCGCCGCATGCAGGCTTGCCGCCAACCCCTCGCGCACCATCGCAATCAGCGCATCGGGCTCAAGCCTCGGTTGCGCTCTCCACTCCTCGGGGCGGCCGCGCGTATGCATCAGCACCACGCCCGCGCCAAACTCCGCGCACACCTCAGCCAGCGACGGGTCCCATTTAAGTCCGCTCACGTCGTTAATAATTTCCGCGCCGGCATCGAGCGCTGCCCGTGCCGTCGCAGCTTTATATGTATCCACCGCGACCACTGCATCAGGCCGCGCCTTCAAAATCGCCTTCAGCACCGGCAGCAGCCGAGCCTGTTCCTCTTCCGCACCCACCGCCGCATCAGCCCCGCCAGCATGCGAACCCGGCCGCGTACTTTCGGCGCCCAGGTCTAGCACGTCCGCGCCCTCGTCAATCAGCCTGAGCGCATGACCGATGGCCTTTTCCAAAACGAGGAAAACACCGCCGTCGCTAAACGAGTCGGGAGTAATATTCACCACGCCCATCACAAGCGTGCGCGCGCCCAGCTCAAGCGTTCTTGTACGCAAGCGCCAGACCGCATTCGGGCGTGCCATTCGCTCCATCCTTCGATGGTACGACTTCGCACCCGCGACTGCCCGGCGCTCGTTTCCATGCCGCCACCGTCTACTATCCGGCTCTGTCCTGTTACACTCCGGCCATGACGATTTCGCGCCGAAGCTTGGCGGTCCTTCTCGTCGGACTTCTGGTGTTTGCTCCCGGCGCCGGCGCGCAATCCCACAGCGCCCGCGCGCTCCATCGCGTCAATGCTGTTAAACCAATTGCCAAAGGCACTCTCGCAGAGCGAATCGATTCCATCCTCTCCGAGCCCGCTCTCAGCCACGCGCAGTTCGGCATCAGCGTTACCACGCTCAACGGCCAGCAGGTATTCGGATACAACGACGCAAGGCTCTTCATGCCGGCCTCAAACGTCAAGCTCACCACCACCGCTGCCGCTTTCGCATTGCTCCCGGTCGACAGCCTCACCTGGACCACATTCGTAGTCGCCGACGGCGACGTGGACTCAGCCGGCATCCTGCACGGCAATCTCATCCTGCTGGGCTCGGGCGACCCCACCATCAGCATTCGCAAATATCCCTACCAGGAACCCGCGCCGCCTGCGCCGCCGGCAACCGCCGCCTCACCGCAACCTTTGTCCAAAACGCCGCCGGCTGCAAGCCCCCCAGCCCA
>JBEKCW010000502.1:0-4951 GCA_050014675.1 Occallatibacter sp. | reverse complement strand
TGCTGGCGGGCGAGCCCAGCCGGTCGTCGCTTTCCGTTGCGCTTCAAGTGCTAAAGCAGCAAACATCGCGCAAACTGAAAGCACGCGGAGAGACTCAGTTTTGGCAGCGTCGGTACCACGATGCAGCGTCTACACATTCATCGATTTCTACCGGCAAAGAACGTGACAGTAAAAACGGCGATGCCCGTTTCAGAAATAGTTATCATGGAAAGTAGAAAGGCGTTACCAAATTGCCAGCAATCATCGATCTACGTTCCGACACCGTAACCCGCCCTTCGCAGGAGATGCGCGCAGCCATGGCCGCCGCTGAAGTTGGCGACGACGTTTACGGCGAAGACCCCACAGTCAATCTGCTTGAGCGGCGCTCGGCTGAATTCTTCGGCCGCGAGGACGCCCTCTTTATTCCCACCGGCACCATGGGCAACCAGATCGCCATCCGCTGCCACACGCAGCCGGGGCAGGAAGTCATCGCCGACGGCCGCGCACACATCCTTGACTGGGAGATGGCGACAACGGCCGTTTTCTCCGGCTGCCTGATTCGCACCGTGCCCACTGACAACGGCATCCTTACCTGGAAACACATCGAGCCGGTGATCGAGCAGAAGAGCAATTTCCGCGCTCATACCGGCTTGATCGAGATTGAGAACACGCATAACCTTGCCGGTGGCCGGGTCTCCGACCTCAAAGTTTTGGAAGAGATCTGGGACGGGGCCAAAGCCCACAAGATTCACACGCATCTCGATGGCGCCAGAATCTTCAATGCTGCCGTTGCTCTTGGCGTTGATGTCAAGACCCTCACCCGCGGCTTCGACACCGTAATGTTCTGCCTGTCAAAGGGACTAGGCGCGCCGGTCGGCTCAATGCTGGTGGGCTCAGAAGAGTTGATTGCCAGGGCCCGCCGCTACCGCAAGGCGCTCGGCGGAGGCATGCGCCAGGTTGGCGTACTGGCCGCTGCGGGCTTGATCGCCCTCGAGCAGGGGCCGAAGCGTTTAAGTGAAGATCACGCCAACGCGCGCCTGCTGGCTGAAGCCCTCGCCAATACGCCAGGCGTAATCATCGATCTGAATTCGGTTGAGACCAATATCGTCATCTTCAGGTTGGCCGCCGGCCAAGGCGCGCCAGAGCTTGCTGCCCGGCTCAAGGAACGCGGAGTGTTCATCAGCGCCTTTGGTCCCGCTGCCATCCGGCTGGTAACGCATCTTGATGTGAGCCGCGGCGCCTGCATCGTTGCGGCCGAGGCATTGACCGAGGAGATAGAGGCTACGGTCGAGCACGAGGCGTAGGTGGCTCCGGGTTGCAGCTGCGGTGTTTGAGCCGCTCAACCGGCATTTTTTGGATTGCGCCTCATGTCAATCCCCGGCGTCCCACCTCATCGCACATCGCTCTCATTCCAACAACCTTGCAGCGATCCTCTCCTTGCTGGTTATTTCTCACCACCGTTCTATCCTGAATACAACAAGCAGCTTTTTGGGCCGAAGTTCCGGGATCTCCAGAACCTAAGCTACTGAAAAAAATAGACTTGGCTGCCAGGTCTACCCTCTATGTCGCTGAAAACAATAGACTCTGAGGCTTTTGGCAGGGGCGGGGGCGGCGAATACGGGGGATCGCCAAAGCTGTAGCGCCGGGCTCCAGCTCCGGGGTCCCCGGCGAATGATTTGTATTCGTCGGGGTGGAAGCGCCGCAGGCACCTTTGCAAAGGCTGAATTCCCGCCCCACGCACACCGTGCCAGAAATGCGGCCCAAAGCAAAACCGGCATAGAAGCCACGAAAGGCGATTTTGCCTTTAGCAGTTCCATGCCGGTATTTTGTTCAGCATTGCCCCAATTACGAAACAGGCACTTCGTTGATTGACTTGATAATCTGCGAGACGATCTGGTACGGATCGGCCTCGGAGTTGGGACGGCGATCTTCAAGATAGCCCTTGTAGCCATGCTTGATGAAGTTGACGGGCAAGCGGACCGAGGCGCCGCGATCGGAAAGCCCGTAGCTGAACTTGTCGATGGACTGCGTCTCGTGCAGGCCGGTCAGGCGCAGGTGGTTATCCGGTCCGTAAACCGCGATATGCTCGGGGATGTTCTTTTCGAAGGCCTTCATCAGCGCTTCAAGATATTCCTTGCCGCCAACGTCGCGCAGATGCTTGGTTGAGAAGTTGGTATGCATGCCTGAGCCGTTCCAGTCACCCTTGATCGGCTTGCAGTGCCACACCACATCCACTTCGTACTTTTCGCAAAGCCGCATCATCAGGTAGCGCGCCGTCCACATCTGGTCGGCAGCTCTGTGCGAGCCTTTGCCGAAGATCTGGAACTCCCACTGCCCCTTGGCCACTTCGGCATTGATGCCCTCGTGATTGATGCCGGCATAAAGGCACAGGTCAAGATGCTCTTCAACAATAGTGCGGGCGATGCTGCCCATGTTTTTGTAGCCGACGCCGCAATAGTACGGGCCCTGCGGACCCGGATAGCCGTCCTTCGGGAAGCCCAGCGGACGTCCATCCTTGTAGAGGAAGTACTCCTGCTCGAATCCGAACCAGATTTCCGGATCGTCCGGTGCGGTGGCGCGCCCGTTCGACGGATGCGGCGTGCCGTCGGGCAACATTACTTCGCTCAGCACGATGTACGCGTCCTTGCGGGCTCCGTCAGCATAAAGGGCCACGGGCTTCAGAATGCAGTCGGACTTGTGTCCTTCGGCCTGCATCGTGGAGCTGCCGTCAAAGCCCCAAAGTGGCAGATCGGCAAGTGTGGGCGGCTTCTCGAAATCCTTAAGCTGCGTTTTACCGCGAAGTTCAGGAACGGGTTTCTTGCCATCAAGCCAGATGTACTCCAGTTTGTACTTAGACATGGATCTCCTTCGAGCAGAAAATAATTGGTTTGCTCCTGAATCCTAGAGCCTTATGTATAAGGATCACGTGAAGAATTTCACGGCAGGCGGCTGTCCCGGATGACGGATTACCGGTGGTGGGCGATGAGAAACATAATGAACAGAAGAACCACCGGAATCAGGGCGAGGCCGCAGTAGTACAGGGCCTTTCTCGCAACGTGAGATTTCCGTTTCTGCCAGTCGCGCAATTCCACGCGGTCTTCAACGCCGACCTGGTCAAGATGTTCCAGATCGTGACGAAACTCGTGGGCCGTGGGGTAGCGATTGCGTGGGTCGCGCTCCAGCGCGCGGTAAATCACCTCCTGAAGCTGCGGCGACACAGAAGGGTCTGCAACGCGCGGAGGAACCGGGTGATTGAGAAGCCGCTCGTTCATGGCGGCCATGGGGCTGGGCCCGGAGAATGGCAGCTTCCCGGTAAGCATTTCGTACAGAATCACGCCCATCGAGTAAAGGTCGGAGCGGTTGTCACCGCGCTTGCCCTTCACCTGCTCGGGTGAAATGTAGTTGGGCGTCCCCAGAGTCGCGGTGAAATTGGCATAAGTCAGCCGCCGCGCCGCCATGTCGCCGGCAATCCCGAAATCGATCAGCTTGAGGTTGTCGTGCTCCTCGACCATAATGTTTTCGGGCTTCAGGTCCCGGTGCACAACGCCATTGGCATGGATGTACTCAAGAGCATCGAGTACGCCGGCGGCAATGCGGATGGCGCGTTCCTGCGAGATACGGCCTGCGTCCAGAATATTGCGAAGCAAACGCCCCTCGCACCACTCCATTACCATGTAAATGCGCGAGTGTTCCTCGTCGTCATAAACATGCATCACTTTGGGGTGGTTCAGCTTTTGACCAATGGCAGCTTCCCGTTTGAAACGGTCGAACAATATGGGGTCGGCTTCGAGGTCCGGGTGCGGGATTTTAAGGGCTACGATGCCGTCGTTGCGCAGGTCGGTGGCCTTGAAGATTGAAGCCATTCCACTTCGCGCGATTGGCGCCTCGATTCGATAGGAATCGAGTTCGGTGCCTGCCTCAAGGGTGTCGTAAAAACTCATCGAGCTGCATTCTCCGGCAGGTTCACTCTTATTACGCTAAATGGAAAAACCCCAACATAACTAAGGATTTCGTAAGAACAGGGAGAAACGGAACAAGAGAACAAGCAGTCCGCAATACCAGGACACTTTTCACCTCGCCAGAAATACTCGAACCCATAATGGCGGCTAGGGTGGCCTACGCTTTTTCTTGTTCCCTTGTACCCTCGTTCCCTTGTTCCCTGTTTTTTCACGACGGCAGCCGGTAAGGCCTGCCGCGGTACATGCCCACCTGTTCCACACCCCTGACGCGAATCACCTGGGCCGTGGTGTTGTCGCCTCCGTCAATTTCAACGCCTCGCGCCACCAGCTCGCGGGCCAGCTCCGGCGCAGGCTTCTTCTGCGAAACAATAGACGCAATTTCCTGCGGTTTCATCTCATCGTGAAGACCATCGGTGCACAGAACCAGAACATCGTTAGGCTGCAGGGTAAGGGCTGAAGTATCTGGCGAGACGAACATCTCAGGGCCAAGCGACCGAATGAGAACGTGCCGCGAGTCTGAATCGGGAATCTCGTTCGCTGAGATCAGCCCCATTTTGCGCTGCTCGTTCACCAGCGTGTGATCCTGCGTGATCTGGCGCGCCTGGCCGTTGCGTACCAGGTAACATCGCGAGTCTCCAACATGCGAGATTACCGCCTGGTCGTAGCGCAGGGCGCAGGTAACAATCGTGGTGGCCATCTTCTTGCCCCGGTATTTTGCATCGTGGCTGCGATCGTGAACTGCGGAGTTTGCCTTTTGCAGAAGGCGAGGCATCAGGCTGATCAGCATCGAGCCATCCTGCGAGATGCGGAACTCTTCAGTCACCACCTGGATGGCCGTAGCCGATGCCACTTCGCCCAGATCCATTCCGCCCACGCCGTCAGCCACGGCAAAAAGAAAACCATGGCTGCGGGCTTGCTGGCGCGAGGCAGGGATAAAACTTCCCACTGCGTCTTCATTGTTGGTGCGAACTTTGCCGAAGTCGCTGGCCTCGCCGAACTGAACATCTAACATA
>JBEKCW010000501.1:0-3691 GCA_050014675.1 Occallatibacter sp. | reverse complement strand
GCCGTTGAGAATGACAACGCCATTGAGGAGCCGGATGTGGTCGCCGGGCATGCCGATGAGGCGCTTGACCAGGGTGTCGTATTGAGGATTGCCCTCGGAGTCGGGCTGCTCCTCAGGCGAGGGCTTGTAGAAGACGGTCACATCGCCGCGCTTTGGTTCGCGATAGTGGACCAGCGGCATCCAACTGGTTGGGGGTGCGGTTGTGATGCGGTCGACCAGCAGGTGATCGCCGACCAAGAGAGTTTTCTCCATCGAACCCGAAGGAATGACAAAATTCTGGGCAATGAACGTAAGAATGAACAGACCCACCACCAGCACCGCGCAGATGCTTGCGACCGCCTCGAAGGGCGTCTCTTCCACTTTGTTTGGGGTGGGATCAGGCCGCTCCGGCGGCGTCTTTTTGTTTTTCATCCATGCCCTTAGCTAGCTTATCCGGTGGAATGTCCGCGACCAGCGGGTATCGCTGATGAAGTGCGTGACAATGTGCAGCATCCAACTGAGGCGGTTGCCGATGCCGGTTTGTTCGTACTGCTCTTCGGGCGTGACGAACGACCAGTAGTTGAACAACGGCCGGCCTACGATGTTGGCGCGGGGCACAAATCCCCAGTAGCGCGAGTCGAGGCTGTTGTGCCGGTTGTCGCCCATCATGAAAAACATGCCCGGGGGAACCACCAGGTCGCCGTCTTTGACGTGATTGGGAAAGTCGAGAGCCCAGGCCTCGGTGGCTGCGCCGGAGGGGGCTTGCGCCGGCGGTGTCGAGGGGAAATTGTCGAGGTAGTCCTCATCCATGGTGTCCATGGGCAGATTGGAGCCGTCTTTGGGCAGCGGCTGGGCCACGCCGTTGATGCTCACAATGCCGTTGTTGAGCCGGATGTGGTCGCCGGGAACGCCGATGAGGCGCTTGACGAGAAAGAAGTATTGCGGCTTGCCTTCGGCGTCGGGCTCGGGCTCGGGAGAAGGCTTGATGAAGACAACGACATCGCCGTGCTTCGGCTCGCGATAGTGCACCAGGGGCATCCACCTGGTTGGCGGCGCAATGGTGATGCGATCGACTACCAGGTGGTCGCCCACCAGCAGGGTCTTCTCCATGGAACCTGAGGGGATGACAAAGTTCTGCGCGATAAAGGTGAGAATGAAAAGGCCCACAACCAGCACGCTGCAGATGCTGGCTACCGCCTCGTAAGGCGTTTCCTCAACTTGTTCATTTTGTGCGGGAGGCGGGTCTTTCTCAACCTGAGCCGTCCTGGTGAGGTTTTCGGATGGCTGTTTGGCGGCTGCGGTTTTCTTTTTCGTCATCCTGTCGCTCTTTTAAGAATTTCGGTTGGTGCGCCGGCGCGTTCGCTCAGTGCACGATGCGGAAGATGCGGTTCCAGCGGGCGAAGCCATAAAGTCGCTCGGCAAGGTCCCGTTCGTGTCCGAGTCTATCATCCGACGCCTGCTGAGTAATGGGTTGCACGTCGGTGGCGGAGGGGCGGGTGAGTGAGAAGTAGATGACCAGCGGGCGAGCCACAACGGCCTCGCGCGGCACGAATCCCCAATAGCGCGAATCGAGACTGTGGTTGCGGTTGTCGCCCATGACAAAATACTCGCCGGCGGGCACAGTCAGTTCGCCGTTGCGCGTGAGCGATTCCATTTGCCGCCACCAATCGGGATCGACTTGCGGATCGGTGGGAAGGCGCGCCGGGAAGTTGTCGCGGAAGTCGTCGGGCGGGGCCATCTCAAACGTGGCGTAGGGCTCCTCGAGCAGTGCGCCGTTCACGTAAACCTGCGCGTCTACAATGCGCAGGTGGTCGCCGGGCATGCCAACCACGCGCTTGACGAGGAGCGGCGGCTTGGGGTGGTGGAAGACTACGATGTCGCCGCGCTGGACGGGCCGGTAGGGCATTAGCCAGTGAGTGAGAGAGCCGGAGGGCGCGTAGACCTGCTTGTTGAAGAGCAGAAAATCGCCGACAAGCAATGTGTGCTCCATGCTCTCAGAGGGAATGAGAATGGGCTGCAAAACGAAGGTGAGGGCAAAGAGCGCGACAACGATGGTGCGCAGCAGCGAGGCTGAAGCTTCAGGCAGCGTGGGCAGATGCAGCCGCAACCGTTTGAACTGGCCAAGGGGAAGCTCGAGCGGGCCGGGTTGAGCGAGGCTGGGTGCCGCTTGCGCTGGGCTCGGGGTGGCGTCTGAAGCCGTGACCGCATCCGGAATTTGAGGGGCGGCTGGGCTGCTCATTGCGCGGCGGGCTCCTTTTCAACATGGTCAGCTTTTGCGCCGGTGCTGACGGGTGCGTCGCCCAGTTCGGCTTCTGTAAGGGTAAGATGCTCAAGAGCGCGGCGCGCGGCGTCCTGTTCGGCAAGCTTTTTGGTCGATCCCAAGCCCCGGGCCAGGGGTTCCCCGGGGGCGTTTGACTGAGATTTTAGACTGACCTCAACCATGAATCGTTTGCGATGGCCGGGACCGGTTTCGTGCTTGACGAGATAGACGGGGGCTCCGGCGCCCGCGGCCTGAAGGCGTTCCTGGAGGGCCGATTTATAGTTGCCCAGCGCCGCGCCCGAAAGAAGTTCTGCGGCCAGCCGCTCGGCGGCTTTGCCCATGACTCGGGTGAGGGCAAAAGCCCTTACCGGCTCCAGACCTCCATCCAGAAAGAGCGCTCCCATCACTGCTTCCATGGTATTTGAAAGCACGGTGCTCTTGCGGCGGAGCCCGCCGCGGTCTTCACCTTTGCTCAGGCGAAGGTACTTGCCGAGGTCCACGGCCGCGGCCACGCCGGCCATGTGCTGGCGGCTCACCAGCTGCGCGCGCACACGGGTCAGCTCGCCCTCGCGCCATTCGGGATGCGCATTAAACAGCGCCTCGGCCACCACCAGGTTGAGCACCGCGTCGCCCAGGAATTCGAGCCGCTCGTTATCGCCGGCCTCGATCGCCTCTTCGATACGGTTTTCCTGGACGAGCTGATTGGCCAGCGACCGGTGGGTGAGCGCCCGCAGCAGGACGCCGGGCTCAAGAAACCTGTGCCCCAGCGCCGCTTCGAGTTCGTGTAAATCGGCTTCCAATCGCGCCTCAAATCAGGGTCGTGCGGTGGGCCACTACTGCGGCTTCTGCGGGCTTGCTGGCGAAGCCACGGGGCCGTTGACTGGCTTGTCGGGGCTGGCAGGCGGGGGATTATCATCGCTCTCGTCCTGACATTGAGAGGGATGTCCCGGAGGCGCGTATGCTGTCTTCAGCCCGCGCTCTGCGGACAGGCGCGTATCAAGTCGACCGTCGCGCACCGCGAGCGCGGCGTTGTACTCGGCAACCGCTTCGTCCCGCTTGCACTCGAGATCGAGCACGCGACCCAGGTAGATATGCGACCAGGCCAGCAAACGCTGATCTTTGCTGGTTGCGAGCGTCTTGTTGAACTGGTCAACCGCATCGTCGACTGTTTTCTCAGCCTGGTCTTCCGATTCGTTGGGATGCACCGACATGAGATCGACGCGCGCCAGGATGAAATGGGCCCGCGCGGTGTCGGCCACCGACTGGACCGTGTCGTCCTGGTGCGCGAGGGTCTTTCTGGCCATTTCACCGGCTGTATTTATGTCGCCGTTTGAGAGCCGAGCCTCGGCAAGATCGAGACCGGCAAGCTTATGCGGCGCGCTGTGCTGCAGCACGTCCTGATCGGCTTCTTTGTCGAAGATGACGTTGCGCGCCCGATGCACCTGCTGATCG
>JBEKCW010000500.1:0-3705 GCA_050014675.1 Occallatibacter sp. | reverse complement strand
AAGCTCAACTTCTCTGCTTCGCGCACGCTGATGTTCAATCTCCAGCATGCCTAACCCTTCAGGCTCATCTTGTGTTGGAATCAACTTCTGCCTTCAGGCTCATCTTGTATTGGAAGAGAGTGTCGCTTGCCGTTCCCGCCCAGCTGTTGCAGTATTGAAGGTTGCGGGCCGCCCCGGGACCGCGCGGAGAAAACGATGGCTCAGATCAAATTTGGCACTTCAGGCTGGCGCGCAATTGTGGCCGACGAATTTACCGTAGCCAATATCAGGCTGGCCGTTGCGGGCATCGCGGCATATGTCAAAACGCAGCCCCAACAGCGTCGCGTGCTGGTGGGCCGCGACCCGCGTTTTCTGGGAGAGAGTTTTGTGGCCGAGACCGCTTCGGTGCTGGCCGGCGCGGGCGTTGCGCCCATCGTCATTTCCGAGGCTGCGCCCACACCTGCCATCTCCCATGCTGTGCGCACGCTCAAGACCTCAGGCGCCGTCAACTTCACCGCTTCGCACAATCCGCCGGAGTACAACGGAATAAAGTACTCCACGCCAGATGGCGCACCGGCACTTCCTGAAGTGACGCAGCAGATCGAAGCTGCTATTGCCAGCCTTCAGGCCAGCAACGGATCCATTCCAAAGAGTTCGCCGCCCGCGCAGGGCTTCGAGACCGCCGACGTCAAACCGGCTTTCCTCAAGCGTTTGGCCGAGCTGGTCGATCTCAAGGCCATTGCCAAATCGGGCATCAAGGTTGTCTATGATCCGTTCTGGGGCGCGGGGCGCGGATACCCTTCAGACCTGCTGCGCGATGCCGGCGTCACCGTTGAAACCGTGCACGACTACCGCGACGTCCTCTTCGGCGGCCATGCGCCCGAGCCCGACGATCACCTGCTCGGCGACGCCAAGGCGAAGATGCGCGAGATTGGCGCGGCTCTCGGCATTGCCACCGATGGCGACGCCGACCGCTTCGGCATTGTGGATGGAGACGGCGCCTTCATCCAGCCCAACTACATCATCGCGCTGCTGTTCGACTACCTGGTTGAGACGCGCGGCTGGCGCAACGGCGTGGCCAAGAGTGTGGCCACCACCAACCTGGTTAACGCTCTCGCCGACTTCCACAAGGTGCCGCTCTACGAGACTCCGGTCGGCTTCAAGTACATTGGCGAGCTCATCAACGAGGACAAGATCGCAATCGGCGGCGAGGAGTCGGCTGGCCTCACCATCCGCGGCCATGTGCCCGAGAAAGACGGCGTCATCGCCGGCCTGCTGGTGGCCGAAATGGTGGCCACACGCGGCAAGAGCCTGGGCGCGCAACTCAAAGAGCTGTTTGCCAAGGTTGGTTCCTATTACCCGGTTCGCGAGAACTTCCACTTGACCGCGGAACAGAAGGCCGCGTTCACTGAAAGATTGAAGGCTGATCCGGCCGAGCTGAGCGGGCGCAAGGTCGCGCGCGTGGTTCGTACCGACGGCCTCAAGCTGATTCTCGACGACGGCTCGTGGGTCTGCTACCGGCTGTCGGGCACTGAGCCGGTGGTGCGCGCTTATACCGAGGCGCGCAACGAGCACGAAATGGAAGCGCTGAGCAAAGCCGCTGAAAAGTTCGTGATCGGGTAAGAGCTCCGTAGGGAGCGGAAAAATTTATCGCGCCATCTCAAATTCGCGCGCAGTCTCAGACTGGAAGGCCAATGGCTGTCGAAACCACCCAACCCGTAGCCGCAACCGATCCCGAAGAACCGCTGCGCGAGCGCGCTGCCGACTGGGTGCAGCGCATCTGGCGCCCGGTGGGCACGGGCATCGCTGTGATTCTGGCGCTGCTGCTTACCTGGCATGTAATCAACGGCAAGCACGGGCTCTCGATCTGGCACCAGGAGCGCGCCCAGGACAAAATGCTGCAGAAGCAGATTGAGGACCTGCAGACAGAGAATGCTGTGATGAAAGACCGCATTGAGCATCTCAAGTCCGATCCCGACGCCATCGAGCGCGAAGCCCGCGAAAAACTCCACTACGCCAAGCCCGGCGAAGTCATCTACACCCTGCCCGTCGCGGCGCAACCGCAGCCGGGGAAGTGAAAGGGCAGCAAGTCGGCGAGTCGGCAGGCTATACCACTACAAATTGAGCTCCGCATCCTTTTGGCTCTGGCCCAGCGAATAAAGGCGTTCGCCGCCTACCGGATTGGTCGCGTTGATGTGCCCCGGACGATTATTCTGATTACAAGTCTCCAGCATGAGGAATCTGATGCCGATGAGCTTTTCCAGATCCCCAAAGAGGAGGGACGGTGCCCAACCCGCAAAAGTCCGGACTCTCCGATAATTCGATTGGCGCAATCGCCTACATTTCCCCCGCCCCGGCGTTCTTCTTTCTGGCCATCCACCGCTACAACAAGAGGCCGTATGTGCGCTTCCACTCCTGGCAGTCGATCGTATTCAGCGCATTTGTGTTTCTCACGGGCCTTGCGTTGAAACTTTTAATGCCGTTCATGACTTTCCTCGGGCCGATCGTCCTCCTGGTCCTGTGGATTCTCTTCGGCGTGGCCGTTTTTCTCATATGGCTGTGGTGCGTGGTGAGCGCCTTGAATGGCAAGAGCGTGAAGCTCCCGATCATTGGCGCCTGGGCGGATGAGCAGGCGTATCGGTAACGCATCCGGTTCCGTCGATACACCCTAAGCTTTCGTCGCCACTGCCAGCAGCGTCTGGAACTGCGGGGCGTCGGGGTCTTTGTCCACTACCGAGGTTTGAATCGCCGTGAACCCGGCGGCGCTCAGCATTTGCTCGAGCTCTGACTCGGTGAAGCCGAGCCACTCGTCGGCGTAGAGCTCGCGGGCTTCTTCAAAACGGTGGCGGACCAGGTCGAGTATTAGGATGCGTCCGCCGGGAGCGAGAATGCGCGCCGCCTCTTGAAGAGCGCGGGCAGGATGCAGCGCGTGGTGGAGCGACTGCGAGAAGAAGGCCAGCTCGACCTCGCCGGCTGCGATGGGAATTTCTTCCATGTCGCCGAGGCGGAACTCGATATTCTTGACGCCGTTGCGGAGGGCCAGCTCGCGGCCGACCTCGATCATCTTGGCCGAGGAGTCGACTGCTATCACCCGCACTGCCCTCTGAGAAAGTAATAGGGCAGAGCTGCCCTCGCCGGCGCCGAGATCGGCCACAACCAGCGGCGGCATCAGGCGTAGCAGCGCTTCGGCCAGGCTCTTCCAGCTTTTGCCGGGAACGTAGTCGCGGCCCAGTCGGCCGGCGACCGAATCGAAGAAGGCGCGCATTTTGTCCTGGCGCTTTTTAAGCACGCGGCGCATCTCGGCCCGGTCAGATGCGACTTCGGGGATTTCGTTCTCGGCGTTGCCAAGAACCAGTTCCAAAACGCTGCCGCCCGCAGGGCCGAGGCGGTAAAGGTTGTTCTTGCCGGTCCGCCGATCCTCGACCAGGCCCGCCTGCTTGAGCTGCGAGAGATGGGTCGACAGCGTGCTTTGCCCCATGACCAGGATTTCCTGCAACTCCGCGACCGATAACTCTTCAGCGCGCAGCAGCAGCAGGATGCGGAGGCGGTTGGGGTCGGCCACCACGCGGAGAATTTTCACAATGGAGGGCATTGACGGCATGGCTCTATTCTGGTACACATCAATATATCACGATGGGACGATGGATAAAGAGCAGGGACTAGGGACTAGGCACTAGGCACTAGGCACTAGGGACGAGTGAAAAACCGAAGTGCCGATTCAAAAAC
>JBEKCW010000499.1:0-3707 GCA_050014675.1 Occallatibacter sp. | reverse complement strand
CATCTCCATACGCCGGTTTGCCCATTGCGCGTGTCCATCGCTCGACACTGCAACCACCGGCTCCTGCATGCTGTTCAGCACGGCTTCCAACTCGCTGCGGCTGTTCTCCACCTGCTGGAAGCTGGTCTCAAGCTTTCGCGCCGTTACAT
The DNA here is from genome assembly GCA_050014675.1 of Occallatibacter sp. Lineage (GTDB taxonomy): Bacteria > Acidobacteriota > Terriglobia > Terriglobales > Acidobacteriaceae > Telmatobacter. The sequence goes on along the minus strand of JBEKCW010000499.1, from coordinate 3,558 downwards.
CCAGAGCGGTTGCCACGCGACCTATTTCGTCATTCTCGTATTCCGAAAGCCGCGCCGAAAAATCGCCTTCGGCGATCTTTCCCGCAAACTCCAAAATCTTGCCCAGGCGCGCGCTTACGCTTCTCGATGCCCAACCCGCCAGCAAAACCGCGATGAAGCAGGCCAGCGCGGAGGCAAAAATCAGCGAGCGCCACACCTTCCGATTGGCGTCAGCAATCGCGCTCAGCGGCACCGCCAGTCGCACCGCGCCTCCCGGCACCGGCTGCGCAATGTAGAGAAAGTCCGTTCCCAGCGTGTGGCTGTGCCGAGTGTCCATCCCGACTCGTCCGTCCAGTGCTGCCTGGAACTCCGGTCGCCGGGCATGATTCTCCATTTTTTCCGCATCCGCACCGCTGTCGGCCAGCACGAGCCCACCACTATCAATCACAGTGGCGCGCGCACCGGAGCTCTGCGCGATGCGCTGCGCAGTCTGGTTCAGATTGGTGTTGGAGAGGGGAGCAACAGAGACCGCCAACGCGAACATCGCCGTCTTCTGCCTCAGATTCCCTTCAATCTGCTGCCGCAGCGAGCTCTCCCATGCCTGCGTGATCGCAATGTCCAGCGTCAACGTGGCCGCGGCTATAACCAGGGTAAAGACCAGGACCAGTTTGAAGAAAATCCGATTCTTCACTTCAGGGCCTCAAACCTGTATCCCGCTCCGCGGACCGTACGAAGATACTGCGGCTCTTCGGCATCCTTTTCAATCTTCTCCCGGATGCGCCGCACATACACGTCCACCGAGCGGGGAGTTACATAGGCAGTGTCGCGCCACACCGCATCCAGCAGTTGATCGCGGGTAAACACGCGGCCCGGATGCCGCGCCATGTATTCCAGCAGCCTGAACTCGGTGGCGGTGGTTGCCACCTGCTTGCCTCTAACCTTCAGGATCATCGCGCTGCTGTCGATTTCGATATCTCCGTTAGTGATGACCTCAGGCGCCAGTGGCCGCTCAAAGCGGCGCAGTACGGCCTTTACGCGCGCGATCAGCTCTCGCGGACTGAACGGCTTGCCCACGTAATCGTCGGCGCCCAGCTCCAACCCAAGCACACGGTCGCTTTCGCTGGTCTTCGCCGTGAGAAAGATGACTGGCGTCATGGCGATCTGCGGATTCTGCCGGATGCGCCGGCAAAGCTCGAAACCGTCCCCGCCCGGAATCATGATATCCAGCAGAAACAGTGTCGGCTTCTCGTGCTCAGCCTCGGAGATCACAATCGCGGATGTTGCAAAAATACGAACATTGAAACCGGCTGCTTCCAGATGATGCTTTACCAGCCGGGCAATGTCAGCTTCATCTTCCACCACAAATATGAGGGGTTTCATCGCCTTTATTGTATTCAGCTTGGGCACCTGCGGGAACTACCGAACAGTTGTTTTCACGCCGCTGTAACAATCACCCACATTTTATGCCACATATCACTCCACATTGCAGCTACTCGCTTTGAAATTCGACCGCGCTCAAATCTCGTTTCCCAAAATGCAAAGGGGAGAGCCTGAGCTCTCCCCCTTGTACCCAAGCGCTTCTTCTAGCGGAAGGGATTAATGTACGAGCTCCAACCGCGCGTAAGGTAGTCCGATAAGGTCAGCCCGGCCAGCAGCATCAAGAAGAAGATGGCCGACGCCACCACAACCTTGGTCAGCGCCGTCGAGTAGCGCAACTCCATAAAGAACAGCAGCACAAGCAGCGCCTTCACCGTCGCAATGGTCAGTGCAACAATCGCGTTGAAGGGACCAAGCTCCAGAGTTGCAGCAAACACAGTCAGCGCCGTCAGCACCAGCAGTGAGGCCCATACGGCAACGAAGGTCTTTACGGTAGGATGTGCGTGTTCGCTCATTTTTTATTTATCCGTTGTGGTGGTGGCTGATCAAGTAGAGCAGCGGAAATAGATAGATCCAGATCAAGTCAACGAAGTGCCAGTACAGCCCCACCATCTCCACCGGTGTGTTGTACTCCGGGCTGAAACGTCGGCGTGCATTGGCAATCAGCAACCAGGTCAACAGTCCCGCGCCGATCAACATGTGCACGGCGTGCATTCCGGTCATCGCAAAGTACAGCGAGAAAAATATCTCGACGTGTCGTGGATCGTAGTTGCCCTCGTGTTCGAAGTGGAAGTTCGCGCCGGGCACTTCGTGGTGAACCCAGTGGTTGTGGTACTCCACGGCCTTGATGCCCAGAAAGCCAAAGCCCAAAATCAGCGTCAGAATGAGGAAGATCGCCGTCAGCTTGCGGTTGCCGATCTTCGCTGAGTGCACAGCCATCACCATCGTCAGCGACGAGCAGATCAGCACCACCGTGTTGATCGCGCCGTACTGAATCTCCATCGTCTGGCTGCCCGCGACCCAGGCGTTAAAGTACGAGAGCCGGTAAATCAGGTAGGCAGCAAACAGGCCGCCAAAGAACATGATTTCCGTGACCAGGAACAGCCACATGCCAAAGGTGGAGGTTGCCTTCTGTTGCTCCAGATCGGCAAAGTGATGTTTCAGGTTGTGTTCCGCAAGTTCGCTATCCGGCAACTTCAACCCCCTTATGACCTCCATGGCCAGTTCCGTCGATCTCGTCGTAGTTGTAAGCCTCCCAGGTCACCACCGGCGTCTCTTCAAAGTTAGAGGTCGGCGGCGGTGAAGCGGTCATCCACTCCAATCCCGCTGCACGATAGGGATTCGGCCCTGCATCCTTGCCGTATTGCAGGCTCCATGCCAGGTAAATCATCGGTAATAGGAAGCCCACCGCCAGAATGGAAGCCCCCGCCGTGGACAGCACATTCAACACCTGGAACTCAGGCGGGTAAGCGTGGTAGCGGCGCGGCATGCCCATGTAACCGAGCAGAAACTGCGGGAAGAACGTCAAATTAAATCCCACAAATACCAGCACCGCGCTGAGCTTCGAAAAGCTCTCCGGATACATCTTCCCGGTCATCTTGGGCCACCAGAAGTGCAGTGCGCAGAGGAAGCCGGTTACGCCGCCGCCCACCATTACGTAGTGAAAGTGCGCCACCACAAAATAGGTGTCGTGTACGTGCAGATCGAGTCCAATGGCTCCCAGAAAAATGCCGGTCAGTCCGCCGATGGTGAACAGTCCAATGAAAGCGAAGGCATACAACATCGGCGTTTCAAAGGTGATTGACCCCTTGTAGAGCGTCGCCGTCCAGTTGAACACCTTTACCGCCGATGGAATCGCTACGAAAAACGTCAGCAGCGAGAAGATCAATCCGGCATAAACCGAAATGCCGGCGACGAACATGTGATGCGCCCACACTAGGAAGCCCAGCACCGCGATCGCAATCGATGACATGGCGACGAAGTTATAGCCGAAAATCCGCTTGCGCGAGAAGCAGGCTATTACTTCGCTCATCACCGCCATGCTCGGCAGAATCATGATGTAAACCGCCGGGTGCGAATAGAACCAGAACAGGTGCTGGAACAAAAGCGGATCGCCGCCAAGCCGCGCATCGAAAATTCCAAAGTGGAAGAGCCGCTCCAGGGCCACTAGAACAATCGTGATCGCCAGCACCGGCGTGCCTA
>JBEKCW010000498.1:0-3727 GCA_050014675.1 Occallatibacter sp. | reverse complement strand
CCATTGTTTGTGCACATTTAACGCGTTTTGTCCGTCTCGGAATTTTCTCAGTAACCAACAGAACCCAAACCATTTACTTCGAACCAGAAGCGCTGCCCAATTCTCTTGAATGCGCGCCAATCCGCACGAAGAAAGTCCAAGTGCAGTCGCACCAAAAACTCAAAACCCCCAGCCGAAAGGCTGAGGGTTCTGGTTGGAAAGGGGTTTTGGCCGGGAGCTTAAGCGCGGACCTTGCCGGTCTCGCGATCGATTTCCTTCAGGCGGGCTGCCTTGCCACGCAGGCCGCGGATGTAGAACAGCTTCGCGCGGCGGACCTTGTAGCTGCGGATCTTCTCGATCTTGTCCACAACCTTGGAGTTGAAGGGAAAGATGCGCTCGACGCCCTGGCCGAAGCTCATCTTGCGGACGGTAAAGGTGCCCTGCGGGCCGCGGTTGATGGCAATTACCAGGCCCTCAAAGGCCTGCAGGCGCTCTTTATCGCCTTCCTTGATCTTGACCTGGACGCGAATCTGGTCGCCGGGCACAAACGCTGGTAAATCGGTGCGCTTGAGCTTATCGGCCAGGCGCTGCATTACGGGATGAATTGACATGGTGACTTCCTGCTATTGAACTCAGAACTTTGATTTTAACAGAGAACCGTGCCCAATTCCTAGGGCGGGGTGCATAACTCGCTTGTTTCGATGAAAAGAGGGGCCGCAGGTGGGTTTTGGGGACATCTCCCATGAGTCGGCTCCGCGAGTGGCGGGCTGTCACTTGAGGCCAAAACAATAGATTCGCGAATCGTGGTCGACCGCGTATACACGCCCATCGCTCACCGCAAGGCCGCTGAAATGAACCCAGGACTTCATGGCGTTCCCACTCTCATAAAGCAGCTTTCCGGTCCTCGCGTCCAATGCGTAGAGCGTTTCGGGATGGGTTCCTTCGGCCCGTTGTTCGGTCGTTAGCAGGTTCTGTTTCCATTCCTGCTCGTTCTTGAAATGCTCAATACCCGCATCGTGCACCTGTCGAGGATTTTCTCCGGTAGCAACTGCGAACAAAACGCCATTTTCGATTACAGGCGGATCGGGCAGATCGAAGTCAGGTGAAATCCAGGCTGAACGCAGCGCCGGTTTCTTAGTCTTTGGATCGGTGACAATATTGAACGCCAGGATACAACCGTGGGGAACTTCCCCGTTGGTAACCGGGAACGTTGGAGCAGTCTTCGACATCGGACCCCAGATTGTGACATAGAGCCATGCTTCGTTGCTCTTTGGGTCAACCCAAACTGCCGGGGCACCCCACATGCCTTTCCGTTCCAGGTCCTTTTCATCATTCGCCAGTGCATTGGTTATAAAGAGCGGGGTGTGATGATCGTTGCCGCCCAGGTGATCTGCCTGCAACAAATAAACGACAGCTTCTTTGCCCCCTCCTGCAATAAGGTTTTCGCCCTTGTAAGTAAACGCTACGAGGCCGCCCGAGGGTAAATCCAGGTCGTGCTTATTGATGTCTTGCCAATTCAAAGGAGTGTAGTAGTCAAGGAGACGCAAATCTCCTAATGAGGCAGCCAGGAAACTGCTGCCGAAATCTCCAACGGCCGGATCGAAATTGCCATCGCCTGTGGAGACATAGGCACGATTGTTATTGCCTATGACAACGCCGCCCCGGCCCCACATTCCCCCGCCAAATCCGCGGCGGATGAGGAGTTCGTGAATGACGGGGCGCATTGGATCTCGAACATCCATCGAGTAAATTCCAGAGCGATCTCCTCCACATCCCTGCGAAGTAGAGGTGTACACAACGCCGTCAATCAAGTTAAGGCTCCATGCCTTGGCAAACGACGGAATAAATTGGAATGGTCCAAAGACTACTTTGCCGGTTCCGAGGTCGAGGCCATACAGTTTGCCGTCCTGCGCGAGCGTGTAAATAATGGATTTTGCTTTATCGATCGTAGGCGTGGAATTAATCGCGTTAGGGCAGAGAAAAAAACTGTCGCTATCGGGAACTACCGCTGAGTCAAATGTGCGGTCCCACAGCAAATTGCCCGTGTCGGCATCGAGCGCAAAAAACGTATTTGAAGAGCCCGCTACGTAGACCACATTCCGGACGCCGTGAGACGTGGTCACTTTGCTCGCAGTAATCGGCGCAGTCAACGCGTCGAGCGCGAGCGGGACGTTGTCCAGCTGTTTTACCCACTTCAATTCCAGGCCGCCGACGTTTCCGGGAGAGAGAACGGTTTCATCGGCTACGCCGGTACGGGTCCGATCGTGGCCGAATGTCGGCCAATCACCCGCAGCCAGCATTTCACTGGCACCGGCCAACAGCAGCAGCGCCGCGCACAATAACCAAAGCCCTCTCCCATGATTTTTCACTTGCATATTGCTCCTCGCCTCGCCTCGCCTCGATCGCCGACCAAGGCCAGAGTTCAATAAGATTTCCGACCGTCAACATGATGGCATCGTTCAATTCTCATCTGAGTCCTTGAATGTGCGCAGGAAACGAACAATATCCCACCGGTCAGTCTCTGACAGGCTATCGAACGGCGGCATGCCGTTGGTCTGATTTCCGTGCGTGATCTTCCAAAACAGCGCGCCGTCACTCTGTTCCTGCGTCTGGGGCGAGCGCAGATTGTGACCATTACTGTCTTTTCCGCTTCCATCTTCTGTATGGCAGGTGACGCAGCCACGCATAAACAGCTTGCGGCCGGCCCTTGTGGCAGCAGGGTTATCTTTTTCAGGATTGGGCTGCGCGGCCGCATCCGCCGGCGCCTGCCAGGTATTTGCGTTCGCTGGCGAGGTTTGCGCGAAATCAAAACCAGCCAGGCATACGAAAACTGCAACAACAATCAAAAAGGATGAGAACCGCACCGTCTTTGCTCCAGCAATCTCTTATTTGTAACCTATCGATCTTTGGCCTCGGGCCAAGTACACCATGCTCGACCGCCGGATGCAATCGAATACGGCATTCGTCCCGATGTCGCCGCAGGTACCAGGAACAGGATTGCGCGTGGATCGCCGCAATGATCGTGAATGCGGCTTCTCTCAGGGATGTAAAAAATATTTGACACGATTCCAATTCCGCGCTATGGTCTGAGTTGTCAAACATTTTTGACATGGGAGCGAACGATCATGACGACGAGCCTCTCTTACCGCGAGAAGACTCTCTACGCATCACTGGTGGCCGAAATCATTGTCTACGGCCCTTACTTCTTTCTGCACCAGCAGAATTCAGTCAACAAGGTTGCGGGCATGATTATTGCAATTATCGTGCTGCAGGTGGTGCTGCAGCTGGTGATTGCCGCCTTCACGCGCAACCGGGTAACCGACGAGCGGGACCGGTTGATTGAGCTGCGCGGCTATCGCGCCGGCTACCTGATGGTGGCGTCGCTCATGGTAGTCGGGCTCGCCATGTTGTGGTTTCACGCGACCATGGGCCAACTTCACCTCGACAACCCGAAGATCGGACTTCATTTCCTGAGCGTCTTTTTCGGCATCCTGGTGATTTCGGACATTACCAAGACGGCCACGCAGATTGTGGCTTACCGGAGAGCGCTCTGATGCCCGCCATACGCAATCAGGTTAAGGAGCTGCGGGCGCTAAGGGAGATAACACAGCAGGAACTCGCAGATCGAGTGGGCGTGACACGGCAGACGGTGATCGCCATTGAGCAGGACAAGTATTCGCCATCGCTTGAGACTGCGTTCAAAGTGGCGCTCGAGCTTGGCGTGCCGCTGGAGCAGTGCTTTCAGTAC
>JBEKCW010000497.1:0-3728 GCA_050014675.1 Occallatibacter sp. | reverse complement strand
CGCCCCTTTTCTCGCACATAGTCCTCACGCAGGACTGGCACCCGTCCAACCACTCCTCGTTTGCGCGTTCTCATCATGGTTCGCAACCCTTTGAAACAATTCAGCTTGCCTACGGAAAGCAGACCCTTTGGCCGCCCCATTGTGTGCAGGGGACGCCGGGCGCCGAGTTTCATCCCGCCCTTAAGCTCACCCAGGCGGAGCTCATCCTGCGCAAGGGCTTTCGGCCCTATATCGACTCCTACTCGGCGTTTTTTGAGAACGACCGCACCACCCCCACCGGCCTCGCCGGCTACCTCGCCGAACGCGGCCTCAGCCGGGTCTTCCTCGCCGGTCTCGCCTACGACTTCTGCGTCGGCTTCTCCGCACTCGATGCCCGCCGTATAGGCCTAACCGCCTTCGTCATCCGCGACGCCTGCCAATCCATTGACCTGAACGGCTCCGTGGCCGGCATCGAGTCCGGGTTTGCTGCCGCCGGCGTCCAGGTCATCTCCAGTACCGACCTCGAAACCAGAGGCTAGGGACCTAGAATCAACTCAGGCGCAAATTTCCAAATCCGCCGTTGCTCTCATGTCGCGCAACTTCTATATCCTCGCCGCCACGCTGGTGCTCTTCGCACTTATCTCAGCGGGTATGGCACTCATTCCGTCCAGCTTTCAGCCCGGCCTGCCGGCCAACGGCTCCCTCTGGCGGACCGTGGCCCTCATCCTGCTGCTTTCAGGACTAGTATCGGGATTGATCGGAGTCATGAGCCATCTGTTCGAGCAGGTCGATCGCCGAAGTGAGGAGGCGCGACGCCTTGCCCGCAAAAATCGCCGCGGCGAACGCTGAATCGACCGCCCTCCAAGAGTTGAATCCGCACTCCGCTAAAATAGAGGCAGGCAGGGTTCCTCAAAAGCACGGAACCGTAAGAGGATCGAGCGACACGAAATGTATGAAGTCACCGTAGAGGCCGGGTTCTCGTCAGGCCACTATCTGCGCAACTACCGCGGCAAGTGCGAGAATCCGCACGGCCACAACTACAAAGTCCGCGTCACGCTGGCCGGCGCCGAGCTCGATGCAGCCGGCCTGCTGCTCGATTTCAAGCTGTTGAAGCAGGTAATGCGCCCGGTGATCGATCGCATCGACCATCAAATGCTCAACGAGCTCGAGCCCTTCACGGTCATCAATCCCTCGGCCGAAAATATCGCCAGGTTTTTCTACGACGAAACCAATCAGCAGCTCGCTGAAATGACCAGCGGCCGCGTGCGCGTGAAAGACTGCACCATTTGGGAAACCGACACCACCACGGCGACTTACTACGAGTAAGTGAAACGGCCCGCCGTGGCGGGCCGTCAACTTACTAACTTCGTGCATTCACACATTCACACATTCACCTCTGCGCCGTCTGAACCGCCTTCGCGCCGCTGGCTACCGGAGGATTAACCTTCGCGTTCAGGAAGTTGGCGAGATCCTCGACATCCTGCCGCGAGCCAACCATCGGCGGCATAAAGCGGTGGTAAGGTGAGTCGGCCTTGTAGTCATGCAGCATGGTGATAAAGCTCTCAATGTTGGCGCGGTCGCGGCCGGCAAGCAGCGTCGCCAGCGGCCGATAGCCATTCAAAGTGTGGCAGCTTCCGCACTCCCCGCGGAAGATCGCTTCGCCGCGAGAATAGCTTGTGTCGGCGCCATCCCATACCCAGTTCGATTGCGCAAGATACCCCTGCGGGTTGTTGTCGATCTTGATCGCATACGGCACCCGCACACCGTTCGAATACATCCAGCGCCCAATCACGTATGGCTTGCGCAACATCTCTCGCGAATACTCACCGGCGCCTGTGGCCATCAGCGCCAGCAGCAAAATTGCCACCGCGTGAGCGGTGTTGAAGTCGACCGGATTGCGATAGGCCAGGTAATACGCGACGCCGATAATGGTGGCCGACGTGATCACGATAATCAGCGCAATGCGCGTGACCATAGAGAATGTTCCCGACCCGATAGTGTCCATGCCCAGCGTGAGCAGTGCGCGCTGCGACTCCGGCACCATGAAGACATACCACACAAACAGCAACGGCATGGCCACGAACGACGGCACCAGCCACTTTACGCTCCACTTCACCAGCGAGCTTTTGAGGCTGGGCAGCGTATGCCCGTCGATCCGGCTGGCGCTGATAAGCGCCCATATGCCTGCCAGCGAGCAGCACACGCAGGTGCGCAGCAGCAGGCTCGGCCAGTACGTGGGATTGAAAAACGCGTTCCAGAATTTGCTGGCTTCCTGACCGGTGCCGGCGACGGACAGCCAGGTGTTGCCCGGCGTCAGCATAAAGGTGAGAATGCCGTTGATGATGACCAGCGTGCACACCGATGCGCCGGCATACACCCAGCCCACCGCCAGGTGCAGCTTTGAATCGATCCGGTTCCACGTGTAGTAGTAAACGGCCGCGGTGGTGAGCTCGACCATGAAGAAAACCCACTCGATGGCCCAGCCGAAGACGAAGTTGTGAATCAGCGTGCTGGTGGCCTCAGGGTGCGTAAGGCCGATGGCGAACCAGATGCCCACGCCCGACACTGTGCCGAAAACACCGGTAAGGATGAGGAAGAATTTCGAGTAGCCGGCTAGCTCCTGCAGCCAGTCGGAGCGGCCTTCGCGCAGCGCCTTGCGTTCGGCCAGCGGCAGGTAAAGTCCGCCACCCACGGCAAACTGCGAAATCATCACGTGAAAGATTGCGATGATGCCAATCACCCAGCCCGAGCCGAGATAAGGAATGTCCCAAAAGGGATAGTTCATAAATGCAAGCTCCTAGCTTCTAGCTCCTAGCTTCTAGCTCTTTGTGCTTCGGCTGGAATATTCGCTCCAGCGATTCGAAGCTAGCGGCTAGAAGCTAGTAGCCAGAGGCTGCTTTACCGAATCGCCCAATACCCAACCACCGTTGTCGCCAGCAACGCGAAGATGGCCAGCAAACCAAAATAGTGAGCCACCCGCGCACGCTGCCCTGACTCCTTGTTCTTGTCGTAGAAAGGGATCAGAATCCACAGCACAATGCCCAGCGTGAACAGCAAAATGCCCGCAATCTCGCCCGATTCGCCGGGAAGAAACGACCCGAGAATCTTGAGCATCTCGAACGGGCTCATGAAATACCACTCGGGATGAATGCCGGGAGGCGCGGGAACCAGCGAATCGTATTGTTTACCCAGCGCCCACGGAAATACCGATGCCAGCAGCGCCAGCACGTTGAGCGTGATGATCCACATGGCCAGATCCTTGCGCAGAAAACTGGGCATGAAGGGGATACTCTTTCGCTGGGAAGCGGGCTTGGCCTCTTCACTTGGCGGAAGCGCGTTGCCGTGCTTCTGCACCAGCCACAGGTGGAACCCGAGCAGCGGAATGAACAGCGCCGGCAGCACCACAACGTGCAATGCAAAGAATCGCTGCACGGTGAACTCGGTTACTTCGGGGCCGCCGCGCAACATGGTGGCAATCGCCGGACCGATCCACGGAATGGCCACGGGAATCTGCAGACCCACCTTGGTGGCAAAGTAGCTCAGCTCATCCATCGGCAGCAGATAACCTGAGAAGCCAAACACCGACGCCAGACCCAGCAGCGCCATGCCGCTCAGCCACCCAAACTCGCGCGGCTTGCGGTAGGCCTTCATAAAATACACGCTGAACATGTGCACCAGGATTGCGAACATCATCAGGTTGGCCGACCACGAGTGCGCCGATCGGATCAGCCATCCGAAGTTCATCACAA
>JBEKCW010000496.1:0-3766 GCA_050014675.1 Occallatibacter sp. | reverse complement strand
TCCTGCGGCTCACAACTCATCGAGAGCCGTCCGGTAGCGCGAGACCGTCAACCTCATCTCCTCGATCTCGGCAACCGGCTTGATGCCTCCGCGCGCGCCAGACGCCATGCAGTTCATCGCCGCCGCCGCACACGCAAAGTCCAGTTGCCGCTCAAGAGGCCAATCGTTGAGCAGCCCGTAGATGAAGCCGGCGTGAAAAATGTCGCCGGCGCCGGTGGTGTCAACAACTGGAACGCAGTACGCGGCGCAGTGCAGGTGCCGTCTGCCATCCCACGCCAGCACGCCGTCCTGCCCGAGCGTGGCCGCGGTCAGCCTGGCGCCGTATCGCGACTGCATCCGCTTCAGCGCCCGTTCCAGGTTTGTATCGTCCATCAGCCGGCAGGGAAAATCGCGGCTGGCAATCAGGTAGTCGATGTTTTCAATCAGGTCCTCGACGCCGGGGTACGTCTCATCCAGATCGGCCACCACCGGCACGGCCGCCTGTCGCGCCCATCTGGCGGCCTGCGTGGCCGCGGCCGTGTCGTGTCCGTCAACGTGCAGCGCGCGTGCGTTTACAACCCATTCGCGCTTCAAATCCTCGGGCTTGAGGGCCAGCTTCTCGTCGCGCCGGCAAAGCACGGTGCGCTCTCCACCCGCGTCCACAATAATCAGCGACTGCGGGCTCACGCCGCCGGGAACATGGATCAGCCTTGCATCCACTCCCGCTTTTTCAAATGCCGCCTGGTGCAGCCGCGACGCGTCGTCATCGCCCAGCTTGCCCACATAGCGGGTGCGCAATCCCCACGTCTGGCAGGCAATCACGGTGGTAGCAGCCTGCCCGCCGGGCATGATGCTCGCGCCGGTGTACTCCGATTTTGACCCGCGATCAGGAAAGCGCTCGACCGGAATCAGAGTGTCGGTTGCGTTCAGCCCCACGCCCACCAGGTCGACCTTCTCGCACACGGCCATTCCGACATTGTATCGGGCTGGAGGTTTACCACCTTTGCTCCCAGTGCCTGTTTATCGGATTCGATGCTGTAGGCTCAAAGTATTCTCTTGGTCCTGGACTGACAATTGGCTCAACAAAAATCTTCACGCCCGTTTCAATACGCCAAGTCTGGCGGTCCGCTCTGCTGCGGCAAGGTTTCACTTGAAACCCTCGCCCGGCAATATGGCACACCGCTCTACGTCTATTCGGCCGACCAGATTATCGAGCGGCTCGAGATGTTTCAAAATGCGCTCGGCGGGCGCGACCACCTTGTCTGCTACGCGGTCAAGGCCAACTCCACGCTGGCAATTTTGCGGCTGCTGGGCGAGCGCGGCGCAGGATTCGACATTGTTTCAGGCGGGGAACTGGAGCGTGTACTGGCGGCCGCACCCAATTCGGCGGAACGCATCGTATTCTCAGGCGTCGGCAAGACTCAGGATGAGATCGATCTTGCGCTCGGGGCCGATATTCTCCAGTTCAATGTGGAGAGCGAAGGCGAACTGGCGCTGCTTGCCGCGCGAGCCCGCAAACTCAAAGTCCGCGCGCGTTTCGCGCTCCGCGTTAATCCCGACGTGTTTGCCGATACGCATCCCTATATCTCGACCGGTCTGCGCGAACACAAGTTCGGCATCGACATTCGCAAGGCCCTCGCGATATACAAGCAGGCCGCTAACGATCGTTGGCTGGTGCCCTTCGGCGTCAGTGTCCACATCGGCTCGCAGATCCGTTCCGCCGCGCCCTTCGGCGCAGCGATGGTGCGGGTCAGCAAGCTGATGAAACAGCTTGAGCATGAGGGTTTTCGGCTGTCTTCAGTGGATGCCGGCGGCGGCCTGGGCATTGATTATCACGGCTCATTTGACGCTGCGGCCAAGCTGGCCGAGTACGCGGCGGCCCTCAACGATGCGCTTAAGGGCTTCGACGGCTGCCTAATCATTGAGCCGGGCCGTTTTCTGGTCGCCGAGGCCGGCGCACTTCTGGCCCGCGTGCTTTATGTCAAGCGCAACGGCAAAAAGACATTCGTTATTACCGACGCCGCGATGAACGACCTTATCCGCCCGGCACTTTACCAGGCGCATCACGAGATTGTTCCTGTAATGCGCAGGCCGGGCAAGCCGCGCATTGTGGACGTGGTGGGCCCGGTATGCGAGTCGGGCGATTTTTTTGCACATGACCGCAAGCTCGGGCCGGTCGAGCCAGGCGACCTGGTAGCTTTGCTCGACGCCGGAGCTTACGGCATGTCGCAAAGCTCGAATTACAACACGCGCCCGCGTGCCGCCGAGGTAATGGTGGGCGGCGAAAATTTCCGGCTCATCCGCCGCCGCGAGAGCGTGAACGAGATGCTGGCGCCGGAGATGGCGTAGCAATCCGCCCGCGACCCCAGCCCCCCCTGTTATCGTGTTGCCCGGGAGATTTTTTCGATGCGCATAGGTCTTTTAGCTTCTTGCACTGCTGTTTTGACCTGCTTAATGCTTGGCTTTTCCGCAACCGCCTCTGCCGATCCGCTCACTGTGAAAACCGATCACGGAAAGGTTCACGGCAAGACAATCAACGACGATAAGGTGCGCGCATTTCTCGGCCTGCCTTATGCCGCGCCGCCGGTCGGCGATCTGCGCTGGAAGGCACCTGAGCCACTCGCAAAGTGGAAGGGCGCGCGCGACGCCACAAAATACGGCGCTCATTGCGTGCAGGGACATGTCTACGAAGACATGATCTTCCAGGACAGCGGCGAAAACGAGGACTGCCTCTTTCTGAACGTCTACGTGCCGGCAACCGCCAAGGGCAAGAGCAAGCTGCCGGTCATGTTCTGGATTCATGGCGGCGGATACAGCGGCGGCTCGGGCGATGAGCCCCGCCACGACGGTGACTTTCTGCCGCTCAAGGGTGTGGTGCTGGTCACCATCAACTACCGGCTCGGCGTCTTTGGATTTCTGGCTACGGCCGACCTGGCCAAAGAAGCCAACGGCTCAGCAGGGAACTACGGGCTGATGGACATGGTGGCCGCGCTCCAGTGGGTTCGCGACAATATTCAAAAATTTGGCGGCGACCCCGCGAACGTTACCATCTTCGGCGAGAGCGCCGGGTCTTTTGCCGTGAGTACGCTGATGGCCGCGCCGTCGGCGCAGGGGCTGTTTGCCAAAGCCATCGGCGAAAGCGGCGGCGCGCTGAGTACAAGGAGCGAGCGTCCGCTCGCTGAGGCTGAAGATCGGGAGCAGAAGTGGGTCGACTCGCTGGGGGTAACTTCGCTCGCCGCGCTTCGAGCGCTGTCCGCCCAGACCGTTCTCGACGACGAGAACAAAAAGGGCGCGCCCCATTTCGGAGTCGTTGTTGACGGCAAGTTTCTCACCGAGCCGGTAGCCGATACCTACGCCGCCGGCCACCAGGCGCACGTGCCGCTGCTGGCCGGCTGGATGCACGACGAGGTGAACGGCCTTGCGGACGGCATGACGGTTGAAAAGTGGAAGCAGTTGGCCCAGACCGCCTTCGGCGAGCACGCCGATGAGTTTCTGGCCGTCTATCCCGGCGGCACCGACGAAGAGGCCCAGCGCTCGGCCATCGATCTCGACAGCGACAGGTTCATCGCCTTTGGCACCTGGCAGTGGATTCAGGTTCAGGTTAAAACTGGCGGTGCGCCCGTCTATCGCTACCGCTTCGACCTTCCGTCTCCATCCAGCAAATTCCACCCCGGGTCGTCTGCATTTCACTCCGACGATATCGAATATGTGTTTGGCAGTCTCGACACCCGGCCGGGAGCAGCGTGGCGGCCTGAAGACCGCAAGCTGAGCGACGAAGTGATGGATT
>JBEKCW010000495.1:0-3806 GCA_050014675.1 Occallatibacter sp. | reverse complement strand
CCTCAAGATGTCCCTTCCAGTTGTGTGCCGCTTCATCGTTCCAGGCCAGCAGTTCCGCAAGGCTGATACTCAAATCAGTGCTCATCGCGTCCCTTTCAGCGCGCGATACCCAATGTCGCGCCGGTAATACATGCCCTCAAAATCGATCTCGGCCAGCGCCTGGTACGCGCGAGCCAGCGCCTGCTCCAGCCCATCGCCCCGCGCGCTCACGCCCAGCACGCGGCCGCCCGCCGTAACCAGCTGCCCGCCCACCTGCGCCGTTCCCGCGTGAAATACCACTACCTCCGGAACCTGCGCCGCCGCGCCAAGCCCGCTGATGGGCATGCCGGTTTTGTAGCTGCCCGGATAGCCCGCCGAGCTGGCCACCACGCACACCGCCGCGCCGGGGCTCCAGCGCAGCTCGGTATCGGCCAGGCGGCCATCCACGCAAGCCTCCAGCGCGTCCACCAGGTCGCTATCCAGCCGCAGCAATATCGCCTGCGTCTCCGGGTCGCCGAAGCGCGCATTGAACTCAAGCACTTCCGGCCCGCGAGCCGTCATCATCAACCCGATATAAAGCACGCCCTTAAACGGCGTATCCTCTTCCGCCATGCCGCGGATCGTGGGTTCGGCAATGTGGCTCATAATCCACTCGCTCATTGCCGCGTCGAGCAGCGTGTCTGTTGAGTACACGCCCATGCCGCCCGTGTTGGGGCCGGTATCGCCGTCGCCGATCCGCTTGTGATCCTGCGCCGCAACCAGCGGCTTTACGGTTTTGCCGTCGCTCAGGCAAAGAAAGCTCACCTCTTCGCCCGAAAGAAACTCCTCAATCACCACCTGCCGCTCGGCCTCGCCCAAAAGCTCGCCGCTGAACAGCCCATGCGCCGCCTCCAGCGCCGTAGCCCGCGACTCGCAAATAATCACGCCCTTGCCCGCGGCCAGCCCATCGGCCTTCACCACAATCGGCGGATGAAAAGCCGCAACCGCCTTCTCAAGCTCGGCCTCGGTGGAGCACACCGCGTAGTTTGCCGTGGGAATGTTATGCCGCTGCAGAAAGCGCTTGGCAAAACCCTTGCTGGTTTCAAGCATCGCCGCCGCTTTGCTGGGGCCAAAGGCCTTGAATCCACGCTCTGTCAGCGCATCCACAATGCCCAGTGAAAGCGGCAGCTCCGGCCCCACAATGGTCAGGTCGGGCCTTTCCGCCTCAGCCAGCCGCACCATGGCGTCAAGGTCTTTTACATTTACCGGTACGCACCGCGCGCCCTGCGCCATGCCGCCATTGCCCGGAGCGCAAACCACTTCGGTAACCCGCGAACTGCGCGCAACAGCCCAAGCCAGCGCGTGCTCCCGCCCCCCCGAACCAAGAATCAAGACTTTCATTATGTTGTTAGCCCCATAAGCAGCAGAACGCCGCCAGAACTATCGTCGGCAACGCGGGCGGGTGAAGTCAAACACACAAAAACACGGGTGAGCCGCCATCAAACAATTGCCGCAACAAATCGGGGTTGGGCGGCGTTCTCGATTCTGAGACCTGAGATAGCACGAACCTCAACCAACTCGCCTCAATCAAGCTCTAAAAATGGGTGCCCCACCCTCGCGACGTCTTTGTTTTTGTCGCCAGGGTGGGAGACCTCAAATGTCAATATACCGGCAGTCGGCTTTGTCCCTTATCAGAAATTGAACGAGACTTGAAGGTCGATGCTGCGATTGGATGCGGCCGAGGAGAAGAAGCCTCCTGCAAGCGCATTCGATTTGCCGAAGAGCGGCGACTCCAGGACACCGACGGGCTGCGCGAGATTGACGTTGTTTAACATGTTGTGTGCCATGGCCGCGAAGTTAAGCGAATAGCGGCGAGTGGCTGCCTGATCGAGGCGGGGCGGCCCCCCGCTGCCACTGAGACCGCCGGGACCAAGCCCTCCGCCGGGTCCACCACCGGGGCCTCCGTGAGGGCCGCCGCCAGGGCCGCCGGGACCACCCTGATTGCCAGCCGCGCCGGCTGTTCCCGTGAGTTTGGGTCCGATACCGATGGACTTGCTGACGCGGAGATTCATGCTGAATTGGCCGGGACCGGTTCCGACGTTATAGGGAATCCGGGCCTGGTTCCATGCGGGGTTGAGATCGAGCGTGCCATAGCTGGTGTTCATAACGTCAGTGCTGGCCGAGGTGGCGTATGCGGGCCGATCGTTGAACTGATTGTCGCCGTTAAGATCCTGGCCGATGGTGATGTTGAAGGGCGTGCCGGAATTGGTAACCAGCATGGGACTGATGGAGACGCCAAACGGCGCCTGGAAGTTGCCGCCGAGCAGGAAGCGATTGTGGACGTCGAAGTTGGCGCGGCCATAGTCGGCCGACGGGTCGGTCTGGTTCGAGGGAAAGTAGCTGGCGCCCGATGTATCGGCTTTAGCGAAGTTGAGCATGTAGAAGCCGAAGAGCGAAAGGCGCTTGGCGCGGACTGTGTAGTTGAGCATGATCTGGTTCTGGTTGTAGATGCCGCCGGACTGGAACTGATAGAAGTTCTCGTTGATGCCATTGGGGCGCGTGCCGGTGCCGGTTGTGGCGTCGTATGTGGACGGGATGAACGCATTGATGTTGTCGGTGTAGTCCTGGTGCACACCGTGGGAGTTGATGTAGGTGGCGGCGAGCGTGGCGACTTTGCCGAACTGGTGTTCTACACCCAGGGCAGCCTGCATGTTGACCGCGGCCTTGAGGTTTGGCGCGATGGTGTAAATGGTGTTGGCTGCGGTGCTGCTTGCAGCCAGCTGCGATGCCGCCGGAGCGTTCTGGTAGAACGCGGGATTCTGGATGACGTACTGCTGTTGCGTGATGCCGTTCTGACGAATGCTTTGAAGAATATTGCCTTCAGTGAAGCGATCGAAGAACCATCCATAGCCGCCGCGAATCACGGTCTTCGCCTGCGTTGTTCCGTGCGCGGCGGGCGCCCATGCGAATGAGAAGCGCGGCGCCCAGTCGGCATGGTCGTCGATGTCGTTCTGCGATTCGAGGCGGACGCCATAGCTGAGCGTGAGGTTGGGACGGAACTTGAAGTCGTCCTGATAGAAAAGGCCAAGGTCAAAGTAGTTGACGGTAGACGATGCGGTACCGGCGGTGACGTTGTACTGACTCGGCGTGTTGGCCTTATAGGCGTCAAGCGACTGGTATATGTACTGGCCGTTGAAGCCGGCGGTTGAGTAGCTGTTATCGCTCGTGAAGCGGAGCCGCGTTCCGGTGTTAATTGTGTGCGCCCCCTTGCTGATAATGGTGTCGTTTTGCAGCTCAAAGTTGTTCTGACTGTCGCGACTTACGCCACTGTTGTTGCCTCCGTCGGTGAAGGCTCCTTGCACGGTGAGGGTGGGGCTGGTGTTTTGAGCAATCTGACTATTGCGGTCGCCCATGAATTGGAAGCGCGTTTCGTTGATGACGTGATCGCTGATAACCTGCGTGTCAGTAAGCTGAACGGTGTTCTCGGTGCCGGTTGTGTTGTAGGCCTGGCTTTCGAGGGCGAACTGCGATACACCGCTGTTGGTGGCCGTCTGGCGGTCGAGCGAGTAGCGGATGGTAAGAGTGTTCTTCGATCCCAGTTGAAAGTCCAAACGAGGGCTGATGTCGAGACGCGTTTGTGGATTGGCAACGGCCGCGGAGTAGTTGTAGGGGTTGCCGTTGGCGTCGAGCAGCTCTGCGTTGATAATGGCGTTCGACTGGTTGTCGCGGCGGAAGAAGCTGCCGAACCAGGAACTGGTGCTGGAGAGCGCGCCGCCGGCGTTGCCCATAATAAATGTGGAGTAATAATCCGGCTCGCTGGTAACGAAGGGGTTGAGCGAGTTAAGGGC
>JBEKCW010000494.1:0-3830 GCA_050014675.1 Occallatibacter sp. | reverse complement strand
GAAGCCAAGGCGTTTGTCGATGCTTTTTTGCCGCTGGTTGCCGGGCACACTCGCGATGAGATCGCGCTGTTTCCCTCGCCGGTATTGCTGCCGACCGTGATTGACGCCGCCAAAGGGTCGAACGTTTTGGTCGGCGCGCAGAACATTCACTTTGCCGAGGAGGGCGCGTACACTGGCGAGACTTCCGTCGGGCAGCTCATCGCTGTTGGCGGCACGCATACGCTTATCGGCCACAGCGAGCGGCGCCAATACTTTGCCGAGACCGACGAGATTGTGAACAAGAAACTGCACACGGCGCTCAAGCACGGAATTGTACCGATCGTTTGCGTTGGCGAGGTGCTGGAGGAGCGAGAGGCAGGCAAGACGGCGAGAGTGCTCAAGACACAGATCACGGGCGCGTTCGCCGGAATCACGCCCGAGGCGGCCGCGCCCATCGTGATTGCCTACGAGCCGGTGTGGGCCATCGGCACGGGCAAGACGGCCACACCGGAGATTGCGGCCGATGCGCATCGCGTAATTCGCGCCGAAGTTGCAAAGTTGCTGGGCGCAGACGTCGCCGCGGCCATGCGGATCTTGTACGGCGGCAGCGTGAAGCCAGACAATGCTACGTCGCTGATTGGCCAAGAAGAGATTGACGGCGCGCTGGTGGGCGGCGCAAGCCTGAAGCCGGATTCGTTCGAGAAGATTGTGAAGTATTAGAGAAGCAGCGAGTCAGCGAGTCAGCAAGTCAGCGAAAGGCCGCCGGGAGCGTGATGCTTCGGGCGGCTTTTTCGCTTGACGTTTAGTTGTGACCAATTTCTTTGAGAAAGTCAGCAGCTAATTTCGGTTCTCCAGGAATGTTCGGGCCTCGGAGCGCGCAGAGCTGGAAAAAACGCTCGCAAGTTTCATTTTCTAGGCCGAACTCCAACCGCATAGTTTGAATCTCCAGCGCCAATTGCTTTAGCCGTTTTGCCTCGGCCCAGCCCCAATACCTTCCTTCAGGATCGAGACGGTCATTCTGCCCGAATAGCCCATAACGGCCTCGCGCACATTCGCGAAGGCAAGTAACAAGAAGCGCATGAAACTCCGCCTCGATTTCGGCTAGCCTCGCCTCACGAATTTTGTCGCTCTTGGCCATCCTGCAATTTCTTCGAGGAATAAAACATTTTCCATCTACTTCACTCAGGCGAAGCTGGCGATCCAGTTTTGGAGGAGCGCCGGGAAGCAGCCCATGATCACAACCGCTGCGGCGATGGCGACGAGCACCAGCGTCGTGACGGGATTGGCCTTGATGGGCGACTCGTCGGCAGCGGGCATTACATAGGCGCGCTTGAGCACCTGCAGATAGTAGTAGAGCGAGACGGCACTCATAGCGATGGCCAATGCGACCAGCGCGAATGGAACTGGGCCCGCGCCGACGCTGAGCACGGCGGCGAACAGATTGAACTTGGCCCAGAAGCCGACCAGCGGCGGAATTCCTGCGAGCGAGAGGAAGAGCACGAGCAGCACGGCGGCCAGCAAGGGATTGCGCTTGTGCAGGCCGAGGAAGGAGTCGAGTTTGTCGGAGCCGGTGGCGCGCTCGACGACTGAGACCACGCCGAATGCGCCGATGGTGGTTAGGCCGTAGGTGAGGATATAGTAGAGGACGGCTTCGGCACTGTTGCCAACGGCGACGATTTTGTACACTGCCGAACTGTGATGGATGTCTTCCATCGAATAGTGAGGCAAGGTGGCGACGCCAAGCAGGATGTACCCCGCGTGGGCAATGGCGGAGTAAGCGAGTAATCTGCGGACGCTTGACTGGGCCAGTGCAGCAAGGTTACCGAAAACCATCGATGCAGCAGAAACCAACAAGATGACAATTGCCAGCTTGGTCCAGACCTGGCTTATCGCCTGAAGTTCAACCACGAGCCCAACAAGGCCGGAGGTTTGCCCCGGTACGAGCGTTAACAACTGCGATCCAATTGTAAGTATGAGAGCGAAGCTAGCTACTTTTGAAACCGATGCGATGAAAGCCGCAGCCGGTGCGGGAGCGCCCTCATATGCGTCCGGCGCCCAGAGGTGAAACGGGACTGCGGCAACTTTAAAACCAAGTCCAGCGATCACAAAAATCCAAGCGACGTATAGGAGTGGTGTCGGACCCGATTGAACGATCGCCGTCTGAATACCCGAGAGAGATGTAGTGCCGCTGAGGCCGTAGAAATAGCTGAACCCGAACAGTAGAAACGCGGCCGACATGCCGCCGAAGAGGTAATACTTCATGGCCGCTTCGGCACTCTTGCCAGATTTTTTTGCGAAGGCTGTAAGAATGTAGAGGCCGAGCGAGAGCAGCTCGAGGCCGATGAAGATTACCAGCAGGTCTTGCGCGGCGGAGATGATCAAGCCGCCGGCTGCGGCCATCAGCACCACGGCTACATATTCGCCAACGTGCTTTGTGAACTCCTCACCGACGAGCAGCAGTAGCGTAATCGCAGTGAGCACCAAGATGCCTATCTGCGCGACTTCTGCAATCCCGCCCGCGGAAAGAAGCAGTTGGCCGTCAATGCTGAAGCCTGCATTCCCCGCGACGTAGACGCCACACACGGCGACGATGCAACCGGCAACGCCCAGGAACGACGCGTTGAGTATGCGCGTTTTGAGCGCGGCTTTGCGGAGAAATCCGAGATCGGCAATCAGCACCAGCAGGGCGACGATTTCGAGAACGGTTTCAGGCAGTGTTGCGCGGAAGAGATCGGCGTAGTTCATTGCACTCCTCCGAGCAGGGCTTTCACGGCGGGTTCGATTTGATCAAGAAGGATGCGCGGGTAAACTCCGACTGCAACGGTCGAGATGCCGAGCAGCACCACGCCTGCCACCTCAGGCCAGGTGATGGGCGCGAAGGGATGAGCCTTCTCTTCTTCAAGAACGTGCGCGCCGGGAATGATGTCGCTGAAGAAAGCCTTTTGCAGCGCGCGCCAGGTGTAGGCCACGCCGACAATGATGCCGACGCCAGCGCCAATCGTCCATAAGGGATTTGCGCGCCACGCGCCGACCAGCACCTGCAACTCGGCGATGAATCCCGAGAAGCCCGGCAGGCCCATGGACGCGACGCCCGCGAAGACGAAGGCCCATGCAGCGAAGGGCATGCGTCGCGCGAGGTGCATGTGTTCAAGCTCGCCTAACTGGCGCGTATGTGTGCGGTCGTAGACAATGCGGCCGACGATGGCGAAGAGCAGGCCGGCGATGACTCCGTGCGAGAACATTTGCAGCACCGCGCCGTCGACGCCGATCTGGTTGAGCGTGACCAGGCCGAGCAGAACAAAGCCCATGTGGCTGACGCTGGAGTAGCCAATGACGAATTTGAAGTCGGTTTGCGCAAGCGCCACCAGCGCGCCATAGATGATGCCGATGACGGCGAGCAATGCGAAGACATCGCGCCACGAGGCGAGGCCAAGGAGAGTAAATCCCCAGGGGCCCAAACCTTGAGGAAACAGGCCGATGGCGACGCGGAGGCAGCCGTATGCGCCGAGTTTCATAACGACGCCGGCGAGCAGCATGGATGCAGCGGTGGGCGCGGCGACGTGGCCGGTGGGCGCCCAGGTGTGGAAGGGCCACAGACCGGCGAGAATTCCGAAGCCGACAAAGACCAGCGGGAAGCACCACATTTGAAAGCTGACCGGCAGTGCGCCTGAATGCGCGTAGGCGGCGAGGCCGGCAAGCGTGGTTGTATGCGCGCCCGAAGTTGCGTAGGCGGCGAGCAGGCCGATGAGCACCATGCCCGAGCCGACGAAGGAGTAGAGCGCGAGCTTCATGGCCGCATATTCGCGGCGCGTGGAGCCCCAGATGGCGATGATGAAATATTTGGGAACGAT
>JBEKCW010000493.1:0-3832 GCA_050014675.1 Occallatibacter sp. | reverse complement strand
CGCTACGCCAAAAAGGACGCCTGATGTTCCTGCTCTCCCACCCTTCGCTAGAAGAAAGCGAAGGATGGGGCACCCCCGACCATGGGAGAACGAAGATGAAAAACATGGGTGCGCCACCCGCCGATCCCTCCGAGAATTGCATGGAAGAAGCAGATCTGTGTACTGATGCCAATTGTCATTCTGATAGGTGTGGCACCCGCTTTGCTCCGTTGCAGGTAAATGGGGACATGATACATATTCACCGCGATCTTAGCTGATCACCATCTGGGAATTCGGAAAACCTGGGGAATACCTATTACCCGACAAAGCCACAATGAATGAATGAAATCGGACAATCTCAGGTCTGGGAATCAAGACCCGTGCTCCCATTTTTTACGACCTCAGCCCCGGCCGCTTTTCGAGCCAGCCTTTCATCTCCGCTGAAATCCTATCGAGTTGCTTGAGGTTGAAGATCGGACCTCGCGGCTTTCCTTCCCATTTCATGGCATCGGCAACCATCCGATCGTCGTCGCCTTGCGCAACCAAGGCGTCGGCGAATTGCGCTGCGCGATAATACGATGGCTTTCCCGCACCTGCTCGCGGGTCGCCCTGCACCAGCAGACACGCTTCCGCGTTCACAACACCTGCCACGAGATTTGACTCAAAGATAAGATTTGCTCCGCGGCCGATGAGTGGCCAGAACTCATCGAGGGCTTCAGTCAGATCGCGATTCTGCGGAATGGTAAGAAGAAAGGCCCGGTCGGCGCCGGCTGCGAGATATCGGGCGGTATCGCTTTCCGGGCCAGCATGTTTTTCTTCGTAAATTGGCGGCAGGCCTTTGTGTGCGTCGCTGGTGATCTTGACCGCGGTCCAGCGCAACGAATCAAGCGCAGCGATCAGCCCGCAGACCAGCATGGTCTTGCCTACGTCTTTCGCGCTTCCGCCAACAACGATGATGGCCATCGGATCGTCCGCAGTCTCTCAGTGATTGTAGACGGTTAACCGCGAAAAAAAGGGCAAATGCCCGGGCCTGAAGGCCGCTTAAACTTGCGTTCTTTCCGGGGGTTAAAACCCCCGGCTCCCTCCGAGCCCGAGGAACCAAGACTCGAATCAGCGAGCTACCATTGCGGGATTAGAACATTTTCAGGGTAGGTGTGTCCGGGCAGAGGCTGAAGCCCAAAGCTACTCATGGGCATTTTTGCGGCAGTCAGGGCTGAAGCCCTGACCTACCAGTCGGGCCCTGATACAAGACTTTGCCTGGGATACATCAACTCAGCATTGGGTCTAAAACCCGGTTTCCTCGCCGCCTGATTCGGGCTCGGTTTTGGCCAGCCTGGCCAGCGCTGCCTGCTCGCGCAGTACCTGGCGGAGCGGCCGGGCGGGGGTTCCGTACAGCACCTCGCCCGCGCTTTCACCCTTGATGGTTTTGCCGTTGAAGACGCCTGCCTGGCCGCCGAGCACCACTCCCGGACCTATGTGAACGTGGTCGCCAATGCCCACCTGCCCGGCCAGCACCGCGCCCTTGCCCACCGTGGACGAGCCGGAGATGCCGGCCAGCGCCACGATAATGACGTCTTCGCCGATGTCGCAGTTGTGGCCGATGTGCACCAGGTTGTCGATCTTCGTTCCGCGCCGGATGCGCGTCTCCTCGAGCGCTCCGCGGTCGATGGTGGTGTTGGCGCCGATCTCCACGTCATCCTCGATCACCAGTTCTCCCTGCTGCGGAAACTGCGTGTATTCGCCGGTGAGCGGATCGCGCACATAGCCGAATCCGTCTGCACCCAGCACCGCGCCCGCGTGAATAACGACGCGATCGCCAACCGTTGTGCCGGGATAAAGGACGACTTTGGGATAGATGCGGCAGCCTGCGCCAATGGTGACGCCAACGCCTACCACCGCGCCCGACCCAACCCGGGTGCCTGCGCCGATGCTTGCGTTATCGCCGATAACAGCGTGCGGAGAGATGGTAACGTTCGAACCAAACTTGACCTGGTTGCCGATGACCGCGCTGGGATGAACGCCCAACGCCAGGTGTGGCGTTACCAGCAGCCTGGCTGCGCGCGAAAACCAGAGCCGCGGCTCGTCGGACTCAATAATCTCAATGCGCGATCCCTCTGCTTCAGGCGGCAGGGCGCCCAGATTCAGAACCACTGCCGTAGCGGAGCTCTTGATCGCTGACTGAACGGTGACTTCGTCGGTGGCAAAAATGAGATCGAATGTCGATGCCTTATCAACCGACGCCACCGACAGAATCTCGGTTTCTTCGCTTCCCTTTGCAAGGCGCCCGCCCAGCTTTTGTATCAATTCGCCGAGTATCATTGCATTACTCCTTACACGGATTCAGGCCCATTCTCAGGTTTTGCTGAGATCAGGGGCACTGCTCCATCGATAGACAACGCAGAAATTCGCCGCCAGGTCTGCGGGATGAGTATAAGGAATAAACTACACGACTTGCGCTAAATTTCTTTGGCGGGCGTGCGATGCACCAGCTGCGGCAACGAGTTGGCGGCCACCCGAGGCTCCTAATAGAGCCCCGGCTGGCCTGGCGGGCGGGTCTTCCAGCGGCGATGAATCCAGAGCCACTGGTCGGGGTAGCGGCGAATCCAGCTCTCAATGGCGTCGTTGCAAAGCTGGGTGCCCTTCAGGATGTCGTCGCTGGCCGACTCGGTCTGGGGAATTTCGATCTCCGGCCCGAAGTGCAGCACGTAGCGTTTTTCCTGCTCCTGCCAAAGCATGAAGCCGGGCAGAACCGCTGCGCCGGTCTTGCGAGCCACGTGGGCCAGGCCGGTCGCGGTGCAGGCCTCGATGCCGAAGAATTTCACGAATGCGCCCTGCGGCGGGGTCATGTTGGTGTCCATCAGGATTCCGACCGTTCCCCCTTCGTGCATGGCGGTCAGGAGTCCGCGGCCGAAGTCGTCTTTCGACAGCACGTAATTGCCGTGCAGGCAGCGGATGCGGTTCACATAGGCGTCGAGTTTGCGGTTGTCGAGTCGCCGGATGACCATGCCCATGGGGTTGCCCATCAGCGAGTGGTAAAAGCTTGAGAGCTCCCACGCGCCCAGGTGCGCGGTCATCACCAGCACGCCTTTGCCGCGTGCCTGCGCCGCCTGGTAATGCTCCAGCCCCTCGGTGCGCAGCCAGCTGCGGGTGTTGACGGGCGTGTAGCGAGCCATGCGGCAGAACTCCACCAGCTGCCAGCCCAGGTGGATGTAGACCCCGCGCAAAATTTTTATCCTGGTTTGAGGGGGGAGCCCGGGCAGGGCCAGCTTTAGATTGGTCTCGCCGACGCGGCGCAGACGGCCAAAGAGCCAGTAGACGGCGAAGGCCAGGCCCCGGGCCCACAATCGGGCAACGGGGCGCGGCAAGGCCCCCAGCGCGCGCGCTACGGACACAACCAGCCAGTATTCAATGTTCTCCCGCATCGGTGAAGGCAATACTCAGTTTACGCTTGTGGATGCGGGGCGTTGACGGAACTTGACGCAATCAATCTGCGGCGCGTTTTCAGCGCGAGTCAGTCAACGAGTTGCGGAAAAACGCTGTTCACTTAAGGTTCTGGCACGCTGGAAAGTGTTGGCCAGTCCCACCCATTTCGCAAAGTACGCGAAATGGATGGGGCACAGACTACGAACTGATGGGTTGAGTGAATAGTATTGGGGCTACGCGGCGGCGGATGTTTTGGATAGAAGCCGGCGAGCAGCGAGCTGGTCTTCCGCTGCTTGATACATCCTGATCGCGTTGCAGACGTGAACACGTTCATGCCTTGAAAGCTCCGCTTCGATTTTCGCTGTCGCGACCGTTTCAAGGCACAAAGTGCAAATCGAATCGAAGGAGCCATCCGCATTAAATCTGTGGG
>JBEKCW010000492.1:0-3846 GCA_050014675.1 Occallatibacter sp. | reverse complement strand
TCTTCGAACGGAATCGAGTACGCCGCATCGGCTCCGAGCCATCCCTGCCGATGCCCCGTCTGTAACGGAAAACTCGGAGTACACGTCGCATTTGAACCGGCTGCCCGCGCGCAGGCGCATGGCAGAACAGTCAACAGCAACACCAGCAGACACACAGGGCCAGGCCTTCTCAACTTCATGGCCGCTAATACCATGCGATATGACAAACTAGATGATCGTTTAGGCCGCATAAGGAAGGATTACGATTGCCTTTTAATGAATATCATGCTCTCGCAGGTTCGTCCTACCCCAAACGATCGGCGAGGAGGAGGCAAGTGCGCCGACCTCACGTCAACTTCGGCAGATCGGTATTTTGGCGAAGGACCGGTGCCGTTGGCCTATTCGTATTCAGCATTGGCCCATGGGCCGCTAAGTTCGGGGCGCAAGTAGTGTGGTGCAGACGATAGACCGCTGCCAAACTGAAAAGCGAACGTCTTTGATTTGGTGGTCAGACCTTGCGACTGCGAGAGTTGGCTGCATTTGTCTCATTCTGGGAAGCGGACGATTCGAAGGTCCCCTGGAACATCTTTTGACGGACAACCCCTTTGGCCGACTTCCTGGCCCTGAACCGTTCCTTGCCTTGCGCCGTTTGAGCCATGCGGAGATGCTCCTCCATCAGTCTGCGCGCTTCCACCGGATCTTTTGCGCGAATAGCCCGGTAAATTCGCCTATGCATCTCCGCGGACTCGCGCAGATCGATCGAGTGCTCTACGGTCTTCCGGCGAAATTCATACAGCGCAGTAGTGACGGTCTCCATCAGCGCAGCCAGAATCGGATTGCCGGAAGCCTGCGCGACAATACGGTGGAAAAGTACGTCGTGGATTAGAAAATCGGCAGGACTTTCGACGAACGCAAAGATCTCGGCAACCTCTTCCGCCAACGCCGCGTGATGCTCTTCTTTACCGCGTTCCGCGGCGAGTGCGGCAAGGCTGCTTTCAAGAATTATGCGCGTTTCAAACATTTGCCAGGATTGAAATCCATGAAGCGCACCCATCAGGCCGAGCGATGCTTTGCTGAATTCTGCGGGACCATCGGAAACAAAAGTTCCGACGCCGTGCCGCACCTTCATGACCCCCATCGCCGCAAGGTAGCCTATTCCGGCCCGCACGCTGGCCCGGCTGATTTTCAGGGAACGCGCAAACTCACGCTCTGGAGGAATCTTGTCGCCGGGCTGCAGGGTGCCATCTTCAATGAGGGAGCGAATATGGTTTACGACATGCATCGTCCGCTGTGTATCCGGCAGATTGTTTACTGTCCGCGGCATAGATAACAGGTACCTTCTTGCAGTGTTCGGTTAAAAGGCAAGACGAGATTAAAACGTTCCAGAAACAACTCACTCAACTGCCCTGATATCGCAAGGGGCAGACGTATATACTTGTGGTCAGACCTCTTCAGTGGTCAGACCAGATTAGCATATCTGTATGGCCGGGACCACATTGGGCCCTTGAAATGGGAGAGAGTATGGAGAATTGCAGGTTAACGCTCGCCAAGTATTCCATCGGGACCGGGGACAGGTTTGCGCACCAGGCCACTGCGCAGTTACAAGCATGCCTTCAGGCTCTCAGTAACGGAGTCGAAGTAATCCCGGTGTGGAACAAGTCAAACCGCGAGCACACAATCATCGGGTCAACGCCCAGTTCAGTGCGTCAGGCTGCCGATGATGCCGTGAAAAAACTTGGTTGGAAGTTGCCGTATTTCTGCGATGCTGACCACATCACATTGCAGACGGTCGACAGATTCTTCCCATCGTGCGATTTTTTCACGATCGACGTTGCCGACTTTATCGGCCAGGCGGCCTCACCGGCCGAGGTCGATAGCTTTGTACAGCGGCACGCCGAGTTGCTCGGCCCCATCCGGTTGGAAGGAGCGGATGAGGCCTTCGAGGTAGCGCTGGAAGATCTTAAGCGATCTGCAGAGAAGTTTCTCCTGGCGGTGAGGAAGGCTGGCGGAGTCTATCGCAAAATCGAGAGCGCCAAGGGTGCCGGGAACTTCATCCCAGAGATCTCGATGGATGAGACTGACAGTGCGCAGAGTCCCGTCGAATTGCTGATCATCCTGGCGGCAATCGGTGACGAAGACATTCCAATTCAGACGATCGCCCCCAAATTCAGCGGCCGCTTCAACAAGGGCGTCGATTATAAAGGCTACGTGGCGCAATTCGAACGGGAGATGGAGCTCGACATGGCGGCGATCGGCTTGGCGGTCCGGCAATACGGTCTTCCCGCAAACCTCAAGTTGAGCATTCACTCCGGCAGCGACAAGTTCTCAATCTATCCGGCGATTCACGCCGCCATGAAGAAGTTTGATACCGGGGTGCACCTTAAGACCGCAGGAACTACGTGGCTGGAAGAGTTGACCGGGCTGGCCGAGTCGGGAGGCGAAGGATTGGCCCTGGCCAAGGAGATCTACAGCGAAGCACTCGCGCACCGCGACGAGTTATGCGCGCCGTACGCCAATGTCATCGACATCGACTCTTCCAATCTTCCTTCTGCCGATGAGGTTCGTGGTTGGTCATCAGAGCAATATACGTCTGCATTGCGCCATGTGACAGGGGCCGCAGCCTACAACAGCAACCTGCGCCAATTGCTGCATGTCGGTTTCAAGGTTGCGGCCAAGATGGGGCGCCACTATCTTGACCTTCTTGCCGCCAATGAATCCGTAATTGCGAAAAATGTGACGACGAATCTCTTCGAGAGGCACATTGCTCCCGTTTTCCTGGGACGTGCCGGATAGACGCCGAACAGTGCAGATGCGTGAGGCGTGTTGCCGATGCGGTCGACTGCTTCTACGCGCTCATTCGAAGGCGGTCATCGGCCGTATGGTCCGGGAGCCCGATGCGCTGAAGCAGGTTTGATAATTTGGGCACGCCTGAAAATGCCTCGAATCTGGGGTCGGTCTTCAAGAAAACGAGCAGTGGGTCGCGTCGCTCGTACGCTTTGTTGAGGAACTCCAGCGTCTCCTGCTCCCTATTTAAGCAAGCAGATGCATGCGCCAGGAAAATGAACCTGGTGTACAGGACCTCGCGAGCCGCAAGCAAATCTTCGAAGAGATTTTCTGCCTTGTGGACCTGGCCCGCGAGCGCATAAATGGAGCAGGCCATGGACCTGAGCCCGATCGTGGACGCGCCAAGTTCTCTCGCCTTCTCGCAATGTCCAAGCGCAAGAGTATGTTCGCCCGTCTGCGCCAGGTTCATGCCCATCATAAGATGCACAAAGGCTGAAGAAGGGTCGAATTGGAGAACTCTCTGGGCGTACTCGATGGCCAGATCGTGGCGCCGGGCATAGTATGCCAGGTGCGCAAACCAAAGGCAGGTTTCAACAGAATGGGGATCGAGCTGAGGGACACGCGTCAATTCTTCAGTCAGGTCATCGTGCTTCCCGGTCACTAAACAGCATGCGGCTCGAATGAGTCGACCCCATGCGTCGCTGGGATTAAGGTCTAACGCAATCTTGCTATGTTTGTCCGCTTCGGGCCAGCACCGGTCGCCAAACAAATGATATCCGGAGGGGCTCAAAGGCGAACAAATCCCGCTGACGGCGCGCATCCTGCAAGTTACGGATATTTACGATGCGTTGACAATCGACCGGCCCTACCGGGCCGCCCTCCCGCCCGAAGAAGCATTTAAAACCATGCGCGAAGAAGTCAGGCGCGGATGGTGGGAGAGCTCGTTGGTAGACGAACTGGAGGCAATTGTGACCGGGCCGGAGATACCGTGGCCTGGACTGGAGGCCCCAAGTGGCTCCCCAAGTGGACTTTGATACGAAATGCAGGCGGCTTCGTCCGGGCAGATCGATGCCCTTCGGATTT
>JBEKCW010000491.1:0-3846 GCA_050014675.1 Occallatibacter sp. | reverse complement strand
CCACCGATTTCTTCACCACCGGGCTCGGCTTCACCATCGACTTTGTTTACGGCGATCCGCCGTTCTACGGGCAGGTGAGCCGCGACAACGCCCAGCTGGCGCTGCGATCGATGGATGAGTCTTTCTTCGCCGAAGACATTCGACAAAGGGAGGGCCTTCTCTCGGCCTCCATCACGCTGGCTAGTGCGGACGAGATCGAGCAGCTCTTCCTCGCTTATCAAGATGCGGACGTGTCTTTCGCCCAGGCGCTTCGCAAGGAACCATGGGGAGCGAAAACATTTATCGTGAAAGACCCCGACGGCAATCTCATTCTCTTCGCCGGACCCGCCAATTAGGAAAGCGGATTGCATAAGCACCCGGTGAGAAGTTCATCGGGTGCTTATGAGTATTTACCGCTTGTCGCTCGCCAGGTATTCGCGCCCTACCAAACGTGGCATGCATTCGCCGGCATCATGGGCTGGCCGGTTTTGCAGCCGAACGCCTTGCCGAATTCCGGCATATTCTGCACCACACCAATGATCCGAAATACATCCGGCGAGTGACCGTCAGTTTGCGCCAGGAGCCTGACGAACTGGGGCCGCTCGCTGCTGCACCAGTTTTGCGCAAAGCCGATAAAGAACTGCTGAATCGCGTTAAAGCCGTCCTGCTTCGCTTCCAGGTCGATTCCCTTGCGCTTTGCGTCGTCGAGAAATGCGCTATACGCCAGGCGAAGTCCGCCGTTGTCGGCCGTGTTCTCGCCCAGGGTCAGCTTTCCATTCAACTTCACATCGTCGACTGCGGTGAAATTGCCATATTCCTTTACTTCGCAGTCGGTCATCGCATCAAATTTCTTTCTGTCTTCGGGTGTCCACCAGTCTTTAAGATTTCCGTTGCCGTCATACTGACTGCCCTGGTCGTCAAAGCCGTGGGTCAGTTCGTGCCCAACCACCGCACCGATGTGACCAAAATTTTCTGCGTCGGTGGCCAGCGGATCGTAGAGCGGCGCCTGCAAAATCGCCGCTGGAAAGTTGATGTCGTTCATCGGGGGATTGTAAAACGCGTTCACCGTCTCAGGTGTCGTAATCCACTCAGCCCGATCGAGCGGCTTGCCAATTTTCGCCAACTGGCGCCTGTTCTCGAATTCGTTCGCCCGCCACGTATTGCCGATGGCGTCGCCGCGAATCACTTCCAGCTTTGAGTAGTCGCGCCATTGGTCGGGATAGCCGATCTTGTCTGCAACCATATGCAGTTTGGCTCTGGCCTTATCCTTGGTCTCCGCGCTCATCCAGTCCTGATTGTCGATCTCGCGGCCCATCGCTGCTTCAATGTCATGCACCATCCCCAGCGCATATTCCTTGCTCGATGGAGGAAACTGCGAAGCAACGTACACCTGGCCTACCGCTTCGCCCAGCGCGTTCTCGGTCGCCCCGGTGCAACGCTTCCAGCGCGCACGCTGCTCGGGCTGACCAATCAGCTTGCGGCCGCCGAAATCGAAATCCTCATCGTCCATCGCCTTCGGCAATTCGTAACCGGGAGTGGAGTTGATCAACTGCCAGCGCAGGTAGGCCTTGATCGTCTCAAGGTCGGTGCTGTCGATCAGGGCCTGCATCCCCTTGAAGAAATCCGGATTCGCGACGTTCAGCTCCTCGACGCCGTCCACGCCGGTATCGCCAAAAAATCCTATCCAGTCAATTCCCGGAGCCAATTCGATCAGCTTGGCAACGCCCATCAGGTGATACACGCTGTGGGGATCGCGACGCGCGGTCACGTCCATCGAAATCTTTGCCAGCGCAGTCTCAAAAGTCATGATCTTTTCGGCATCGGCCGCAGCTTTGTCAGCCGGTTCGCCCGCCAGCCCAAGCATGTTCGACACGTGCGCAACATATTCCTTGCGCGTCTTGTCGGCCGCGTCACCGCTGCGGAAATAGTAGTCCCGCTCGGGCAATCCCAGTCCGCCCTGGTCCACTACTGCGATTTGTTTCGTCGCGTCAATCGAGTCCTGCTGCTCGCCGTAGTTGAAAAATGCGTTCACGTTGATCAACTGGTAATGCGCCAGCAACGCAGTGAGCTGTTTCTTGTCGGTGAGCGCGGCAATGCGATCAAGCTCCTGCTGCAACGGCTTTAATCCCCCGGCGTTAACTGCGTCTGCGTCCATGCAAGACGCGTAAAAGTCGCCAACCTTCTGCTCGTTCGCCGTATGCTGCGCACCCTTATCGGCCACCTTGTCCAGCATCTGGTGCACTACGTCCTCGGTGTGTTCATAAATAATTACGAACGATCCGTAGCTGGGCATGTCTGCCGGGATGGAATACATTTTTGAGAAGTTGCCGCACGCGTACTGCGCAAAATTCACGCATGCATTGGCGTTTGTATCCATGATTTGCGTGTCGAGGCCGGGCAGCAGCGCCACCGGCTTTTCTGCGCCGCTCGGGGCAGCGCTTTGCGCGGGGACCAACCGGTTTCCAGCGGCAAGCGCCGCGAACCCAAGCAAAAACAGGGATATGCTACGACAAAGTTGCTTCACAGGGAACGCCTCCAAAAGATGCTTTCCCAGTCTAATGGAGCGGACCGTCGGCTGAGCCGAATTTTAGCTCACCAGTTCAAGCGCGCGAATCATCTCTTTGCGCACGGTCAGCCGCTCGATCAGGTCGGTCCTCACCTCGTAGCCGCGGCCGGGCGTATCGGGAATGGTAATTTCGCCCTGGCGCGAGACCGTCACTTCAGGCTCGATGATGTCTTCGGCAAAGTAGCGCGCCGAGGCCGACACGTCGCCGGGCAGGGTGAAGTTCTCGAGGGTCGAGAGCGCAATATTGTGCGAGCGGCCCACGCCCGACTCGAGCATGCCCCCGCACCACACCGGAATCCCCCGCTCCTGCGCCGCATTGTGCACCGCGATCGCCTCGCTGAATCCGCCCACGCGGCCCAGCTTGATGTTGATGATGCGGCACGACTCCATCTCGATCGCCGCCAGAGCATCGCGCCGGTTGTGAATCGATTCGTCCAGGCAAATGGGCGTTTTCATCCGTTTTTGAACCATCGAGTGATAGTAGAAATCGTCGTGCCACAGCGGCTGTTCCACCATCAGCAGGTCGAACGCGTCGAACGACTGTATATGGTCGGCATCGTGCAAGCGGTATGCCGAATTGGCATCGCAGCTTAACGTGATCTCCGGCCAGCGATTGCGCACTCGATCAAATACTTCAACGTCCCATCCACGCTTGCACTTCAGCTTGATGCGCTGGTATCCCGCGTCAAGTTCGCGCTCAATCACCGCAAGCAGCTCCGGAATCGACTGCTGAATGCCCAGCGAAACTCCGGACGGAATCACGTCGCGCACGCCGCCCAGCAAGCGCGAGAGCGAGATGCCTTCCCGCTGCGCTTCTATATCCCAGATGGCGTTTTCAAGAGTGGCCTTGGCCATGCGGTTGTCGCGCACACGCTTGAAGATCCGCGGACAGTCGCCGCCATGCTCGGGGTTTTCGGCAGCCAGCAACGGCCCCAGCTCCTGCGCAATCACCGCCCACGCGCTATCGGTCCACTCGCCGGAGAAATGCGGCCTTTCGCCCACCGTGCACTCGCCCCAGCCCACCAGTCCCTCTGAGTGAACCTCCGCGAGCAGCACACGCCGGTTCCGAGTCACTCCAAAGCTGGTTTCGAACGGCCGCACCAGCGGCATGTGAAGTTCGCGCAGGATGATCGCATCGATTCTCATGTTTTCTCTTGGTCCTCAGCGTTAGTTTTTGTCAGAAAGCGCTACAAACAATCACTCTCAGGCCCCGTTTCATAACCGGCTCAACTCAAAGACTCCATTCCTATCCGCATCAAGTGAAAAGCCAGATATGGCCAATCCCTTTTGAAACGCCTGTT
>JBEKCW010000490.1:0-3860 GCA_050014675.1 Occallatibacter sp. | reverse complement strand
AAAGGATGGGCAACGGGCGTGATGGGTGCGGTTTCCCACGCATTTCGCTAAGTGCGCGAAATGCATGGGGCACAGGGGCCTGCGAGAATTGCGGGGCTAATATACCGGCGGCAGGGTTGGGTCGTGGAAGACTGCGTTTGTACGCCTCACGTCGCCGGCGGTGCCGAAGTTGGCGAGGGTAAAGCCGTAGAGCCACTCCTGCTCGTTGCGGCTGGTTGAGCCTACACTGCCCAGTTGGAATCTGCGGTAGCCCATGGTGAGGCCGCAGCAGTCCCAGTTGTAGACGGCCTGCACGCCGGCGTACTGAATTTTGTTCGCGACAAAGTCGTAGCCGCCGTTGGCTGCAAAGTTGAATCCGCGGCGGCCCTGCTTGCCGAATTCAAGGAATGGCGAAACGATCTGGCTTTTCAGTGTCGGGCTGGTCGTGCCCGGATTCTCATCGAGGGCGTTCAGCAATGCGTGCACCACGCCCACCGTGGTGTCGCCCCAGCTATAACCGGCAAAAATATTGTCCGCATTCAGTTCGCCCTTGCGGGGGTCGTAATCCATGTCCCACTCGACGCGCAGGTTATCGATGGCGTTAAAACGCAGCCGCGAGACGATGGGCGACAGATTGGTGGGCGAAGTGAGGAAGGTTACGCCGGTGAGGTTGAGCGTGGACTCAAAGACATTGCGACGCCCCGCAATAATAGCGCCGCCGAATTTCGGGTCCATATAGAACTCCTGCTCAATTTGCCAGCTGGCCCACTCGCGCATGGGTTGCGGGCATTGGGTATTTTCATCGTCGTCGCAGGGCTTGGGATTCAACGGGCGCAGAAACAAACGCTGCGTGAGGCTGAAGCCGCCTTCGTTGGTGTTGGTCACAATGTCGGCCGGGTCGAAGAGCAGGACGTTCTGCGCCTGCTGGCCAATGCCGCCGACATAGCGGTAGATAATTTCGGGTTCGATTACATGGCGCAACTCCCGATTCCATGCGTGAATTCTGAAATCGCGCTCGAGCGCGGGCGGGCGCAGGTCGAGCGATGCTTCAAAGTCTGCGCGGAACAGCGGATCGTGGCTGATGTACGGAATTTGCTCATGCGCGCCGGTCAGATCGGGGTTCTGGCTGATGGTGTAGTAGGTGGTGCGCAAGCCGGCCTCGGGAACAATGCTCCAACCGCTGGTGTAGATTGGTACGGCGATGTGAGGGTAGAAATCGAGCCGGCCCACATTGCGCGCAAAGAAGCGTGGCTCAGAGCGGTTCAGGTAACTCAATGAGGAACCGAGGCCCCACTCGACGGTCGAATCGCCCAGGGGGCGGTCGATGACGTCGTAACGCACCTCGGGCAGATGGAGGATCCTGGCTTCGTCGCCATTGGCTGAGCTGGCAAATGTCTGGAATCGGTCAAATTTAACCGACGGAATATACCCATTGTGCTGGTGGGTCAGGGCAAGGTCGCTCGAAACTTCAGAGCTGATGGCCTGGGAGTAGTTATCGGCAAACACCAACCGGTAAACATAGCTGGAGAGATATTCCACGATTCCCGCCACGCGGGTGTTGGGGGTGAGGTCCTTGCGTCCGAGGGCCATTACATCCACGCCGCCCTGATTCACCAGCTCCTGGCCTGTGGGGCCGGGGATGTGGCCGGGCGGAAAGCTGGTTTGCGCGGCAGGCGTGGCGGTGGTGCCGAATTCCTGCTCCACGCCGCGATCGATCAATGCGTCCCAGCGCGCGGTCAGGTGGTCGTTTCCGGCACCCTTGTAGCGGAAGTCACCGTTGGGCGCCCAGCCGCGCTTGCTCCAGTATTCCGCGCCCACGGTCATATCCATGTTGCGGCTGATAGCCCAATAGAACTGCTCGCCGATTACGTATCCCTTGATTGACGAGTTGCTTGGCACGGGGATGAGAAACCCGCTTTCGCGGTCGCCCTCGTTGGCCGGATGGCTCAGGTAGGGCAGGTAGAAGATGGGCATTCCCAGGAACTCGAACCACGCGTTCTTCATGGCCGCGTGCTGGTTTTCAAGATGGATTGTTTTTGCAATCACGCGCCAGTCGGGGTGGGGCAGGCGGCAGTTGGTGATGGATCCATCGATAATGCGGTAGCTGCCCTCGCCGGTTTGGAGCAAGACGCGCCCCTTGAAGAGCAACGGGTTGCTCGTGGAGTACACCAGGGCCTTGCCGGTGCGGCGCACGCCCTGCGTGCCATCGACATTAAAGAAGCGCGCGGTGTGCGTATTCAGCCGCAGATTGCCGTTGGTTGCGGTGATGAATACGTCGTTGGGTCCGCCGGTGAGTTGCACATGGCCGTCGGCTTCGGCTTCAGAGGTGGACTGGTGATAGACCACCTTGTCGGCGCGCAGCGTGTAGTTCTCGTAGTGGATGACCACGTGGCCGGTCAGCGTCTTGACGTTGCCTACTGCGGATTGCTCGTCCGCGTTCAATTGGATGGGCACGCCTGTTGGCGGCACGGGCTGGGGCTGGGCGACGGGAATCAATTCCTGGCCGGGGTCGTCGGGGAGCTGGTCGAATTGCAGGCCTGGCTGCGGCGCCGGTTGCGCGCCGGCCTGGCTGGATGCGGCTGCTGCGGGGCCATGAGGAGGGACCGCATTGGTCAACGCTTGTCCGCCAACTTGAAGGTGACAGAGAGCCAGCAGCGTGATAGATACTAGAGTACGAGGTCGCATTCCTGACCAGTGCTAGGCCAAGAATAACAAAGATGGGCCGGCACCGATGGGACGCAAGCCTTGCCGCTCTGGCAGCTGAAAAATTCGAGATTTTCTGGTTCGCCGCTCCTTCACGTGAGAAGTGCAAGGGGCTGCGGGCTTCTGTTCCCGCGACAAATCCTTTCCTCAAAACTAATGGCAGCGCCGCAGGCACGCTTTTTGAAAGCGCCCTGTCGGCCCATTCTGCTGAATCGGTCTGCAAGCTGTGATCGCCGACGCGCTGAAGGGATCGAGGAGCATTGAGCACATCGCTGAATCCGTTGCATGAACCGGCGTGGAAGCAGGAAGTAAACCGGCGGGTTGCCGCCCACATGAAGGGCAAGACCGCTTCGGCTGAACCTGGGGCTGAGGAACGGGCGACGCCCGCACCGGGCAGCCGCGCCGCTAAAGCCGCTGCCCGTGTGGCCAAGCGGTTTGCGCAGGCGCCCAGCTACAACGAGGCCCTGGCCGCGGAGGCTCGCGCGGCTGTGGAGGCTGCCGAAGCCGCGTCGATTGCCGCGCAGGAAGCCCATGCCCAGGCGCAGATGGTGCTGGCCGGCATTGAAGCTGCATCTGAATCAGAGCTTGCGTCGCGGCCCGATCCTGATCCGTTCTGGGAGCCACGGGTTGCCGAAGTGGTTTCCATCGCGCCGGGTATGCGCGAACTTCAGGCGCGCGAGGCTGCGGCGTTTGAGGCTCCAGTGTTTGAGGTCGACCGTCAAGACCAGTCCGCCTCCGAGCACTTCGCCATCCGTTGGGAGCGCGACCTGCCGGTGCGCGAAGAGTCCCCTGAAGGAATCCGGGCTTCAGTTGGCCCGAGCCTTTTCGAAACTATGACCGCAGACTGGGTAGAGACAGAAACAGAGCAGGCTGAGCCGACGGAGATTGCGGTGATTGAGCCCGCCCTGCCCATCTTCGGCAATGTTATCGAGTTCCCGCGCCAGATTGTGGCCACCCGCAAGGTGCGCCCGCGGCTGGCCGAGGGACCGCTGGCATCGTCTGCGATGAGTGCGCAATTGAGCATTTTTGAAGTTGACCCGGGAGCGGTTTCGGTCGCGCCCGAGGTGGAGCGCCCGGTAACCACCGAGCAGGCCGGCGAGTGGAGCGTTCCTGAGTGGTCAAGCATCAGGCTCGCCTCAGTGCTCGAACCGGAATACGAATTGCTGGCAGATCCCGAG
>JBEKCW010000489.1:0-3867 GCA_050014675.1 Occallatibacter sp. | reverse complement strand
GGAAGCATCCACGACAGAGAGAATGCCGTCGCCGCTGGTAGTGAAGGCCAGTTGATGTGCGGCGCTGAAACCTGCCGCGTCGGGCCCGTCGCCGATAGAGGGATTGGCCAGCAGCTTGCCGGTAGTGGAGTCGATGACCGACATCTTGTTTCCGTCGCACACGGGGAAAAGGTGGTGGGCTGCGGTATCAAACGCAAGACCCGAGGGAGAATCGCATCCCGCCGGCCAGGTCGCAGTCACTGACTTAGTGCGCGCATCGATGCGGATAACTTCGCTCTTGTCCTCGAGATTGTCGTAAACAATTCCATTGCCGTCGACGGCCGGGGTTTCAGGTTTACCGGGGAGTGGAATAGTGGCGATTGTTTTACGCGTGGAGGGGTCGATTACCGTCACGCTGCGGCCGTGACCATCGAAGGCCCAAACAGTTTTTGTGGCCGGCTCGTAAATGATGCTGTCGGGTCCAGTGCCGCCGGCAATGGTATCGACTGTTGCTAAAGTGGAGCGATCAAAAATGACGACTGCGTTTCCATCCCCGTCGGAGATGTAGCCGTACGTTCCGGACGGGTCAAGCGCGATGCCGTGCGTATGGTGCATGCCGGTAATTGTCCCGACAAGCTTGCCTGTCGAAGTATCCACCACCTGAACGGCTGCGCCGCGGGAGATGTAGAGCCGGTGCGCGGGGCCGTCCGCGGTCAGATAATCCCAGCCTCCATCGCCGCCGATCTGCCAGCGGGCGATGACGTGATATGGCTGCGCCGCAGACGGGTCGGCAGCTGAGGCCGGAACCTGGGTAAGTACGGCGAGCAGAAGTGCTGTAGCAAAAGGTATGGCCAGTCGGCAGATGGCGTTCTCAGAACGCATAAAGGACTCCGTGGAGCGGGTAAATTTCGAATTCTCACTTCAAGTGAATGGACGATTACGGGTGAAAACCGGTATCTGTCAATACACTCTAAGCAGTTTGCCATACGAGGCTGAAGGCAAGCTGAATGGGCCGTCAACATTGTCGCAAACGGCTCCCGGCGGGAAAATGGGGGCCGTGTTGAACCCCGGCCAATTGCCAAATTTGGTGCGGGCGGGAGGGAACCTGCGATTGATGCTTTACCCTCATAGGAGCGGGCGGTTGCCGCACAGGGGAAGAACTTGCGCATCGTTCTGTCGAACATTGGCACTTTAGGCGACATCAACCCGTTGATTGCGATCGCGCTTGAACTGAAGCGCCGCGGCCATACGCCGATCATGACACTGCCCGAAGTGTACCGGCCGAGGATTGAGCCGCTCGGTCTTGAATTCCACTCGCTCAGGCCCGATATCGACCCTAAGAACACCATGCTCGTGGAAATGATCTACGACGTGAACAAGGGAACGGAAACGGGGCTGCGCAAATTTCTTTTCCCGGTGCTGCGCGAATCCTACGCCGACCTGCTGGATGCTGCGACCAAGCCGGTGCGCGCCGACCTGTTGTTGCTGGGCGAGTTGAACTACGCCGGTCCAATCGTTGCCGAGGCAACCGGAATTCCGTGGGCGAGTTATGTGCTCGCGCCTTTCTCATTTTTCTCGGCTTTCGATCCGCCGGTGCTTCCGCCGTATCCCGGGCTTGCGCGCGCCGATAAAGCGCCGGGCATGGGACGCGCGATGCGGCGGCTGGCGCGGTTTGTGACGCGCAAATGGCCTGAGCCGATATGGGAACTACGCCGCGAACTTGGACTGAGCAGGGGCTCTAATCCGATCTTCGATGCCAAACACTCGCCCGATCTTGTGCTGGCGCTTTTTTCGCACGCGCTTGGGGTGAAGCAAAAGGACTGGCCGCCGAACGTACTCATCAGCGGATTCTGTTTTTACGACGCACACGCCGGCAACCTATCGCTTGAGCCGCAACTGGAAGAATTTTTGAAAGCAGGCGAGCCGCCGATCGTGTTTACGCTGGGCTCGGCCGCGGTGCTGGCTGCGGGGCAGTTCTACGAGATTTCAGCGCAGGCCGCCAAGCTACTTGGCGCGCGGGCGGTGCTGCTCATCGGCGACGATCCGCGCAACCGCCCGAAGGAACCTTTGCCCGATTCAATTTGCATTGCGCATTACGCACCTTACTCCGTGCTGTTTCCGCGCGTGGAGCTGGTGGTGCACCAGGGCGGCGTGGGCACCACCGCTCAATGCCTGCGCGCCGGGCGGCCCATGCTCATCATGCCGTACTCGCACGACCAGCCCGACAATGCGCGACGCATGAGGCGGCTGGGGGCGGCACGCTCCATGCAGCGCGCGAGCTATACAGCCAAACGTGTGGCAAGCGTGTTGCGCACAATGCTGGCGGAACCGGAATATGAGGTGGAGGCGCAGAAGGCCGCGCAGGAGATTGCCGGCGAGAATGGCGCATCGACCGCATGCAACGCGCTCGAAGAGCTCTATCGGCGCAAGACTACATTACGATAGACGTCAGAACGACGGAGTTAGTTCAAATCCTCGGCCTCCATTGATCTCACCATATAAGACCTGCGTCACTCCCTACTCGAACGCTGATTGATAAGCATCGGCCTCCCGAAACTCGGCCTCTTGCGCGCACGGCGCCTTCGCAAAGCACTTGCAATGTGCATGAAGCGCGATTGCTCGGACGATGGCGCGACAAGTGCTCCATTGAAAAAGACTCTTGAGATTAGCGTCGCGGCTCTTCTGGTGGTGAAAACGCATCCCGCATTTCTGCATCGCGCAGCCGCGGCGTCTCGTCTAAGCAGGTATAAAGGCTGCGCCGCAGCAAACTTCGATCAGGGCGCAAGCAATTGGTTCAGAGGAGAAAACATTCGATGAAACTTGTAAACAGCTTGCCACTTTCGCTCGCAGCGGCATTTCTGGTTTGTCTTGCGCCGCAATTCAGCGCGGCTCAAAACACGGCGTCGGAAACGCCGACCGCTAATTCAACCAGCAGCGGCCAATCGGCAGACGGGACCCAGGTTGCTCAACAACTGGTGCCCGCGGAAGTCTATTTGACCAGAACCCTGGACGCGCGGAAAGATCAATCGGGCTCGGCGTTTGAAGCGCGGCTTGATGGAACCGTACATTTGAAGAACGGGACTGAGTTGCCGCACGGCACGATGCTCGAGGGTCAGGTGACCACCGATCAGGTGAAGAACGATGGCGGCTCTCGCCTGTCGCTGCAGTTTACCGAAGCAAAGCTCAAAGACGGCAAGACCATCCCGATTCAAGCTACGATCGTGGGCATCACCGGACCTTCGGAAGCGAGCGATAGCTATGATGTCTCCAACGCACCGCTTCAGTGGAACGGGACCACGCTGAAGTACGACGATGTTGGCGTGATGTCGCACGTCGATCTGCACAGCACAATCGGAGCCGCGAATTCGGGCACTCTGGTTGCAACCGGCAAGAACGATATGAAATTGAGGACGGGAAGCCGCTTGGCTCTGGCACTCGGCGACAAGACCGCGGACTAAGGCGGCGCTGGTGCATCATCGCATGATCGGCGCTCAAAAGCAGGCGCTGAAAATGCCGCAATTCGGCTTCAAACGCGAGTGACAATATTCAGGCGCAATGCCGCCTGAATATTGTCACTCGCTTCTGTTAGCAAGTCACTCCGGCTTGAGCGAGGCATTTTTTCAAACCAGCCATGCTTACGCGGCTTGATGCTTCGGGAGTGCCAGCGCCGCGCCAGTGCGTTTCAAGACTGACGGCATAGTGGTATCCGTCGCGCTCGAAGGCGCGGAACTGCCCCAACCAGTCGATACTTCCGCCGCCTACCGGCGCCCATTCAGACCCGCCGCCGGGTTTGCGAATCGTATCCTTGCAATGGCAGTGGCCGATCCGATCCTTGGGCAGCAGATCGTAGTCGTTGGGGTACGGCGTGTCGCCGGGAAAAGTAGCTGA
>JBEKCW010000488.1:0-3869 GCA_050014675.1 Occallatibacter sp. | reverse complement strand
TTGGAACCGCGCCCAGCGCCAACCTCCAAGTTGACTCTCCTGACAAATGGGCCGACTTCGGTTATCGAGCAACACACGAGATGACCTTGCTTTCGAAGGCGGTCATTGAAGCCTTCTACAGTGTCCCCGCAAAGCATTCCTATTTTGTGGGTTGTTCTACAGGCGGCCAGCAGGCGTTGTCTGAGGCGCAGCGCTATCCTGCAGACTACAACGGCATCATCGCCGGCGCGCCCGCCAACAATCGCACTCATCTGCATTCTGAGTTCTTATGGCATTACCAGGCGACACACAAAGCTGGTGACTTATCTCAGCTTCCACCGGAGATACTTACTCAGATTACTGCGGCCGCGGTTTCAAGTTGCGCCGGGAAAGATGGCGGCGCGCCATCGGATAACTTCCTCACCGATCCTCGCGCGTGCAAGTTCGACCCAGATAGGCTTCCTGTCTGCGATAGCAAGGTTGCTACACATTGCTTGACGCAGGAACAATTGGCCGCAATTAAGACCATTTACAAAGGGCCGGTTAACCCGGATACCGGAGAACGAATCTATGCTCCGCTCCCATTTGGTTCAGAGGCCTCACCCGGAGGAATCAGTTATCAAGAGGTTTGGACCGGTGCAGTGGATTTGATGTATCCGTTTCAATGGGCGCTGGGATCGAGCTTCAATCCGCTTACGTTCGACTTCGACAAAGATGAAGCCCAGTTGGACGATAAACTTGCGCCCCTTGTGAATGCCAACAATCCCGATCTGGTGCCGTTTGAGAAAGGCGGAGGCAAGCTGATTATGTTCACCGGCACCGCCGATTCCCTCGTGCCGTATCCAGACACCATCAATTATTACGAAAGGGTAATCGCGTTTATCAAGCAGCATCCCCAGAAAAATTTGTCTTCCGACTCGCTCGCGGCAACTCAAGAGTTCTTTCGATACTATCTGGTGCCCGGAATGGCGCATTGCGGCAGCGGACCCGGAATAGTGGGTTTTGGCCAGGGCATTTCCAGCAACTCAGACGATCTTCTTGGGTCTCTTGAGAAGTGGAGCGAACAGGATGTCGCTCCCGAAGAAATTGAAGGTGTCGGAGACGCGCACGGTTCCAACGGGGAACGGATACGGCGCAATATCTGCCCTTATCCAAAATTTCCAACGTATATCGGGGGCGATGCCAGTCTGGAATCAAGTTTCCAGTGCAAGGCCCGGCCGAGGGGCGAAGTAGCTCTCCCGGCAGAACGATACCAGCGCTGATCTAGCCCCGATACCGTTCACTTAACCGATCGGCTAGTAGTCATAACTGCATTGGGTGCCCCAGGTCCGTGGGGTGGAGATCCCTCGCATTTGGGTACCTGGGATAGCACGAACCTCGACCAGCCCGTTTCAATCATGCACTAAAAATGGGTGCCCCACTCTCGCGACGTCTTTGTTTTTGTCGCTAGGGTGGGAGACCTCAAATCTCAACGTCTCGGCAGTCGGGTTTGTTTCTTTTTAGTTCCCCACCGGCCAAGCCGACTCACGGAGGATGAAACTGGGTGCCCCAAGTCCCTCGCACTTGGGGACCTGGGATCTCATCCCCTCAACGCGTTCGGGAGCCCGCGTTACTCATCTTTTGTTTTGTTGAACTTACTGTTTTGTTTCTTATCAGTCCCCCACCGGCTTCGCCGACGCACGACGCCCCATCCGTCGAGCGTTCTTTGCACGATGGGTGGGAGACACAAAGGCCGACCTCGGGTAATTCCCGTCCTGTTTCTCTTTAGGCCGCCGGCTCTGACTCTCAAACTTCTCGCACTCCCATATGCAGCCCGAAGTCGGCACACTCTTGCCGTCAACAGCACCGCAGTCTGACTCATTGAATTCCATGCATTTAGCGCCTGCAGGTTATTACCATGCTTCGGCGCACAATCTAAATAGGAAAGGAACGGTCCAGGGACAAGAACAACATCAGCCTCTCGGTCACGCACACCGCCCGCCCGACCGGCGAAATCCCCAGCGCTTTCTTACGCCCCGTTCCGGATTTCTCCGAAAACCACGCAGAAGCACAGTTTTCCAACAGAATCAACAGCTTGGAGCCAGTCTCTCCACAGCCCTCCCTGACCGCCTTCAACAGAATCAATAGCTTGGCGCCAGTCGCTTCACAGTAATCTTCACAGAAACTGCGCAGATCGACACAGAATCTGTGCGGATTCACACAGATTGTTCAATCATTTGATCCGGAAAGCCACCATCTCAAACGTGCTGTCGGCTTCTCCAGCGATGTGCTTGCTCCGGAGGAACAGCTCGAAGTAG
Organism: Occallatibacter sp.; assembly: GCA_050014675.1. Classification (GTDB taxonomy): domain Bacteria; phylum Acidobacteriota; class Terriglobia; order Terriglobales; family Acidobacteriaceae; genus Telmatobacter. The sequence goes on along the minus strand of JBEKCW010000488.1, from coordinate 1,593 downwards.
CGCAGATCCTTGCGATTCAAGAGAGACGATATCTCAGTGGGTAACCTGCCGTGGAGCAGGAATCGGGCGGCGGCTTCATTTGCCTGCATATCGGCGCCGTTGATGAGTAGAACGTAGCCGCTTTGCGAAAGATTCTGAGTCAAAGCGATGTCAACATAACCTACGCTCTGGTTTCCATAGCTATTTATGTATTGGACCTGCTCTCCGGGCGCCGGATGGATGTTTTCAAAGTAGCCTTTCTGCTCGGCAATGTTGTCCACGTGACGGAAATTGATCCGATCGTTGAAGAGAGTCACCCAGGGGTCGCTGCTGGGGCCACCGATGAGAACAGTATTCCCAACATTCAGGTCCTCGACATGCAGGTCGCGGGCAAATCGAATCGTGGCGTGGCCTCCCGCGCGTTTGAGCGTGTCAAAGAAGTCGACAGCAATCAGACTCTCGTTGGCGCTCGTCGTCCGGTAGTTACTGAGAGATTCAATCACATTCCGCATCGCAGGGTCTTTGGTCATCGCAAGCTCCTTTTGCGGAAAGTCCTTGCTGATGTACTCGGAAAGAGGAATGTTGGCCCCGACAATATTCTGAATCATCACCAGGGAAGTATCGGGCTCGACTATCGTCACATCGCCTTCTGACCGGGAAAGGAACTGAACAAATATGTTTGGTCCCTGCGCCTGTAGCTCCTTGGAGCCCCCGGAATAGTGCGTCAGCAGAAACAGAACAATCAATAAGATAACCGCGGAGTTTACCCCTGCTAAGACTCCGAATCTCCAGTTCCTCCACTTTGGCGCCGCACCCGCCGCCAGATTTGAAGTTGGACCGGTGGATTCTGGGACGGAATCGAGCGGCTCATTTGTCAGGAGCTCGGGGACGCCTTGCGGGAGGGTATGGATTTGATGGGGCGCGAAAACCGGGCTGTAGCTGCCTTTGGGAATGGTGAGAATAAGCGGTTCGGCCTTCCCTTCGGTTTCAAAATAGTGTTCCAGTTTGCGTCGAAGATGACTGAACTGGGCCCGAACAATGTTGTCATTGGCCGGGTTGAAATCCTCACGCCTTCCCAGGACGTTGCAGGCGATCTCGAATTCGCTTGGTATGGTATTCGGCCGCAGCAGGGCCAATTTGGCCGTATATTTCAAGATGCTTCGAAGCTGAGATGCTCGCTGGAAGCCTTCGCTCGCAGTGATACGCTGGACAAGCTCCCAACGGCTATCGCCGTCAAGAAGGGCCTCATCCACTCCGCCCGGGTCGGCCATTTGGTTTTTCAATTCCATGTTTGAGACCCTCGCCAGCGAATGCTGCTGGCTTTGATTGAAGGAAGGGAGCGCAATTTCTGGCCGCACGGAACGGTCTGGAACCCACTTCGTAAACGGCTAAACTATAGCATAAGAAGTCAATTTACGTAAAAAGACGTTCAATCACATTCATGCACTTGCTCATTGTACATTCCGGTCTGCACAATTTCCGGCGACCATCAAAAGGGGAGATTTGTTTGCAACTATTGACTGGCAATTAAGTCCTCATTTTGGTTGACTGCCAGTCATATGATTTGCATCGAGCTAGAGGCAGGTCGCTTGTGTTCGATCAAGTAAGGATTCG
>JBEKCW010000487.1:0-3881 GCA_050014675.1 Occallatibacter sp. | reverse complement strand
TAAAACCCTTGGTTGCGATCTCATAGATTACGAGGTCTGTAATCCACCCCGGCGTCGCGTCCTCAATCGCTCCCGCCGCAACCGCCGCGCCGGACTTTTCCGCCGCCCCGCCCAGCTTCCCCAATGCCGTGCAGCAAATCCCACTTGCGATAAATCTTCTTCGTGAAAGCGCCGACCAACCCATCTTCCTCGTCCTCATCTTTCATTTTGCTTACCAGCACGCCCCATATCGCATGCGCGGACTAATTGACTCGCAATCGCGGCAAACGCGGGCTGAGAGCCATGTGAATTCGCCCGAAAATATAATTGAGGCGACGAAGAGACGTGAAGTCCCGGCAATGTCTAAGTGCGTTTCCGCATTCGTTAAAGATGTTAAGTCTTATTCAAGATCATGAGCATAGGACGCGCGTCACACGAACATCGATTTGGCGCATAGGCCCTCTCCAGTTCTGTTAAATCTGTCCTGAACCCCCGTTGCCCCAGCCTGTAACATCGCCTCCGCAGCTGATCATCCTCCACAAAACACGCGGCTTCGTTGTTTTACGTCGAGTAAACCGGCTTATACATCACGGAAACTTGTCGGCGTTGCGCCGCACGGTTAGTCTTGAGCAGATTGCAAAGACCTTCTATTTCTGCGCCGCAGTCTTGCCTTTGTGTACTACGATGACGATGGCAACACCTACGCCTGCGAGAAAGGCGCATACTACCGGCAGTCGATTACCGCAGTAGAAGCGAACGGCGGCGCGCAGATTCACATTACAGCTCCGCAGGGCGCATACCAGCCCGCACTTCGCACCTACGTCGTGCGTGTGCACGGCATTCGTGCTTCGGCCGTCACTGTCAGTGGCAGCAGTTTGCCGAGAGTGATGCAGCTTCACGAGGGCGAGTCGAACGCTGCTTACGCTGCAGGCAATGATCGTTTTGGAGCCTTCACCGCGGTTCGCATCCCGGCTGGCCAGGTTTCGAACATCGCGATTCGGTAACGCGCTGGCAGGTCAGTAAGAAAGATTGAACTATGACGCTCGTACATACAAAACGCGCACGCTCCTCTCCCGCTTTCGCTGCTCTGATTCTGCCGTTCGTGCTTTTATTCGCGCATTCACCGGCTGCGCGTGCTGTCACTCCCACGCAACCCTGCCTTCAGGCCGACCGTTGGCTTGAGATCGACCTCTACTGGTTCAAGAAGCGCGACCAGGCCGCAAGCGTCGCGGAGTTTTGGCAGCGCTTCCAGCCGCTGTTTGCCAATCTCTGTGGCTATCGCGGCGTCATTCTCAACATCGGCTGGACGGTCGGCCCAGTCATGGAGTGGTCCGGCAACCTCGACCAGCGCATCTGCCTGCCAACCGGGAGCGGAGAGAGCGAGTGGGTCAACGAGCATGAGATGCTTACTGGCACTACCGCCCAACGCGAGAAGCTCGCCGATGCGCGATTCGCGAGTCCCATCATGGTCAAGCGCCGCGGCTACGAACCTTGGACCTATGGCGACGTCAAACATCTTGCCACGGCACTCAGGGCCGAGGGCCTGCGCGTCGGCGTTCCAGGCTTCAAGGTCGGCATGCTCAACTACGCGTGGACCAACGCGTACGGCGAAGAGGCAGCATGGGTAAAGCGCCATCCAGAGGCGTTCACCAAGCCTGCACCAGCTGAGGGCCCCAGCTTCGACCCCGGCAGCTACTTCGATCCCGGCGCGCTGTTGCACGCTGACGCCGCTCCGCTCGGCGGACTTCCTGCCGGCATCACTGAAGGCATGCCCGTGCACAGCGCCTACGCGGCTCAGTGGGGCAGCCTGTCTCACGCCGTCGGCCTTGACGCCATCATGCTCCGCGACTCATTCGGCATGCCGGTGCCGTATCGTCGCGGTGGCCCCTGGGGACCCGTGGCCCCCAATCCCGGCCTCATCCGCAAGGCCACTGCCGACGTAGCCGACCTGGTGCGCGAAACCAAACAGGCCAACCCCGCGGCCCTGGTCATGATGTATTCCAATGCCGCCAGCGCCATCTCCGACTGGCGCTCCAATGGTCTCGACCTTGAAGCCGTAGCAGCCCAGGGCTATCTCGACATCTGGGTCGATCAGACCTGGGCCGGCGCGTGGAACGAAGTCGGCGTCCGCGACCACGCCTTCTGGAACGCCCCCACCAAGGGCTGGACCTACCAGCTGGCCTACATGCTCACCCACGCCGCAATATTGGCCAATACCAGAGTGCGCCACTACCCGCTCGTCGAGACCTTCGATGCATGGGAAAGCTGGGACGTGATCCACACCGCGCCCGAGAAGCTGAGGTGGGGTATCTGGGCCTACTCACACGCTGCCGTCAAGACTCCACGCGGCCTCAAATTTCCCGCGGGAACTTACATTTCCTGGGCCAACCAGGGCGAGCGCCTGCTCAACGAAAGCGATGTCCATTTCCTCGCCAGCAACATAAACGCCGCCGTGGCAGACGCTCGCCAGACCACCGATGTGATGGGGCCAACGCTTGTCTACAACCGCAGCGCTATGCAGGTTCAGGCCGAACACGCTACCGCCGATGGCCAAATCAATGAATGGATCGATGAGCAGGCAGGCTCGCTCATTAAATGGCCGGTTCCGATTCTTTCATCGACACGAATCGAATGGCTTTCGCAGGTCCGCTCCGACCTTTTTGTAGTGCAGACTCCGGTCGACCTGTCGCCGCCGGTTTTGGCTGAGCTCGAAAAACTGATCCGGACGGGACAGCCGATTTCGCTTCTGGGAAGCGCAGCGGGCGGTATCGATCCTCATCTCGCAGCGCTCGCCGGCCTGCGGGGTGATTTTGGAGCCACGCACCCCAAGGTCGATGCGTGTCGCGAAACCAATCGAGCGCCGGAATTCGCAAAAGGATCGGAGGTCTCATTCAACTCGTTCTGTTATCCCCAGAACATCCAGGCTCAGCCGTCGGCACGCGTGGTTTATCAGGCAGGGGTAACTCCTGAATTGACGCTCAACACCGAAGGAGGGAAGAGCGTCATGGTGTGGAATCCGCCCGACCTGCGCTCGATGGAGCTAAAACCGCTCTCCTGGATTTGGGGTAACACAGGTACTCCGTATGCACTCGCGGCAGGAGTCATGAACGAAATGCTGAAGCGCCAGGCCTGCGTGCGTGCGAGAGAGATCGATTTGAACCAGACCGTGAATATTGCAGCCTGGCGCACTCGCTCCGGGCAACTCCGCATTCTGGGCGGCAACCTGGAAGAGGGCCTGCGAGACGATGCCGATTTGACGCGCCATACAGAGTTAGAGATTCCGTCAGGGTGGAGTGCTACGACATGGCACGACGCATGGTCGTCGCGCTCAATCGCCGAACATGACCACGCACTCTCCATAGACCTTCCGCAGGCCGGTTCGATGCTGCTTGAATCGCCTGAGTAAGGGGCAAAACAGAAATGCCGAATCAAACAACGCGGCGTGATTTCTTAAGAACCTCATCCGCCGGCAACTCCCGCCCTGTTTCTTTCTAGTCCCCCACCGTCGAAGCCGACCCACAACAGATGAAACCGTGCCCCATCCATCGAGCGTTTTTTGCTCGATGGGTGGGAGACCACAAAGGCCAACCACCGAAAATTCCAGCCCTTGTTTCTTTTCAGGCCACCCGCTCTGACCCTCAACCTCGCCGCACTCCCATGTGCAATGGGTAGCCGGCGCATAAAGCAGTCAACAGCGCCGCAGTCTGCCTCATTGAATCCCGGGCATTTAGCGCCTGCAGGTGATTACCCCGGTCCGGCGCACAATCTAAATAGGAAAGGAATGGTCCGGACACATGAACAACATCACTCTCCCAGTCACGCGCATCGCCCGCGGCATGGCCCCAGTCCTGACCAGCGATTCCAAGAAAATCCGTTATCCTCAAAAAGCACGCAAAAACTGT
>JBEKCW010000486.1:0-3889 GCA_050014675.1 Occallatibacter sp. | reverse complement strand
TGGCTGCATTTTTATTCGGTGCCGGTTGCTGGCGGACCGGCTTCGCTGCTGACCCCGGGCGAATTTGAAGTGCAGCATGTGAATCTGAGCTTCGACCGCAAGACACTGGTCTTCGATTCGAACCAGGGTGATATCGACAGAAGGCACGTATGGAAGCTGAACTTTGCTGACAATGTTTCCACCGCCGCCCCCGATGCCGTTACCAGCGGCAGCGGAATAGAAACGCAGCCGGTTGTCGCAAGCGACAATACATCCGTAGCAGTGCTGCGCTCCAACGCGCATTTCCCCACGCGCGCGGCAATCGCGAAAGATGGCCGCTTCCTCGATCTCGCCCCTCAGACCATTCCTCCGGACTTCCCGGGGGCTCGATTTGTAGAACCGCAACAGGTGATCTTTCCAGCCTCCGATGGGCTTGCGATTCACGGCCAGCTGTATCTGCCTTCGGGGCTGAAACCCGGTGAACGCCACCCCGCAGTGGTGTTTTTTCATGGTGGCAGCCGGCGGCAAATGCTCCTCGGTTTCCAGTGGATAAAGTACTACTCCGATGCCTATGCCATGGATCAGTATCTCGTGAGCAAGGGATACATCGTGCTCAGCGTGAACTATCGCAGTGGTCTTGGGTACGGGCTCAACTTTCGTGAGGCATTGAATTTTGGGCCCAGCGGCGCCAGCGAATTCAACGACGTGACAGGCGCAGGACTGTATCTGAAAAGCCGCACCGATGTGGATGGCAAACGAATTGGTGTTTGGGGCGGCAGCTATGGCGGCCTCCTCACGGCGCTAGCCCTGGCGCGCTCCTCAGACGTGTTCGCGGCCGGAGTTGATTTTTCCGGGGTCGCCGACTGGAACAACATCATGCATACGCTCTCGCCTGGTTACAACCCCATTGACGATCCCAAGCAAGCGCAGACTGCCTATTTGTCTTCCCCGATTGCGTCGGTATCAATATGGCAGTCCCCGGTGCTGCTGATTCAGGGTGACGAAGATCAAGATGTGCCGTTTTCCGAAACGGTGAACCTGGCTACAGCTCTTCGCAAGCAACGGGTCGATGTCGAAGAGCTCGTCTTTCCAGATGAGTTGCACCAGATCCTGCTGAGGCGAAACTGGATTCGCGCCTATTCGGCAATGGAGGATTTTCTTGACAGGAAGTTGGCCAAGGGGCAATAGGGATAGGGTGGTCGCTGCAGATAATTCCCGTCCGGCTTTTTTAGTTCCCCAGCGGCATTTCTGACCCGCCGTGTATGAAACCTTGGGTATCCCATCCATCGAGCGTCTTTTGCTCGATGGGTGGGATACCACAAAGGCCAGCCTCAGGTAATTCCCGTCCGGCTTCTTTTTAGGGAGATGGTATGACAATTGGTCGCTTTACGCCGATCGTGGTCTGCATGATCGCGGTGATCGCTTTAGCAGTTGGCGCACCAGTGGCGGCGCAGACATCAACGGCGCCAACCACGCAGAGTGCGCCTGCAACTTCGAGCCGGCCGTCTACGCCGGCAAATTCGCAGGACGCGTATACACTGCCCCCGGACATATTGGCCAAAGCAGTCGCACTCGGTCGCATCCGCAACTTTGAAAATCTTGCTGGGTCGGTGTGGGGAATCTTATTCCTTTGGATCCTGCTGGCCACGCGCGGTTGGCGAAAACGCGCACATTGGGAATGGCAACTGCCGGCATCAGCCCAATTCGTATCCGCTATCAAGCTGACAGATGATAGTCTCCCTTATCGTTCACTACTGGGGACAGCAAGCTTCACCTCAGATTTCTTAGTCACTTGTAAGGAAAAACGATTATTCGCTCAAGTGGAATGTTGACGTCTACCGTGACAGTTGCGCTTTTGCCCTTGTAAATTATTGATTTGATTATAATTTGTTACACAAAGAAGCATCCAAAATCATCGACAAACACATCCCGGCACTGTCGTCCGTACCGTCAAAATGCGGTCCCGCGCCTCTACTCAGCCGACGTCAGAATCAAGCTGAAATCAACTCGCCTATCTCCACGGCGCACGCATGGAAATGGCACGGCCTATAATGCTCGTGATCCCAAATGCCGAACCTCGAACTGCGTTTTTCTCCATCTGCGCCCCGCAAAAAGGACTTTCGTATAGGGATTCTTGGAAGCGGGTTCATCGTCAACGATTGCCACCTCGTCAGCTATCGCCGTTGCGGATTCAATCCGGTTGCTATTGCATCCCGCATTCAAGAGAACGCGGCTCGCGTGGCGGCTCGTCACTCGATTCCCCGCGTCTATGACAGCTACGAGGAGCTCATCGACGATCCGGCGATCGAGGTCCTGGACATCGCCGTTCCTCCGCAGCATCAGCTTGCATTGATTCGCGCCGCCTGCGCCCGCGCTACCGTGAAAGGCATCCTGGCGCAGAAGCCGCTGGCCCTGAGCTACCGGGAAGCTGAAGAGGCCGTGCGCTGCTGCGAGCAGGCGGGTATCCAACTCGCGGTAAACCAGAATATGCGCTACGATCCGTCGGTTTACGCCGCAAATACACTTCTCAGCGAAGGTTATTTTGGATCTCCTGTTTTTGCCACTATCGATATGCGAGCGGTCCCGCATTGGCAGCCATGGCAAACTGAGATCGGTTCCGCGACGCTCTGGATCATGTCGATTCATCACCTCGATTGCATGCGCTCGTGGTTCGGCGACCCGGAACGGGTGTTTTCGAGCACCCGCCCCGATCCCCGTACCGCATTTCCGCATACCGACGGAATCTGCACAACGATCCTCGAATACGATAGCGGCCTTCGTTGCGTGATCACTGACGACGTGTGGTGTGGTCCCGTAAAGGAAGGCTGCCCAGGTGACGTTCGCATCGAGTTCCGTATTGAAGGCATGGATGGCCTTGCGGTAGGGGACATCGGCTGGTGCAAAGACCCTTTAACAACGCCGTCGACTCTGCGCTTCGCCCGCAAGGGCGACGCCAGCTTTCATCACTTCTGTCCGGCGGAAAGCTGGTTCCCTGACGCATTCGGCGCAACCATGGGCCAGTTGCTCATCGCCGTGGAAACTGGCCAGGCTCCTGCAATCAGCGGCAGGGATAATCTACAGAGCATCGCATTGGTCGAGGCCGCTGCCCTCAGCGCCGCGGAACACCGTATGGTATCTCTGCGGGAGATAACACACACCAGTTCCAGCAAAGGAGATCTATGAAACTTGGCATCATTAACAGCGCCTTCGCACAGGTTGGAATGGACACTGCCACCGGCCTGAAGCACATTGCACGGATCGGATTCGACTGCGTGGATATCTTCACCGAAGCAATGACGATCTCTGACGCGGAGAAGCATGCCATCGCGGCTACCTGCGAAAGAGAAGACCTTCCCATCATGTCACTGCCGGTTGTGGCAACCGGACTGATCGACTTCAACGATCCAGTGCGCGATTTCCACGTGACTCGCTGCAAGCGCTTCATCGACCTTGCAGCTGAGTTCGGAGCAAGGAATGTCCTGCTGGTGCTGGGCGAGTACTTGTGGCAACGCGAAGTCATCTCGCCCGAGGCTCAATGGGGCTGGGCGATTGAGACTTGCCGCATCCTGGGCGACTACGCCGATGAAAAGAACCTGGATATTGCGCTTGAGCTCGAGCCATTTCGCATGAGCGTTCTCAACAGCGTCGGCGAGATGGTGCGCTTCGTAGACGAGTGCGCTCACCCTCGCGTGCGCGCCAACATCGATATCAGCCATTGCGTGCTCTCCGACAGCGGCCCGGATTCACTCCTGCGCTTGAGAGGCAAGGCAATCCATGTTCACATCAGCGATTGCGACGGAAAAGTGCACGGCGATCTTCCGCCGGGCAGAGGCATCGTGAAATTCGGCCCTTATCTCCAGGCCATCAAGGAACTGGGTATCGATGGGGTAGTTTCCATCGAATTGGAATA
>JBEKCW010000485.1:0-3894 GCA_050014675.1 Occallatibacter sp. | reverse complement strand
AACAGCGATCCCACGGTTCCAGAGACTACCATTCCGTGGTATTTCGGCACCATGCAGGATGACCGGCAACAGTATCAGACGCTGGCTCGCCGCATCTATACCGAGCTTGGATTGAAGCGCGTGGCGATCCTCAGGTCGAGCAGCCGATACGGCCGCTTTGGCCTTGGCAAGTTTCTCGATGCTTCGCGCCGGCTGGGCCATCCGGTGGTGATGGAACAGATTTTTCAACCCGGAGATAAGGATTACGCCAAGCAACTCAGAGTGATTCGCAGCTCGCGCCCTGACGCAGTCCTCCTGGTTGGAGACGAGTCGGAGGCGGCGACGATTTTGAAGCAGATGCGGGCCGCCGGGATGAAGCAGCAGGCGTTCGGCGAATTTCGCACATTGGGCGATACGCTGCTGAAAGAAGCCGGCGATGCCGCAGAAGGATTCGAGGCCGTGTATCCCTACGATCCCACGCGCAACGATCCGAACTGGCTCGGCTTCAACCGTCGCTTTGAAGACCGCTTCCACGAAAAGCCCGAGCAGTTTGCTTCGATGGCTTACGACACGATGAATATGTTGCTCGACTCCATCTGCAAGGCCGGCCTCAACCGCGCCCGCATTCACGATGCGCTTGCCGATATCGAACAATACAACGGCGTAACCGGGCACTTTGTCTTCGATCCCAACCAGAAGAACACGGCTCCCTTGTATCTGGGCACCGTGCACAAAGGCGCCATCACCTACCGGGTTGCGACCGTGGAGAAAGAGCCGGCCGCGCATGGTATCGCCGCCGATCAGTCTGCGCCGGCCCAGCCCGAGGCACCGGCAACGCAGGCTCCCTATGCCCGCGTTGGCGAGAATGGAGTTGGTCTGGCCCCTTCGCATGCGGTAGTTTCGCAGGATGGCACAACGCGCGTGATTCTCTTCGGACCCGGCGCGGCTGCGATTGCGCAGTCCGCGGAGATGCTTGCGGCGCTCAACTCAAGATCTGGCCGTGCTGAAGCATGGACCCTCCTGCCCATCGAAAGCAAACAGAACTGGGGCGCCGCATCAACACTGCTCGTCCGCGCGCTCATGGACGAGCACGCTGTCGCGATCGTCGCTCTCGATCGCGACAGCGCTCACCTTTCGGAACAACTCGCCCTCAAAACCTTTGTTCCTGTTCTCGCGCTCAGCGACGACCGTGCGCTCACGTCGGCCGATGTGCCCTGGATCTTCCGCCTGTCATCTTCCACCGCACCAGCGCAGGCAATACGCATTATGATGGCCGCGGCTTCCTGCGCATCGCCGTCGCACATCAGGGACATTCTTGCTTCGGGCAAACCGATTCTAGGCGTTGCCTTCAAGCCAGGCGGCGAACCGCAGTCTTCAGTCTCCGCAATCGGGCAATAACAGGCCAACAGCGACTATCGCGGCTTCGCGAGTGTAAACTTTGAAAATCTGCCGTTGCAGGTTTGCGGCGGAGCAAGGTTTACCGGGACCTTGCGGCCGTTTCCCCTAGGAGCCACTCATCATGCCTGAACGCTTGCAGAATTTTATCGACGGCGCCTGGCGCGCTTCCTCCGCCACCGAGACGCTCAACGTGATCAACCCTGCTACTGCCGCGGTTCTGGCCGAAGTGCCGCTCTCACCCGCGCAAGACGTCAACCTCGCGGTCGAAATCGCGGAACGTGCTTTTGTCGGCTGGCGCCGCACCCCTGTTGTCGATCGCGTGCAGCCGCTCTTCAAGCTCAAGACGCTTCTCGAACAACATCGCGACGATCTCGCGCTCTCCATCACCGACGAATGCGGCAAGACGCTTGCTGAGAGCAAAGCGGAGATGCAGCGCGCGATTGAGAATGTTGAAACCGCGTGCGGTATGCCCATGCTTATCCAGGGCACCAACTGCGAAGACATTGCCGCCGGCATCGATGAGCACATGATCCGCCAGCCGCTCGGCGTGGTCGCCGCGATTACGCCGTTCAACTTTCCCGGCATGATTCCTTTCTGGTTTATGCCCTACGCGGTAGCCGCAGGCAACTGCTTCGTGCTCAAGCCTTCGGAACGCGTCCCTGTCACCTCGCAAAAGGTCTACGCGCTCATGCAGCAAGCCGGCTTCCCGCATGGCGTGGTGCAACTGGTCAACGGCGGCCGCGACACAGTGAATGCGCTTCTCGACCATCCCGGCATTCGAGCTATCAGCTTTGTTGGTTCCACTGCAACCGCGCGCTACATCTACAGCCGCGCCGCAGCTAACGGCAAGCGCGCGCAGAGCCAGGGCGGGGCTAAAAATCCAGTGGTGGTAATGCCTGACGCCGATATGGAGATGACCACGCGCATTCTTGCCGACTCGGCATTTGGCTGCGCGGGCCAGCGGTGCCTCGCCGCGTCGGTGGCAATTACCGTGGGCGATGCGCGGCCCGGTTTTACTGAGCAGATCGCAGCCACGGCCTCGAGCCGCAAAGTGGGTTACGGAGCGGCGCAGGGAATCGAAATGGGGCCGGTAATCTCGGCCGATAGCAAGGCGCGCATTGAAGGGATGATTGCAAAAGGCGAACACGACGGCGCGCGGGTTCTTGTGGATGGCCGCGGCAAGAAGATTCCCGATTTTGCAGACGGATATTTTGTCTTTCCCACGATTCTCGACGATGTTGCACCCGATTCCGATGCTGCGCGCACCGAGATATTTGGGCCGGTGCTGAGCCTGATGCACGCAAGCACCATTGAAGAGGCCATTGCGCTGGTGAACGGGCGCAGCTATGGCAACATGGCGTGCATCTTTACTACCGACGGCGCCAACGCTCGCCGCTTCCGCTACGAGGTGAACGCGGGCAACGTGGGCATCAACGTGGGAGTTGCCGCGCCCATGTCGACCTTCCCGTTCAGCGGCTGGGGTGAGAGCTTCTTCGGCGACCTGCACGCGCAGGCGCAGCACTCGGTCGAGTTCTTTACCCAGACCAAGGTCGTTGTGGAGCGCTGGCCGCGCGAGTGGAGCCGGAAGTTTTGAAGGCAGCCAATAGTGAGTAGCCAGTAGCCAATCGGGAAAGAACGGTGGTGCCCTTATGAGGCCGAATACTTGGGAATTTGTGCGCGACGCCGATGGAACGTACTCGGTATTTCATCGTGGTGAGCTACTACGGCAGTCGATTCCGGAGAATTGGTTCGCCGAAGAGATTTGTGTTCGTTGGGGCTTTTGCGGATCGGAGTATAACGATATAAGCCGACAGATAGAAAGCACCGGGCGCGCTACAATAGCGCTCTGAATTGTCAAAATGAGACACCACCGAACAGCCAGCGGCTGCGTGCGAATGCGGGACTTCCAGCATGATTCTTTGCTGTTCTTTAACAATGGTCAAATATTCTCGTCTGTAGGTGCCAGCACGAAGAAGCCAGCAGCTAGAAGCTGCTCTTATCAATCCGCATGCAGCGCCGTATCGAACAGCAGCAGGCTCACCGTCGTAAAGATGATGTCGTAGCCGAGCAGCATCTTGATCCAGAGCATGGGGTCGCTGTCGCCTGTGAAGATGTCTCCAGTGGCCTGCACCATGGCCAGCAGCGCGGGGATGAAGATGGGAAAAAGAATAATGGATAACAGCAGCTCGCGATTGCGCGAACTCATGCTGAGCGCGGCGAAAAATACGCCGTTGCCCACCAGCGCCCAGGTGCCCAGCGGCAGAACCACCAGCAGCAGCCATCCCTGACCCGCGATGTGCAGGTTGTAAAAGATGAAGAAGAACGGCGCCAGGATGATCTGCACAACCGTGACGAACAGAAAGTTGAGGATGACCTTGGCCAGGTAGAGCTCCGCACCCGGTGAGGGCACCATGCGTTGCGCGTCCATGACCTGATGGCGGATTTCGCGCGACCACGCCTGGTTGAGCGCGCTCACTGAAGCGAACATGGTTGCAACGCACAGCACGCTGCCCGCGA
>JBEKCW010000484.1:0-3909 GCA_050014675.1 Occallatibacter sp. | reverse complement strand
ACCATCTCCCGCCGAAGCCGACGCCGCGACCGATATGGAGCGGCTCAAGTTTCTTCTCGATGCGGCGCGCAGGCTCAACGAGGGCAGCGCTGTTAACGACATCCTTGCCGCGCTGCTGCAAACAACCCTCGAGCTCACCGGCGTCGAGCGCGGATTCGTCTTCCTGCGCGACGGGGACTCGATGCGCATGGCGCTGGGCCTGGCGGCCGATGGCTCAACACTCCAAGAGGACTCAAACCTCTCGCGCCGTTCCATTCAGAGAGCCATTGAAAGCAATAAGAAATTCTCCATCAGCGACACACTTGAAGACCAGCGCGCGTCGGAGTGGTCGAGCTTGATTTCGCATCGCATCCGCAGCGTCTATTGCATTCCGCTGCGCAAGCGCGTCTCAAACGCCGGCCCGGCTCAGCTATTCGGCCTGCTCTACCTTGATAGCCAGATCAAGCCCGGCTCGCTCTCAGAGCTCGATCATCAGCTGCTCGACACCATCGCCAACGAAGCTGCTGCATTGGTTGAAAACGTGTTGCTTGCACAGTCAGAGTTCAAGGCGCGGCAGGCCCGCGAGGAGTTGGCCATCGCCGCCCGCATCCACAGCGGCCTCATGTCTGTCACGTTGCCCACGGTGCCTTACGCAACACTGGCCGCGCGCAGCGTTCCCTGTTATGAGATCGGCGGCGATTTCTACGACGTGGTTGTTGTAGACGACTCTATCTGCGCCGTGGTGGTGGATGTTTCAGGCAAGGGCATCACCGCTGCCATCGTGGCTGCAACCATGCAGGGAATTCTTCACGCACAGTTCCTTGCGCGCCAGCCGTTCCCCCAGATTGCGTCGCTGGTCAACGAATTCCTTTGCACGCGCAACGTGGGCAAATACGCCACCATGGTCATCGTCCGCCTCTTCCCCGATGGCCGCGTCGAGTACCTCAATTGCGGCCACATCAATCCAATCGCCATACTGGGCAGCGAGGTGCGCGAACTTAAGGAAGGCGGACTGATCGTCGGCCTCATTCCCGACGCTGCGTATACTTCGGCACACGATGTACTGCGCCCCGGCGAGCGGCTTTTGCTCACGACGGACGGAGTGACTGAAACCGAAAATCCGAATGGCGACCTCTTCGGTACCGCCGAACTCAGCAACGCCGCGCTCGGCCAGGGGGTCGACGGAATCCTCAACGCCGTGGCGCAATTCCGCTCGGCCGCTGAAGCGCTCGACGACTGCACGCTGCTCGATGTGCGCTACACCGGCCAGCCCTAAAACGATCTTCTATACTCCACGCGGAACAAGTTCCTGTACCAGATGTCCGACGTGATTCCGCGGCCGTATCCGGCGTAGATCGAACTGCCGTGGTCAAAGTTCAAACGCCCGCCCAGCTTGGCGTTGAAAACGTTGATGCCCGCCGCCGATTGCGCCTGGTTATTTGAACCAGTCTGCAAGCCACCAAAGACGTGCCACGCCACCAGTTCCAGGACCGGCGCAAAGCTGTAATTGCCGCGCGTGATCAATTCATAGCTCGGCCCCAGGCCGTACATCGCCACGTCTGCGGACCACTGCTGCGGTGGCGCCGGCGGATTCACGTAGGTCATTCCCCCGATCGGGTGCGTGTCTCCCGCCTCGCCCTCCAGCGCGGTGCGATCGTTCAGCTTTTGATACAACAGCACCATCGGCTCAATGCTGTAGTGGCCCGTGCCCAGGCCCTTTTGCCCATCTCCGGTGGGGAAATACGACCGCAGCTGCAACGTCACTTGTGTCTTCTCGGTCGTAAGCGCGGCGAACTTCAACCCCGCCTGCACATCGCTGATTCCGCCATCGTCTCCGAGGTTGGGCGTAGTGCCCGGCGCGACGATGAAGAACGGCTGAATCCACCGGAACGGCACCATCGCAAACACCGATAGCCTTTTGAAAGGCGCGTATTCGCCGCTCAGATAAAGCTGCTGAAAGTTCAGCGTACGCTGCGTGGCGCTGGTGCCCGGATTCGGCGATGAGTTGCCCTGGTAGAAATACTCGGCGCGATCGGGCCGCGGATCATCAAATCCCGCATCGAAACGGATGCGCACTTCATTGCCCAGCGACGCATCGTCAATGTAGCCCACCATGCTGGGGTCAATTTGCCGGGGCTTAATCGGCTTTGGTGGACCGATCTCGGCCTTCGCTTTTTTCGGCGCCTGTTGCCCATCCGGCGTGTTCGACCACAGGCTCATTGGCCCAGGCCCCCACTCGGTCGACACTCTTTCATTTGCAGCAGTGTTCACTGCCGGCTGAGGCGCGTTGAGTTGCTGCGCTCCAGCGGCGCTCACCAACCCAACCAAGACAACTAGCCAGATAAAAAAACCCTTCGCGGCCCTCATATTCTCCCTTGGATTCGGAATGATTTGTTCTGCCTTACAGTTTCGTCATTTGCGCTTTGCCTGCCTGGTCTTCAATTGCCGCGCGTAATACTCGTAACTCTGCTCGATATCCGGTTTATCCTCCGGCGCAAGCTCGGGAATCACCAGCGCCAGGCTCTTCAACGAAAGCTGCGCATCCGCCACGTCTCCATTCTTCAGCTCCATTTTCGCTAGATCGATGTAATTTAGCGCCAGGTTCTGGTAGATCACGTGAAATAGGGGATGCTCTTGCGGAAGCCCGCCGCTCTGCAATTGGTTCAGCAGCTCCCGTTCGCGTTCCGCCTCTTCGAGCGCGTTCGCGGCGCCGTTCTGCATCAGGATTTTGCTGCGCAACTGCAGAATCTCCGCTTCCTTGAGCCCGATCGACGACGCAGGCGTCGTAAGCTGTTCAATCAGGTCAAGCGAATCGTGATTCCGGTCCGCTGCCAACTTCTCATCGCCAATGCTCACCAGCAGCTGCGCTTCATTCTCGTAGTACTCGGCCAGTTCGTACTTGTATTCGCGGCTATCCTTGTCTGCCGCCGTAAGCTGTTCGCCGATCCCGATGGCCCGCTCGTACAGCGGGCGCGCCTCGGCATATTTCCCCTCCTTCGCTTCCAGCGCGGCAAGGTTGTTGTCGGTCCGCGCCAGGTCCTGCGCCGCGCTGGGCGTCGTTTGCTGAGCGTCAATCGTGATCTTCTGCCCCACCTGCGGATCAAGCAGGGCCATCGCCGCACGCAAATCTGTTTCGGAGTCATTGCGATCGCCCAGGTCGTCTTCCAGAATTGCGCGGTTGTAATGCGACCTCGCCAGCTCCTGCGTGTACTGCGCGTTCTCTGGCGCTCCAACGTGAATCTGCTGCTGAAGCGTGAGCGCGGAGTTGTACTCCGTCGTCGACTGGCTCGCCAGAGTCTTGTCGGGCGTCGATCCCTGTTCGTACCACTGACGTAGAGTTTCACCCAGCCAGTTGTGGCAGTAGGCCAGCTTTTGGAGATATACGACTTCTTTCGGCTTGTCTTTCGCCAGCTTCTCAAACTCCGCGATTGCGTTCTTGTATTCCTTCACCGCGTCGTCGCGCTTGTCCAGCAGCCGGTCGATATCGGCCAGCCGCGAGTGCGCCGACGCCGCCTCGGCGCGCAACTCCTCGGTGCCGGAGTTGTAACGGATAAACGCCCCATAAAACGTCGCCGCTTTGCTCAGCAGCTCTTTGCGAAAGGCTTCGATATCCGGCGAGTCCTGCGACTCGCGCCCCTGCTGACGGCCGGCGAACGACAGGCTCTGGTCTACCGCCTGCTTGGCCAGCGAGAGATTCGCTTCAGCGCGCTTCTGCGCGCGCCACGCCACATACCACGACGCCGACATCGCGATCAAAAGGCAAATCAGCAGCGCCAATGCGGCCTGTCCCTGCCGCTTTCTTCTGCGTTGCTCGCGGCAAGCGTCCAGGAACTGCCTTTCCCGCCAGGAGGAAGCCCAATTCTGTTTCTCCCATCGCTCAGCCTCCTCCAGGTCCTTTCCCGTCAGCAGCAGAGACCACGGCTCGTTTTC
>JBEKCW010000483.1:0-4292 GCA_050014675.1 Occallatibacter sp. | reverse complement strand
TCGAGCGGCAGTGAAGTGTGCTTGAAGCACGGGAGAATCTCCGACGCATCTGGGTGCGAAATCGAGCAAAATAGAGAGTGCGCGGAATTCGATGTAAGTACGCTTGATATCAATCGTTTACCGCCGGAATTCCGAGACATGCAAGTACGCGAAAATGCACGTTTTCTTGCACCAGAAATGCAGCAACTGGCTTGTAAGTGCTTTAGAACGCGAGACCCTCCGAAACGAATGTAACAGCATTTTTGTTTCATTCTGTCGGCTAACCATTTTTGTTTGCCTATACATGGTCAGAAAATACCCTATTTACTTTCTGAGCACCCCGGGGGTGGGGAGGGGTGTGTTTTTTTGCTTTTTGCCCCTCAGCTTTCAACTCAATGGATGGTGGAGCCCGACGGCAGATGTCTTCCGCAGTATGCATGTTTCCAGTCTGCGCTCATGGCTGGTAATTAACTGCAACGGGCGGGCGAAAAAACTGCGGCTTGGGCAGGATTGTGAGAAATGCGGGTTAGGTGTAAACAATTTGCATTCAGACGGTTAGATGGAGAGTTCCGGAGCGCGCGAAATACACGACTTTGACGCAAAAACGGCGGAACTCGTGCCCTAAGTCCTTTAGAACCAGAAATCATCCGAAATAAATGTAACGACGTTTTTGTTACATTGTTCCGCTTAACTATCATTCTTTGCAGCGTTTGTATCGAAAACATCCTGTTTACCTTCGAGGCGCCCCGGGGGTGGGGGGGTATGCTTTTTTGTTTTTCATTCTTCATTTCGGAGCCTTGAGCCAGCGAGCAGCCGAACGCAAGGCGTCAATTGCGGGCCATGAAATTAGATCTGCCGTCGACCTGTTTTGAGCGGTGTCCACGATTTTGATTCTGCGCCAATCATGCGTAAATGAATGCAAAGACGGTCGACAATATATCGGCTATTGACCACCGGCCCGGTGAGCCATTCAGGCCCACAACGCAAATTGGCCCATCATCGTTGCCGATGATGGGCCAATCACGTTGCCGACTCGCTGACTTGCTGACTCGCCGACTCGCTATCGCGCCAGATCAAACCGATCCGCGTTCATCACCTTAGTCCATGCAGCCACAAAGTCCTTCGCAAAGGTCTCTGAAGCATCGCTGCTCGCGTACACCTCGGCCAGTGCCCTCAACTGTGAGTTCGACCCAAATACCAGGTCGACCACGGTAGCCGTCCCCTTCAACTCGCCGGTCTTGCGGTCGCGTCCTTCAAGCACGCCTCTCTCGCTCGCCGATTTCTCCCACTTCGTGCCCATGTCCAGCAAATTCACAAAATAGTCGTTGGTCAGCGTCTCAGGCCGCTTGGTAAACACGCCGTGCTGCGTGTGCCCGTAGTTAGCGCCCAGGGCGCGCAGGCCGCCCACGAGCACCGTCATCTCCGGAGCAGTCAGCTTGAGCAGCTGCGCCTTGTCGAGCAGCAGATTTGCGGCGTAGTCCTCAAGCCCGTTGCACACATAATTGCGGAACCCGTCTGCCTTCGGCTCCAGCACGGCGAACGACTCAACATCGGTCTGCTCCTGCGAAGCGTCAGTGCGGCCCGGCGCAAAGGGAACCTTCACGTCATGCCCCGCCTTCTTAGCCGCAGCCTCAACGGCAGCCGAACCCGCCAGCACAATCAAGTCAGCCAGCGAAATCTTCTTGCCGCCCGCATTGAACTCCGTCTGAATTGCCTCCAGCTTAGCCAGCACCCCGGCCAACTCGCCGGGCTGATTTACCTCCCAGTCCTTCTGCGGAGCGAGCCGAATGCGCGCGCCGTTAGCCCCGCCGCGCTTGTCGCTGCCCCGGAAACTTGCCGCCGAAGCCCACGCCGTCGACACAAGTTGCGAAATCGACAATCCCGAAGCCAGCACCTTGGCCTTCAACGCCTCAACATCCGCGTCGTTCACCAGTTCGTGATCAACCGCGGGCACCGGGTCTTGCCATATCAGCACTTCACTCGGCACCAGCTTGCCCAGGTACCGCGAGCGCGGACCCATGTCGCGGTGCGTCAGCTTGTACCACGCGCGCGCAAAGGCATCGGCAAACTGCTCAGGATGCTCATGGAAACGCCGCGAGATCACTCCGTAAGCCGAGTCGAAGCGCAGCGAAAGATCCGTGGTCAGCATGGTCGGCTTGCGGCGCTTGCTCTTGTCGAAGGGGTCAGGCACCATGTCATCGGCTGCCACGTCGCCTTTGGGCTGCCATTGGTGCGCGCCGGCCGGGCTCTTGGTCAACTCCCACTCATAGCCGAACAGGTTGTCGAAGAAATCGTTGTTCCACTTCGTCGGAGTCGATGTCCATATCACTTCCAACCCGCTGCTGATAGCGTCTTTACCCACCCCGGTGCCAAAATCGCTCTTCCAGCCCAGCCCCTGCTCATCGATTGGAGCGGCCTCAGGCTCAGCGCCCACGTGAGTCGCCAGGCTCGCGCCGTGGGTCTTGCCAAACGTGTGGCCGCCGGCAATCAGCGCCACGGTTTCCTCGTCGTTCATGGCCATGCGCGCAAAAGTCTCGCGAATGTCGCGCGCCGCGGCAATCGGATCAGGGTTGCCGTTCGGTCCCTCGGGGTTCACGTAAATCAGTCCCATTTGCACGGCGCCCAGCGGATTGGCCAGCTCCCGGTCGCCGCTGTAGCGCTCGTCGCCAAGCCAGGTGGACTCAATTCCCCAATCCACATCAATCTCCGGCTCCCATATGTCCGCGCGCCCGCCGGCAAATCCAAAAGTCTTAAAGCCCATCGACTCGAGCGCCACGTTGCCGGTCAGAATCATCAGGTCGGCCCACGAAATCTTTTTGCCGTACTTCTGCTTGATGGGCCACAAGAGCCTCCGCGCCTTGTCCAGGTTCACGTTGTCAGGCCAGCTGTTCAGCGGAGCGAACCGCTGCGAGCCTCTGCCGCCGCCACCGCGTCCATCGGCGATGCGATAAGTGCCCGCCGAGTGCCACGCCATGCGGATGAACAGCCCACCATAGTGGCCAAAGTCCGCCGGCCACCAATCCTGCGAGTCGGTCATCAGCGCTGTCAGGTCCTTGATCACCGCATCGAGATCAAGCTTCTTGAACTCCTCGGCATAGTTAAACTCTTCGTCCATGGGGTTCGACAACGATGATTGCTGATGAAGAATGGCAAGGTTCAGCTGCTTGGGCCACCAATCCTGGTTGCCTTTGCCCCCCGCCGTAGTGTGCTCAATCATGACGCCCGAAAACGGGCACTTCGATTCGCCAGACATAATTCCTCCTTGCTATAAGCCAGACTGCTTGGTTCGAGTCTGTTCAGTACCAGCCTCTCAAGTATAGGAGCCACCCCGCCGAGCCAGTGAGAGAGCCCGTCAATGGCGTCGATAGCCGCGGGCGATCAAACATCGTTACCGGGAAATGCGGCCATAAACCTACTGCGAAAAATCTCCTGCTTCATTCGCCGGAACCACTCACTTCCCAGCCGGATCGCCATAGGAGATTCCGCGTCCGTGCGTGCCCACATACACCCGCCCAAAGATGCGCGGATCGCCGGCAATCTGCAGAATCAATCCCCACTGGTGCTGGTCGTCATTGATGCGCACCCATGTTTGCGCCTCGTCGGTTGATCGGAAGACGCCATTCTGCCCATCCACGGTTCCCGCCAGGTAGAGCGCCGGATAGGAACGATGCGGCGCCGGCTTGCCGAACCCGAAGGCCTCAATCGTCTCCACGCCCGGCATGCGCGTAAAGGCCGCACCCTCCCCCGTACTCACGTCGGTAGCCAGCCGGTAGAGCCCGTCAAACGCCGCCAGCCAAAGGTCCCCCGTGCGCCCTGGAGCCGCGTAGATGTGATCCTGGCCTCCGCGCGCATCGCCGCGATGCCGTGCATCGTAAGCCGCAGGCGTATCGCTCGTCTTGATGTGCTCCCCGGTAAACGTCGCCCCTCCATCGCTGCTGCGATAGAGTGTTCCATCGCGCATCTCGACGGCATAAAACAGGTTCTTGTTTACCGGGTCCGCAATTGCTTTCGTTCCAGCCGGCAGCCCCTGCACCGCCGTCCACGCTGCTCCGTTGTCACGCGTCAGGCTCGGCGACTCGCGTTGCGGAGCCCAGATCCACGTGCGGCCATCAGCCGACACAGCCACTGAACCGGACTGGCTTGTGGGCGCGGGATTCGATGCCGTGCCCTGCCACGTTTTACCGCCGTCGAGCGAGTAGCTTATGTTTTCTCCCGCGTGATGCTCGGCGTTGATGCCCACGCGAACCAGAATCTCAGGCTTCAGCGCAGCACCTGCCACGCCGGTCGTATTGCCGAAGCGTGGAGGCGCCGAA
>JBEKCW010000482.1:0-3927 GCA_050014675.1 Occallatibacter sp. | reverse complement strand
AAGCGAAAGTAACTGCTGTGCGTGTGTTGGTGTGGGCATCAGCACTATTCTAAAGGGCAGAGTTGTCTGACGTCAGTTATCAGTTGTCAGCGAGCGCCATGCCGATGTGATTCAACAAGCCGGTCACTGACCACTGACAACTGATCACTGACAACTGTCTTTCACATCTTGTCCAAATGCTTGAAGCCTTCGGTTCCCAGCAGCATCATCGAAAAGATAAGGAAGTTGTAGAAGGAATGGACCAGAACGCTTGCCGCCAGCGAACGCGTAATCAGCCTCACTGCGCAAAGCGCCAGGCTCACGCAGGCCAGTAGCAGGACCGCATCAACCGAGTTGCCGGTTTGTTCCGCGTGCATCAGCGCAAAAGGCGCCGAGGTAACGATGGACGCGATCGCCATGGCGCTCAAAGACCATTGCGGACTTCCGTCGGACGCGAGCGGGAGTCGCGGCTTTTTGTAGAATCGCTCAGCGAGCCAATCGTAGGCGGTGCAGAGCGCCGGAAGCAGGAAGCCGCGGAAGAAGAACTCCTCAAAAAACGGTGCGAAGGTAATGCCAAAGAAGAATAGCAACCAGGCCGCGCCGGGCTGTTTAAATATCTTCTCGATTGGTGTATTCGAAGGGCCCGGGACCAGCAGGATGTTTACCATTGCTGCCAGATAGCAGAGAAAGCCGGTGCCGATCAGTGCCCGAACGTGCCGCAGAGCAGTTGCACCGTTCCATTGCAGCCCGGCGAAGAAACTTTTGTGCCAGATGAGCGGGAATGTGAAGTACGCAGCGGCAAAAGCGCCAAGATAAAGAAGCGCCTCGCTCCCGAGCGTGTAGTGAATGTCGTTTACCGCCGCCTGAAGTGTCGTTACATTGAACAGATGAAATTGAACGGCAACCCTCAAAATCAAGATGGATGCAAACAGGCTCAGCACCAGGTATACGGCCAGCAAAAGAACATGACCGAGATGGGGAATCCGAACCGGCTGCGGCGGAGGCTCAGGCTGAAACACGTTGGCAAATAGCGGCGGCTCTTCGGGGCCAGGTGTAAGCGCCGGTGGTTCTGCCGGCGTAGATTCGGCTGCTTCGACAGTCGCGTTTGTCGCCGCGTCCCCGGTCCCCTGCGCGTCATCGATGGTACATCGCTCCATCTGCGGATCTGCGGCGAGGTCGGCGGCTGGTTGATCGGCTAGCGGCTCGTCGCTGGGTAATAATGTCATTTCGCTCCCCGCTTACCGCCGCGTGCTGCCGGAGTCTTCTTTGTCTTTGCGGGTTTCGCCTTGGCGCTGCCGCTGCCGTTCGGCTTCAGGCCGCTTTCTTCAACCGCAGCCTCTTCTACAGGTTCTTCCATCTCCGCTACAACCAGCTTGCCATCCTCCGTCGTGTAATAGCGCGTGAGAAAGTGGCCGGTGTAGGAACCCGGCGTTGCCGCAATCTGCGCGGGACGCCCCTGCGCTACGATGCGTCCGCCATCTTCGCCGCCCTCCGGCCCCAGATCGATGACCCAATCGGCATTCCGTATCACGTCCATACTGTGCTCAATGATGATGACAGAGTTGCCCAGATCGGCGAGCCTGTGAAGAACCTCGAGCAGCTTGCGCACGTCGTCAAAGTGCAGGCCGGTAGTGGGCTCGTCGAGCAGGTAAAGCGTGCGGCCCGTCTGGCGCTTTGAAAGCTCACGCGCCAGTTTCATACGCTGTGCCTCGCCGCCGCTGAGCGTGGTCGCGCTTTGCCCCAAATGCACGTAGCCCAGGCCAACATCCACAAGTGTCTGCAGCTTCTGGCGCACCTGCGGCACGTCTGTCAGCAACGGCAGCGCGTCTTCAATCGTCAAATCGAGAATGTCTGCGATGGAGTTGCCATGAAATTTCACGGCCAGTGTTTCCTGGTTATAACGCCGTCCGTTGCACACTTCACATTGGACGTAAACATCGGGCATGAAGTTCATTTCAATGCGGCGCTGCCCGTCGCCCTGGCAGGCTTCGCAGCGGCCACCGGTCACGTTGAAACTGAAGCGGCCCGGCTTGTAGCCCCGCTCGCGTGCCTCAGGCAGCATCGCGAAAAGGTCGCGGATCGGCGAAAAAACGCCGGTGTAAGTGGCCGGATTGGACCGCGGTGTGCGGCCAATGGGCGACTGGTCGATGCGGACAACCTTGTCAATCTGTTCTGCGCCGGCCAGAGAATCATGCGCGCCAGGCTCCTCGCGCGAGCCGTAGATGCTCTTGGCCAGCGAGCGGTAAAGAATGTCATTCACCAGCGTGCTTTTGCCGCTGCCGCTCACGCCGGTCACCACGGTCATTACACCAATCGGTATGCGAATGTTTACGTCCTGCAGGTTGTGTTCGCGCGCGCCTTCAATGGTGAGCCACTTTCCTGTAAGTTTGCGCGGCCTGGCGCGTTGCAGCATCGTTGCCTGGCCTGATAGATACCGCCCGGTCAGCGAGCCCGGCGCAGCCATAATTTGCTGCGGTGTACCTTCGGCCACAACATATCCTCCCAGCCGGCCTGCGCCGGGGCCCAGATCGAGAACGTAGTCGGCGTGACGAATAGTCTCTTCGTCATGCTCCACAACCAGCACCGTGTTGCCAAGATCGCGCAGCTTCTCGAGCGCTTCAATCAGGCGGTTGTTATCGCGCTGATGCAGGCCGATGGATGGCTCGTCGAGAACATAAAGCACGCCGCGAAGCCGCGAGCCAATCTGCGTGGCCAGACGGATGCGCTGGCCCTCGCCGCCTGAGAGCGTTGCGGCATTGCGGTTGAGCGAGAGGTAATTAAGCCCCACTCCGCATAGAAACTCCAGCCGCTCCACCACCTCGCGGCGGATGCGGTCGGCAACCAGCGCCTCCCTCGACGTGAACTGCAAATTGATCGCTGCCGATAAGGCGCGGTTGAGCGGAAGAGCGGTGAAATCCGCTATTGAGAGCCCGCCAACTTTCACGGCCAGCGACTCCGGCCGCAGACGCTTGCCCCGGCACACCGGGCAGGGCGTCGCCGACATGAAGCTCATCATGTATTCCCGATAGCCGTCGCTGCGCGCCTCTTCCACGCTGTCGCGCAGATAAGCAAGAATCCCATGAAATCCCGTGCGCGGCGCCTCGCCCTTGGGCGGCCCGTAAACCAGAATGTGCTGTTGTTTCGCCGGCAGATCTTCAATCGGAGTTTTGACATCGATGCCATAACGCTCAGCCGCGAGATGAATCAGCTTGATCAAATACTGCGACGCTGAGCCCGGGCCGAGGCCTCCATCGAGCAATGGCTTCGACCAGTCGGTGATCACCTTGGCAGGGTCAAAATCATAGAGCGAGCCCAGCCCGTGGCACTCGGGGCAGGCGCCGAATGCGGAGTTGAAGCTGAAACTGCGAGGCTCCAGTTTGGGCACGTCGAGACCGCAATCGGGGCACGCCATTGACGAAGAAAAAAGTTGTTCCGACTGGCCACCCGAGGCGCTGCTCAATGCAACCAGTACCAGGCCGTTGGCCAGTTGCAGGGCCTTGCTGACTGCCTGTTCCAGGCGCTTTTCAGTGGAGGGTTTTGACCCCGCGGCAGTGGACTTGTCCGGGGAGGGATTCAACTTGCCAGAAGAATGTGCGCTCGCCTTGGCCGCTTCCCCGGTCCCCAAAAGCGAGAGACTGGGAGCACCCGCGCCCATATCTGTGGGCTTTAAGAGGATGCGATCGATGATGGCCTCGATCGCGTGATTCTTGCGGCGATCGAGAAGAACAGGCTCTGAGAGATCGCGAATCTCTCCATCCACGCGAGCGCGAAATCCTTGCTGATCAAGCTCATCGAGCAAATCTTTAAACTCGCCCTTGCGACCTCGAACCACCGGTGCCATCACTGTCACCCGCTCCCCGCGTCCGAGCTCCATAATCCGCTGAACAATCTGATCTGCGGACTGGCGAGCAATAGGACGGCCGCAGTTAGGGCAATGCGGTGTGCCCA
>JBEKCW010000481.1:0-3951 GCA_050014675.1 Occallatibacter sp. | reverse complement strand
GATTCCCACATTTCCTCCGCCACGGAGACTGCTAATCTGATTGGAATATAAAAACGAAAGGCAAAAACCGGTTCGCCTACCCTTCGCTTCCTTCAGGCTCATCCTTCAATTGGAAAAGACTATTCGAAGGCCTTCAGATATGCCCCTTAAGGCCCTTTGAGAGCCCGCATTGCATCGGATGCAACCGCTCTATCCCGGCGTCTTGATTCCCGCTTTCAGCATCTCGACGCACTTGGCCAGCCGCCGCTGCCGCGTCTCTTCCTTCTTCGCTTCTTCGATCGAGCGCACGTATTCCTTTTGGTGGGTGTAGCTCAGCTTTTCAAAGGCCGCCAGCAGCCCTTCCTTCTTGAGCAGCGCCTTCAAGTCTTTTGGTGTCTCAATTGCGCGTTCTTGTTCGTCCTTCCACACCACGACTTCAACTGTGTCTCCAACACCTTTGCCGATTTTCTCGCGGGTGCTTTTCAGAACGCCCAGAATATGACTCGGCATTCCGCAGTTCATCAGAGATCCGGTATAAGCCACCCCGTCTACAGCTGCCTTAACCGGCACACTCGCCTTGGTGCCGAACTCTTTCTCAACGTCGTAGGGGAACGACACGCCGACGCCACCGCCGGACCCGCCTTCAATCACCGCTTTGAACTTGTACTTTTTCATCACGGCGCCAAATGCAAACATCCCACCCCGCGTCGCTCGTGTTCAAAGCGCCTGGGGGAGGGATGTTTGACTCAGAAGCGGAATGCCGCCTTACACCAGCTTGGCGTCAAGCGTGATCTCGGTGTTGTTCGCAAACAGCTTCGAGATCGGGCAGCCGGCCTTGGCGCCCGCAGCCGCCGTTTCAAATACTTCCTGGGTTGCGCCCGGAACCTTGGCCGTCGTCGTCAAAGCAATCTTGGTGATCGCAAATCCGCCGTCCACCTTGGCCAGCGTAACCGCCGCGTGGGTCTCAATCGACTCCGGCGTCAGTCCCGATCCGCCCAGCGTCGCGCCCAGCGCCATCGAGTAGCAGCTCGCGTGTGCCGCCGCAATCAGCTCCTCGGGCGTGGTGCCCGAATCTGCGCCCTCAAACCGCGTCGCAAACGAGTAGTTCGCATTGCTCAGCACGCCCGTTGCTGTCGAAATCGTGCCCTTGCCTTCCTTTAGTGATCCATACCAAACCGCACTTGCCTTGCTTGCCATATTCCCTCCTTGGGGGATTCGATGATCCTGCGTTTTTCCTGGTTTCTGAATGACGGGATGAGTTTGCCGGGCCCGCGGCTCCATTGCTGCGTCCCTCCGGCGGGGAAGCCCAGCCCATATTTACGCTTCTGGCGCCTGCCAACTTTCCCTGGGCAGATTGCCTTTTATCCATGCTAATCTGTCGGGCATGCTGCCGCATCTTCCCCAGGCCTTTAACGCCGATTTTGCTGTCGAAAATTCATCTTCCGGGGCGGCCTGCGCCTTGCAGGATGCGCAGCCCATCGACCACCACTGCCAGCTCTGCCCCACCTGCTCAAGCCGGCTCACCGGCCACCATTGCAAATTGGTTTGCACCAATTGCGGCTACTACCTCAGCTGCGCCGATTATTATTAAGGCGACATTTCGAGCTGCATACTCAGCCTCCGGCCCCATCCCCCGGTCACGAATGTCTTGAGGGATTTCCCATGCCCATCCGCACACTGCTCTTGTTGCTTGCCGTTGCGTGCTCCGCTGCCGCCCAATCCTCTGCCCCCAATGCTGCGCCTCCGATTGCCGTACCTAAGGATGCGCCTGAGCAGATCGGCAAGATATTCTCCGCATTCAACCATACCGACACCCCCGGATGCGCCGTCGGCGTCTCACTTGCCGGCAACAAGGTCTGGCATGCGGCCTATGGCATGGCCGACCTTGAACAACACGTCGCGCTCACTCCCTACTCGGTTTTCGAGGCCGGCTCGGTCTCAAAGCAGTTCACCGCCGCGGCCGTGCTGTTGCTCGCCGAGCAGGGCAAGCTCTCACTCACAGATCCCATCAGCAAGTACTTCCCTGAATTGCCCGACTACGGCACTCCCATCACCATCGATCATCTGATGCATCACACCAGCGGCCTGCGCGACTGGGGCTCAGTTGAGGCAGTTGCTGGCTGGCCGCGCACCACGCGTGTCTACTCCAACACCTGGGTGCTCGACATCGCCGCACATCAAAAAGAGTTGAACTACAAGCCCGGCGACGAGTGGTCGTATACCAACACCGGCTACAACCTGCTCGCCATCCTGGTCGAGCGTGTGTCAGGCAAGTCGCTGGCCCAGTTCACGCACGACAACATCTTTGTGCCCCTCGGCATGCAAACCACCAGCTGGCGCGACGACTTTCAGCGCATCGTACCCAACCGCGCCATCGCCTATGAGGAAACGAACGGCGTGCAGCATCAGCTCATGCCCTTTGAAAATGCCTACGGCAACGGCGGGCTGCTCACAACGGTAGACGACCTGCTTCGCTGGAACGATCGCTATCTCGGTTCGAAGATCGGCGACTCCACATTCGTCAAGAGCGAGCTGGTTCCGGGCAAGCTCAACGACGGCCGCTCGCTCTTCTACTCGGCCGGGCTTTTCATCACCGCCCACAACGGAGCGCGCGAGATCAGCCACTCCGGCGCCACTGCCGGCTATAGCACATGGCTCGGCTACTACCCCAGCCAGCAGCTATCAGTGGCCGTACTGTGCAGCGAAGCCGGAACCAACGCAACCAATCTCGGGCACAAGGTCGTGGATGTATATCTTCCGCCATCGGCCGCAGACCAGGCTGCCGCGGCAGGCAAAAATAACGTCACCCTGGTTCCCGATTCCGTGGGGCTTTACGAGAGCAGCCGCAACCATGTCGCATTCACTATCGAACGCAAAGACGGCAAGCTTATTGCGCGTGGACACTATCCGATCATCGCGATATCTGCCACGTCATTCCAACTCATGCCTGAGAGCACTACGTATGAGCTGGGTACCGATGCTTCAGGCAAAGTAACTGCAATGCGCGCCATGCAGATGGGATACGTAGCCGACATCTTCGACAAAGTGGAGCGCGCCAGGCCCACCCAGGCCGATATGCAGGCGATGACGGGCGACTATGTGAGCGACGACGCCGAGGCCACGCTCAAAGTGGTGCTCCCGTCCAAGGGGCTCGAGATCCATGAGGGCGCCGACACGGTTTATCCGCTCAAGCCAACCTACGCTGACGGCTTCGAGTGCGAACTGGGCAGCATTCGCTTTCTGAAGGACGCAGGCGGCCATTTCAACGAAATGAGCGTGAGCGACTCGCGCCTGTGGGACCTGCGATTGAAGCGGGTGGAAACAAAGTAGAAAAGCGCGCTGTTTTCGCGTGCAATTTGGTGCGAATTCAAGAAGGTCGGTGGCGCTCGAGACTTGGTATAAATGGTATTGGGTCAATTGGTTACGCTCATAATTCCGAAACGCGCAAAAACGCGCATTTAGCGCAAATTCAACAGGGTTTTGACTGTAAGTCCTTTAAAACGCATTTTTGCGCGAAACAAATGTAACAGAGTTTTTGTTACAGCAAAATGGTCTAACAATATTTAATTACTTTGACTTAGCACTCAATACACCCTATTTACTTTCTGAGCACCCCGGGGGTGGGGAGGGGTGTGTTTTTTTCTTTTTAGTCCTACGGCGCGGGAGTTTCAGCTTGTGTGCCGATGAATGAAAGGCGTCCGAAGCCCGGAATGAAACGGCGTCCCGCAGCAGTGAGTCTGTCCCGCTCTGCATGAAGCCCGTCGGCGCGCAGTGCACGGAATTAACGGCAAACGGGCGGGGGGCACATCTCGGCGGTCAACTCTTAAGAAATTCGTGCAGCTCCGCTCGCGGCACCTTCGTTTGCGTTCCTGTTGCGAAGTCCTTCACCGTCAGGACACCGGAATTGATCTCATCCTCGCCCAGGATCACGATCTTGCGCGCCACGCGGTCGGCCGCTTCAAACGACTTTTT
>JBEKCW010000480.1:0-3976 GCA_050014675.1 Occallatibacter sp. | reverse complement strand
CTGCGACCCCTAAGACCGTGAAGTTAAGCAAGAAGCCCGAGGACATGCTCCAATTTGATCTCGACAACGAGACCGTGACGATCAAGAACTACCGGATGCGCGTTAAGCAGGCAGAGGCTGTAGCGCACTACGGCCTGGCTGAGCAGCTAAGGACGATCATTACGCAGGAGCAGAATCACCAGCACGACCTGGCAACCGCGCTAGGCATTGACGTGCCCGATGTGTTTTCGGAGGGGGCGTAATCTAAGTTGGAACTGAGAACTAAAAGCTGAAGGCTAGAAGCTAGTAGGTAGAAGCTGCTTTTATCAGCAGCCCCGCTTGCAGCGCGCCATGATGGCCGCGTGTAGCCGCTCGCGAAGGTCGGCGGGAAGATCGTAGATTTCGTGGGAGCGGTAGATCTCGATGGTCTTGCGGGTAGTGTTGAGGGTTACTTCGCAGTGTTCGCAGCCCTTGAGATGAGCCAGCAGATCGGCGCGCATGGTGTCAGTCGCGCTGTCGTCGATCAGGTCGTCAAGAAGGGCGATAAACTCAGTGCAGGTCAACGTCTCAACTCCCCGTTTGCGGCGCGACTGCTGGACCATTGCCAGCCGGCGCCGCCTTCCGCTTGAAATAACGGCTGAGCCGCTCGCGCAGCTGCAACCGCGCCCGTAAAAGCCGCGACTTGACGGCCGGCACGCTCAACCCCAGCGTCTCCGCGGTTTCTTCCGTCGAAAGTCCTTCCACGTCGCGCAGGGCGAAGACTACACGAAAACCCTGCGGCAAGCCCTGAATCGTCTTGCGCAGAATCTCGCCCAGCTCGGACTGTGTATAGTTCTGCTCCGGATCGGGCGCCCAGTCCGCCAGGTCGCGGGGAACTGATCCCTCTTCGGTCTCCAGATCCTCGTCGATCGAGACCATCCTGCCGGTGCGCCGCTTGCGCAAACGCATCAGGCTTTCGTTGACCGCGATTCTCACCAGCCATGTGTAAAACTTCGAGTTTCCCTGGAACTGATCCAGCTTTTCATACGCCTTAAGAAACGCATCCTGCACCACGTCTTCGGCGTCTTCGCGGTTTTGCGTAATGTGCTGCGCAATCCTGAAGACCTGCCGCTCGTACTTGCGCACCAGCGTATCGTAGGCCGAAACATCACCCGCGCGGACCCGCTCTACCAGGCCCACATCGGGGTGCTGCTCGTTTTCTCCCGCAATTGATTGGATGGTCGACATAGCCACTGGTCGCAAAATCACTTCGCTGACTGGTTCAAAGACGGTTTTGGGGACTTTCGGGGGCCGGGGCTTTCAGGCTTCTCGAACGAACCGATTGAATAGAGTGTATCGAATAGGGGTAGGAGGAACCAAGCCGGGGCACAATCGAGGCACGGAGCCCAATGGCTCCGATTGCGATGAGCCAGGCCCCAAGTCTAAACCGTAACCCGACTGGTACCTGATTGCGCCTGCGCATACCAAAGAGGAATTGGGAACGGGCGGGTGGAAGCATAGAGTAAATATATGAAGGGCGGGCGCCTGCTAAAACTCAATCCTGTACCTTTCTTCCCCGCAGTCTTTCGTTGGTCGTGGAATACCCTGGCTTTGGTTTTGTGCGCGCTGATGGCGATTGAGCCGGCGCTGGCCCAGACAAGTTCAACCACGGATGCGAAGACCAGGAAGGAACCGTCCAACTCCACACCCGGTGCAGCGAGCAAACCTCGTCCGGGCACTGCACACAAGCACACAGCCCCCAAAAAGACCGCTGCCAGGACTTCGCCGCATCGCCGGCCTGTGCAACGCGGCAGCCGAGCGGCGCGCCTGGCACATACCGCGCGCATCCACCAGGCCTTTGTTGCTTCAACCGAGCTGCGTCCCATGGCCCAGCAGCTTGCCCTGATGCGCACGCCGCAGGCCTATGAAGGCGTAACCGCCTATGCGCATAGTCACACCGGCGAGGCCGCAGCTGCCGCGTATCTCGCACTGGGCCACGCCTATTTGCTCGATAAGCGCTATCCCGAGGCATTGTCGAACCTGAAGCTGGCGCGCAAGAGTGGGCAGGAACTGGCGGATTACGACGACTTTCTGGGCGCCGAGGCCAGCCACTCGGCCGGGGACGATACCGCGGCGGAGGCCCAGCTGAAAGGTTTTGCCGACCGATATCCCGACAGCATTTTTGTTGACAGTGAGCCCGAAGTCGAAGCCAACGTTCTTCTTTCGCTGAACAACCCTGCTGCTGCGCGGGCGGTCCTTGAAAAGGCGCACGACACCGGCGCCGCGGATCGTTCGGCCTACCAGCTTGCGACAGGGCAGGTTGCGTACGCGCTCAACGAGAAAGATGCCGCAATCGCCGACTTTAAGAAAGTGCTGCTTCAGTTTCCGTTGAGCCCTGAGGCGCAGATTGCGCGGGCGCGGTTGACGCAGGTGGGCGCCGAATCCACGCTGACCATGGCCGACCTGCGCAGTCTGGGCGACGCCTATTACAACGCGGGGCGTTATGGAGACGCGCTCGAACAGTACCGCGTGCTTTCGCGCTCGGCCGAGGTGAGCGCCGAGGACCGCAACGGCTTTGCCGTGGCTGAGGCCGCATGCGAGTTTAAGCTGAAACACCTGACTACCGCTGAAGTTGAAGCGCTGCCCGACAGCGACGATGAGAACGGCGCGCGGCGGCTCGACCTGCTGATGGAACTCGCACGCGAACGCGACGACGAAACCGCCCAGCAAGGCATTGTCACCGAGATGGAGACGCGCTTTCCGCGCAGCACGTGGCTTGAAGAGGCGCTGTTCTCAGCGGGCAATATGTACATGCTCAAGCGCGATTATCCCCGCGCCGTTGAGTACTACGGCTACCTGGCCGCGCATTTCGCCGACAGCAGGAACGCGCCGGCGGCCCATTGGCGCGCGGGTTGGCTGAGCTACCGCCAGGGTCTGTTTGCTGAGGCGGCGCGCATCTTCGACGAGCAGATCAAGCTCTATCCGACTGCTCCCGAAACCGTTTCAGCACTCTACTGGCGCGGCCGCCTCTACGAGTCAGAAGATCATGAGCCTGCGCGCGCCGCTGCCAATTACCGCGCCATCGTCCGCGCCTATCAGCACTATTTTTATGCGCAGATGGCGCGCGATCGGCTGACGGCGCTCGGCAAGTTGACTCCGGCCACCGAGCCACAGCTCGACAAGTTCCAGCCGCTTCCCCAGCCCAAGCTGGTGGATTCATTTCCAGTCGACAGCCCGCACCTGGCCAAGGCGCGGCTGCTGGCCAATGCCGGGCTCAACGAGTACATCGCCGACGAGATCAAGGCCGATCCCGATTCCGCTTCGTGGAGCGCGCTGGCCGAGGCGCAGATCTACGCCAGTTACGGTGAGAACTATCGCGCCTTGCGCGCGCTCAAGAGAGCCCTGCCGTATGCCTCAACCGCGTCCATCGACTCAATCCCGCTGGCCTACTGGCACATTCTCTATCCGGAGCCTTACTGGGAAACAATCAAGGCCGAATCCGCGAAGAACAATCTCGATCCTTACCTGGTGGCCTCGTTAATTCGCCAGGAGTCGGAGTTTGACCCAGCGGTGATTTCATACGCAAATGCTTATGGGCTTATGCAACTGCTGCCCGTGGTGGGCAAGGCCATGGCGCGCGAAGAAGGCCTCACCCACTTTCAGACCTTCCAGCTGCTCGATCCCGATACCAACATCCGCCTGGGCACCCGATATTTGCGTCAGATGCTCGATCGTTTCGGCGGCGTGGAGGAATACGCGCTTGCGGCTTACAACGCAGGCGACAATCGCGTCGCCGACTGGCAGTCCGCAGGGCCTTATCATGGCATCGATGAGTTTGTTGAGTCGATTCCGTTCACGCAGACCCGCGAGTATGTAGAGGCCATTCGCCGCAACCAGGAGACCTACAGGGCCATTGACGACTTTGCGCACACCCATTCGCGCGAGGGTATGCAGGCCTCGAAATAACTGTTCACGAGTTTTTTGCGTCTAACCGATTTGTGAAGATTAATTGAAGGAA
>JBEKCW010000479.1:0-4001 GCA_050014675.1 Occallatibacter sp. | reverse complement strand
CCAGGATGGTAACAACCAGGGATGCTCCCGGAATAGAATCCAGCCATTCACTACTGTAGAAGCGACTGCACCAAAGATAGAAGCGAAGACAAGCCAGGACAGGCTGCCATGCAACGCAATGACCTGCAGCATAGCGAACAGGGAAACGATACTTCCCAGTGCGCCAACAATCTGTGAGGAATAGCCTTGTTGCAATCCAGCCTGTACGCGCGTCACCACTCCCAGCGGAATGCTGATCACGAACCAGCAATAGAGCACCCGGAACGCCCTTGCGCCCTCCATTGCTGCCGCCCCGGACCTTACGTTGAACAACCGGAGCCACGGCAAGAACGGATAGCCCACTGCCCCGACTATGGCCAGGAATATGGCGATGCAAAGCATCGGGGCAAGGGCGCTTGAAACGTACTCGCTCGCCAGATGGCGATTGTTTTTTCCATAAGCTTCTGAGACGGCGTTTATAAGGCCGTTCCCAATGCCAAGATCCGCAAAGCCCATCACCGAGATGATGGAAATCAGCACCATCCAGATGCCGTAACGCTCCGTGCCAAGATAGCGATAGGTGAGCGGCACAGAAATCAACGAGGCGAGCAATCCAATAGCTTTTGCCACGCCAGCGGCTGCCGTTGTCATGGCAGCACGGCGGTAGCGCTCCTTCGAACGCCCTCCTGCGGTCGATGTATCAAACCGACGCAGGCAGAATAGGGACAACACACGGGAGACTTGAGGGAGTGCTCGCATTCGCCACTTATTGTTGTCTACAGAAGTTGTGAGCCGTGGCTGCATTGGCATTCTAGTAACCCAACGCGACATAGATGGACGCAACAGCCGCAGAGTTGATAACCTGTTGGGTGCTGGAATAGATCGATTTGAACGTGCTCGTCGGCACATACAGAATATCCGTCGCATGGAGTTGTGTGTTGGCAGCATCCCCGTGAGTCATTTTCTTGAAGGGCAGCGCAATGTACACTACTGTACCGTCGGCATTCCGGCGTAGAAGATAAACCGTGCGGGTGGATGCCAATGTCGTGGTTCCGAATGCCAACGAAATGGCTTGCAGGACGTTAAGCGTGCCCTCTTCCTGCATAACATACCCGCCAGGACGTGTTACCGCGCCCAGCACGTATACGATGCCCGCACGTTTCACCTGCACTGTATCGCCAGGGTGCACGATTACATCCTCAACCGTGCTGGCATCAGTCGTTCTTGAATAATGCACCAAGACCGGTTTGGCGCCCGCATCTCCCTGGGTAATCTGAACTTCATTGCTGGCGGCTATCGTTGTCCCTCCGGCTAGCGCCAAGACGTCCACCAGTTTGCGCGGGGCCAGCAAGGGGTACTTGCCCGGGCCATTCACTTCTCCGATGATCGTCACTTCAGGCGGCGCGTATTCCACCACTGTCAAAGTGACCTGAGGATCTTTCAGAATCTGGTCCTTCAGCAATCGGCGTTGTATCTGGATTCTCGCCTCAGGAGTAGTTTCACCGGCGATATGCATGGTCCCAAGAATGGGCAGCGCGACATTGCCTTCCTCGTCGATGCGGAAAGTCCCTGCAAAATCCGGATCGTCGAGAACATTCAAGTTGACCATGAATCCGGGAGCCAGTCTCAACTTTGCAATATCTTCGGGAACCATCGTCAACCCAGCGCTGCCCGCTGCGCCCGCACCGCCTGGCCGGTTTCCGTTCGCAGTTGCTCCGCTCGGGGAGCCAGACATCTGCTGCATGCCCACCTGGCCAACACCTGTTTCCGCAAACAATATCAGCAGCAATGCAGTAACGAGATTTGCATGAAGAACTCTACGCATCATGTGAGTTCTCCTCCTCATAATATGAACTGTAGTTGTCGTACTCGTATCCATATCCATATCCGTAGCCATAACCATACCCGCCCGCCGGCTTGGTCATTCGATTCACGATAAAGCCAATTACTGGCATTCTATTCCGCTCGATGATGTGAGCAGCACGAGTAAGCTGTGGCCTGGTGACAACGCCTGCATGAGCGACCCACACAGTGGCGTCTGACTTCGTTGAGATTGAAACAGCGTCAGTTACCAGAAGCGCCGGTGGGCTGTCGATCAGCACAATGTCGTAGCGTGTGCGAAGTTGCTGCAGCAGCGAATCAAATGCCGCCGACCCTAATATTTCTGACGGCATTGGCGGATGCGGTCCCGCTGGCATCACATCCAGCGTGGGCACCTGGACCCCCCGGATAATTGCCTCCTCGAGGGTGCGTGAGCCGGTCAGTACATTACTGAGCCCTACCTTGCTCGCAACATCGAATGCGTGCTTCATCGCCGGACGGCGCATGTCGGCCTCAACGATGATCACTCTGTTGTCATGCTGGGCAAAGGCAACGGCCAAGTTCGTCGTCACAGTCGTCTTGCCTTCGCCGGGGATACAACTGGTAACAAGGATGATTTTCGGCCCTCCCCCTGCCCGGGAAAGCATAATGGAGGTGCGAAGCGCACGAAAAGCCTCCGCGGCTGCAGATTCAGGGTGACTCAACATCCAGACCGATTCCTTATTTAGAAGATTCTCTTTGGCATCCTTGTTCCTTGGCCTGAATCGTCGAAATCCATACTGTCTGGCCGTCTCTAAGAAACTCGGAATGATTCCGATCACCGGAATTCCAGTAATCTCCTCAACCTCCAAAGGGCCACGAAGTGTCCGATCGAAGTTATCGACGATATACGCCGTTGCTAGTCCAACGAAGATCCCAAACAGAATGCCCAGTGCCAGGTTGGATATGCGCTTTGGGCGAACAGGAACAGATTGCGTGCGGGCGGGATCCACAATGGTGATATTCGTCGCTTTGATGCCTGCGGAGACGTTCGCCTCCTGCAACTTGGTGTAGAGGTCTTCATACAGTCTCTTACGCGAAAATGCTTCATCGCTCAACACAGCAAATTCAACCATCTTCTCATCCAGCTTGCTTGCCTCCAGTTGCTGCTGGTCGAATTGCCGGCGAATTCCATTCTCTGTCTGCTGGGCCAGTTGCAGATCGGTTTCCGCGCGCTTGATGATCTTCTGCATTTCCTGGTGAATTGGCTCATCCAAAGCCTGAATTTCGGATTGAATCTCCTTGAGATGCCGGTTGTTCGCCCCATATGTTGTCGCCGCATCGGCAAGATTCAATTTCAGCTGAGTTTGCTGTTGCTGAAGCAATTGGAGACTTGAGAGACCACCGCCTTGCGTAAGCACCATCGAGTTCCCTTGTTCCAACAAAGGAGCATTTCCAAGGCCGAGAATGACATCGGCATTGTCGGTTTTCGCAAGGCGATAGATCGCTTCCTTCTCGATGCTATTTGCCTCCGCCGCGGTCAGCTCTGCGTTCAGCGCGTCGAGTTTCTCGATGACGATGCTATGAACTTCGCCTTGCCCTCCGCCCTCCCCTTTTGAGCTAGCGCCGGTACCCGTCTGGAAGCTCAGTATCCCGTTTGCCTTCTCAAAATCTGTGAGCTGCCGTTCCGAGTCTGCAACGTTGGACTTGAGCGTCGATAACTGCTTCGTTAACCAGTCCGAGGTCTCACTCGTTGCATCGAAATGGGATTGCAGATACTGACTTTTGTAACTATCAATCAAAGCATTTGCAATCTGTGACGCCTGTTTTGGATCGTGACTCTCGTAGGTGACTTGAATCAAGCGGGTTCCACGAACCGGCTTTACTTTCAAGTTTCCCTTGAATCCGCCCAGCAATCGAGTCCGTCTCCCTGGCGCCTCTTCGAGCGGTAAACCCTTCTCGGGGTCGGTAGTGCCGTTGGTCGCGAAGGGCGGCTGAGAAGCGAGGTTGAGCCGCTGAATCACGGCCAGAGCCAGCGAGTCGCCCATCAGGATCGCTGTCTCCGTCTGCAAATCCGTCTGAAGGCTATCCGCACCGGAGCCCAATTGCTGCGAGAATGCATCCCCGAGTCCTAAATCCAGGGCACCGCCCGTGTCTTTGTTCAGTTCGATTGTTGCTGTCGCCTGATATGTAGGTATCGTCGTTTGCGTCACGACAATGGA
>JBEKCW010000478.1:0-4003 GCA_050014675.1 Occallatibacter sp. | reverse complement strand
CATCGTCTTCGGCCTTCCCCGAATCTCAGGCGGGTCGGCTCCTGCATTACCCGTTTCGAGGCCTGCTCAGCGTTTACTCACATTACGGCCTGCACGCTCGCCAAGTCGCCTTCGCGACCCTCTACACCGAAGGCTTCAGCAGCTTCGTTACCTAGGCCACTGCTCCGATTGCTACCGGGTGGAGCGAACCAGTTCCCGGGCGGGAATCGCACCCGCTGTGGACCAACGCCTTTCACGGCGCACCGAGAAATGCGGGCTTGCACTTATGCGCATATCTCGGCACGACTAAAGTCGTGCCCTGACACAGGGCCATTTATGCAACCAGCTCTATTGCCGCTTGGCCAGAAAGCGCTCCATGAACCCGGTGTCGAATTTGCCGGCCTGAAAATCTTCGTCGGCAAAAATCTCTTCGTGGAGTGAGATTGAGGTCTCAATGCCGCGGACCACAAACTGGCTCAGCGCCCGCCGCATGCAGGCAATGGCTTCAGCGCGATCGACGCCGTGAACAATCAGCTTGGCGATAAGCGAGTCGTAATAAGGTGGGACGACACCCTCTGAATACTGCGCGGTATCCACTCGCACGCCGTTGCCGCCGGGAACGTTGAAGGCCGTGATCTGGCCGGCGGATGGGGTGAACTTGCGCGGATGCTCGGCGTTGATTCGGCACTCGATGGCGTGGCCGCGGATCTCAAGCTTGGGTGGAAGGATGGTGTCGAGCTCTTCGCCGGATGCAATGCGGAGCTGCGCCTTCACCAGGTCGACGCCGGTGATCGCTTCAGTAACCGGGTGCTCCACCTGGATGCGCGTGTTCATTTCGATGAAGTAGAGCTGGCGGGTTGAGTCCATCAGGAATTCAATGGTGCCGGCATTCTGGTAGCCGATATCGGCGAGGCAGCGGCAGAGCGTTGCACCGATCTCCTCGCGCATCTTCGGGGTGACCTGGAGCGACGGCGCTTCCTCAATCAGCTTTTGATGGCGGCGCTGAATCGAGCATTCGCGCTCAAACAGCGTCGCCACGTGGCCATGCTCGTCGGCGAGAATCTGGAACTCGATGTGGCGGGGATTCTCAATAAACTTTTCCATGTAGAGCTCACCGTTGCCGAATGCGTTGGCTGCTTCGGCGTGGGCTGCATGGAAGAGGTGCGGAAGCTCCTCGGCAGAGCGTGCAATGCGCATGCCGCGGCCGCCGCCGCCGGCCTTGGCCTTCAGGATCACCGGGTAGCCCACCTTGGCTGCCCAGTCTTCCGCTTCGGCTACATCGGCAATCACGCCGTCGGAGCCGGGAAGAATAGGGACCTTGGCCCTCTTCATCGCCTGGCGGGCCTTTTCTTTTTCGCCCATCAAGCGCGTAACTTCTGGCGGGGGGCCGATAAATTTGATGTTTGAGGCGCGGCAAACCTCGGCAAAGTTGGCATTCTCACTCAGCAGCCCGTAGCCGGGATGAATTCCATCAACATCGGCAATCTCGGCGGCAGAGATGACGGCGGGAACGTTGAGATAGCTGTCAGCCGGGCGCGGAGGGCCGATGCAGATAGCCTCGTCGGCAAAGCGAACGTGCAGCGAGTTGCGGTCAGCCTCGCTGTAGACAGCGACCGTCCGCACGCCGAGTTCACGGCAGGCGTTGAGTACCCGGAGTGCGATTTCGCCACGATTGGCGACGAGAACTTTTTTAAACATAGTTAGCGAGTCAGCAAGTCAGCGAGTCGGCAAGTCAGCACCGGCAAAATCCATCCTATCAAGTGAGCGCTCGGCGCGTGTTCGATCCGCCTGCACCGGTCTCTGTTTTTCTTATGTCAGAAGAAGCCGATATCCCTAAGAGGCGTGGGACGAGTTCCAGGGTGCCTGCGCTGACTCGCTGACCTGCTGACTGGCCGACTTGCTGTCCCATCACTTCGGCCGAATCGTAAACAGCGGCTGGCCGAATTCAATCGCCTGTCCATTTGAAACCAGGCAGCTAACCACCTCGCCGGCCGCGTCGGACTCAATCTCGTTCATCAGCTTCATGGCTTCGACGATGCAGATCACCTGGCCCTGTTCAACCACGTCGCCAGCAGAAACAAACGACGGAGCGCCGGGTGACGGAGAACTATAGAATGTGCCCACAATCGGCGACTTGACCACATGCAGATTATCTTCGGCCTGGCTTGCCGCCGCGGGTTGCGCAGCCGCTGCCTGCGCAGGCGCGGCCTGGCTGGCCTGCGGGGCCGACTGAATCAGGCGGGCCAATTCGCCCAGGCTGGCTGTGGGCGCGCTCTCCTGCGCAAACTTCAGCCTGATCTTCAGGTCGCCGCGGTCCAAATCAAATTCGGCCACCTGATACTGCTTCAGGAATTCAATCAGATGCTTCAGGTCGTCAATGTCCTGTTGTTTCATTCTTTCCTTTAAGTCACCCGCATCGGGCGGGGATCACAGTTGAATCAGAGCCTTGGGCGCCGGAGTCAGAATCTCGCCCCCGGTGCGGGTTACAGCAACCATATCTTCAATGCGCACACCGAATTCGCCGGGCAAATAAACTCCGGGCTCGATCGTAACCACCATGCCGGCTCTCAGCCGGGTTTTCTGCTTCGCGCCGATGCGCGGAGCCTCGTGAATCTCAAGTCCGACGCCGTGGCCGGTGGAGTGGGAAAAAGCCTCCGCCAAACCCTCCCGGCGCAACACGCTGCGGGCCGCCTCGTCCACATCACCCGAGCTCACGCCCGATGATACCGCAGCCACCCCGGCATGCTGCGCTTCAAGCACTGCGTGGTACGCATTACTCTCGCCCACAGTGGGTGTGCCGAGGTGCACCGTGCGGGTCATGTCAGAACAGTAACCCTTGTGGATTATACCGAAGTCGAGCGTCAAAAAACCCTTGCGCGGCAGCGGCTGGGCAGTGGCGTGGCCATGCGGCAGGGCTGACCGCGGCCCTGAGGCGACGATCGTGTCAAACGACATGCCTTCAGCGCCCATCAGGCGAGCCTTGTACTCAAGCTCGGCGGCGACCTCTACTTCTTTCAGTCCAGGGCGGATGATCTGCAGAATGTGGTCGAATAGCTTGCAGCCCATGAGCGCGGCCTCGCGCATAATGGCCAGCTCGTCATCGTCTTTGATCAGACGCAGGGGCTCGACCAGGGCATCGGGCAACCCGGTAAGAAAACGCTTGCGGAGACGCGCCGGCAGCCCATCTTTGAGGCGTGCCAGCTCCGCAACCGTGGTGTGATCCGGATCGAATCCCGCTGAATCGACTCCCGCTTGCGCCGCCAGCCATTGCACCGCTGCCGTCGCGGCAGGGCCCGTTGCGATTTCAACCTCCACGCGCGGGGTTTGAACTTCCTCGGCGGCTTGAGTGGTGTAGCGACCGTCGGTAAACATGCGCGCCGATCGGCGGGTAACGGCCAGGGCGGCATTGGAGCCTGTGAATCCGCAGAGATAGCGTACGTCAGGGAGATGGGTAACCAGGAGGCCAGGGAGACCCGAGCGGGTAAGCTTGCGGCGAAGTGCGCCGATGCGTCGCAGATGATCCACGGGGTTTGTTTTATCACAGTCGAGCGGAGCTAGCGGAGTCAGCGGTGTTAGCGGAGCTAGCTAGAGCCACGCATCGAATCAGTCTTTGGAAGTCAGCCTACGGTACTCCGCTTTCCAGCTCTCTGCCCTCAGGCGGCTCTCTTCTGCGACGTTGTAGAGAATCTCGCAGTCGCAGCAGCCGCCGCGCGCCTTCAGACCAACGAGAATGTCGGCAATTTCCTCTGGGTCCATGCTGAGAGTCTTGAGGATTTCGATCGAGCTGGCATACGAGTGCTCACATTTCCGAGAAGCGACGGCCGGGTCAGTTGGGCTAAAGAGTTCGTCTAGCAATGCAAAGAATCGTTGTTCCTCAAGCACCGGAATAACTTGCTCTGCGATGCTCTCAGCGAATTCCGCGTTTCGGAAACCAGAGTCTTCAGGATTCATCACGCTTCCTCAGGAAAAACACAAACGCGGATGCAAGCATCCGCGTTCTCTGATCACTGACCACTGTCCACTG
>JBEKCW010000477.1:0-4809 GCA_050014675.1 Occallatibacter sp. | reverse complement strand
TGCTGCTGAATCTCGTATTCTTCCACTCCCTGCTGCACGAACGCCGACGGGTGCTCTTCTGGATCGGCACTCTGCCCATGCTGCTGCCGGTCCCTGCGCTCTGCTTCTCGCTCGCTGGTTGGACCAGCGTCGGGTTTTACCGCGAAGTCTCGACACTTTGCTTCCTGCCCTACATCGTTGCCGTCGCTTTGCTGCTCATGCATTCGTCTCTCAAGCGGAATTCGGAAGCGTGGCTGCTTTTGGTTCCGTTCACCCTCTCCTCTGTCTACTGGCTCTATAGTAACGCGCTCTCCCTGGTGGATTTGGCGCGCCACCCGGCGCTTGCCGCGCTCAACAATCGCCTGGGGCGCCTCATCACCTGGCCTTTCATCATGGGCCTCGGCGAAATCCTCGGCCTCATGTGCATCTCCTCAGTTTGCGGCGTTCTGATTCTGCGCTTCGCGCGCTCGCGACGCGACGAAGAACGGCTGGCTTCAGAGCTGGAAGCGGCGCGCGTGGTGCAGCAGATCCTGGTGCCGACAGAGAATCCGTCGGTTCCGGGCCTCGAGATTCAGGCCATCTACCGGCCGGCGGGCCAGGTGGGCGGCGACTTTTACCAGATTGTTCCTACGCCGGTGGGCGGGGTGCTGGTTGTGATCGGCGACGTGAGCGGCAAAGGAATGCCGGCCGCTATGACGGTGTCGCTGCTGGTGGGAACATTCAGAACGCTGGCTCACTATACGCAAAGCCCGGGTGAGATTCTGGTGGCGATGAACCAGCGGATGCTGGCGCGGTCGCACGGCGGATTTACCACTTGTTTGGTGCTCCGCATCGACACAGACGGGGCCATTACCGCTGCCAATGCCGGGCATCTGAGTCCGTATTCGTGCGGCGCGGAGTTGGCTATAGACAACGGGCTTCCGTTGGGACTCGCCGAAGAAGCGCAGTATTTAGAGACGACATTCACGCTGCCCGCGAGGGCGCAACTGACGCTGATGACCGATGGCGTGGTGGAAGCGCAATCGAAGACCGGCGAGCTTTTTGGATTTGACCGAGCCGCGGCGATTTCAACGAAGCCGGCGGAGGAGATCGCCCGCGCGGCGCAGGACTTCGGCCAGGAAGACGATATTACCGTGCTCACCCTTCTCCACCAGCCTGCGTGACCCTCCTGTAGCCCTTTTCCGCACAAAGTCCGCCCCTGAAACGTGCGGGCGTTCGCTCATTGCCCGTCATCGCGGTGCGCCCATTACATGCAAGTGGCAGAATTTAATGACTATTGCTGGAATTTCTAATATTTGAGCATTAAACGCTCATGTTTTATGAATCGTTTGTGCTATAGTTTAATCAGATTGATTGAGCGGGTGGGACTCAACCTTTCCGCCCGAATCCAAGTCTCTTAAATCCGTATGGAGGAATCTGAATCATGGCTATTACTCGTTGGGATCCGTTTCGTGATGTTGTTGTATTGCAGAACCGCGTCAACTCGCTCTTTCGCGAGATGAGCGAAGGCGACAGCCCGCTGACCACGGCCAGCTTTGTGCCGGCAGTCGACGTTTATGAGGATGCGCAGAAAGTCGTGCTCAAGCTCGAAGTGCCGGGCATCGATGAGAAGGACTTGGACGTCCGCGTGGAAAACCACACTCTGACGGTCAAGGGCGAGCGCAAGTTCGAAAAGGAAGAGAAGGAAGAGAACTTCCATCGCATTGAGCGGCGCTACGGCAGCTTCTATCGCGCGTTCACGCTGCCTTCCACGGTGGATACCGAGAGCGTGAAGGCCAGCTACAATGCGGGCGTTCTGAAGCTGGAACTGACAAAGAAGGCGGAGGCACAGCCGAA
The DNA here is from genome assembly GCA_050014675.1 of Occallatibacter sp. Taxonomy (GTDB): domain Bacteria; phylum Acidobacteriota; class Terriglobia; order Terriglobales; family Acidobacteriaceae; genus Telmatobacter. The sequence goes on along the minus strand of JBEKCW010000477.1, from coordinate 2,994 downwards.
GCAGATTAAGGTGAACGTTGCCGCCTGAAGGCGGGAACGAGCTTCTAGCTGCTAGCTTCTAGCCTCTAGCTCTTCGTGCTGGAGCTGGCAACATAAGAATGGAACGCGCCGGGATGGGGTTTCTGCCTTCCCGGCGCATGTTTTTGGACAACGCGATCCGGAATCGCGAGAATTTGAGCTGCCAGCTTTGCAATCTTGCTCCACGAGGAACAAGCTAGGAGCTAGAAGCTAGCAGCTAGGAGCTAAGACGTGGCTATTCGCTGGGAAAAACTGACCGTCAAATCGCAGCAGGCGATGCAGCAGGCGCAGGGGCGCGCGGCTGAGCTGGGCAACCCCGAGGTGCAGCCGGTGCACCTGTTGCTGGCGCTGGTTGAGGATCGCGAGGGTGTCATTCCCGCGGTGCTCGAGAAGATCGGTGTGCCGATTGAGCGCCTGGAGAGCGACCTGCACCAGATCGAGGAGAAACTGCCTCGGGTGTCAGGCACAGCGGCACAGCCTAATGTGGGGCAGGCGCTGACGCGCGTTCTCGACCAGGCGTTTCGCGAGGCGGCCAACTTCAAGGACGAGTACGTTTCCACCGAACATCTGCTGCTGGGCGTTGCCGGCCAGAAGGGCGACGCCGCGCGCGATGCGCTGGTGGCCGTCGGCGCCACGCATGACGCAATCCTGAAGGCGCTGACCGCTGTGCGCGGCTCGCAGCGCGTCACGGATCAGAATCCGGAAGGAAAATTCCAGGCGCTCGAGAAATACGCCAAGGACCTGACCGAGCTCGCCCGCCGCGGCAAGCTCGATCCGGTGATCGGCCGCGACGAGGAGATTCGCCGCGTGATCCAGGTGCTGAGCCGCCGCACCAAGAATAACCCGGTGCTGATCGGCGAACCCGGCGTGGGCAAAACAGCCATCGTCGAGGGGCTCGCCCGCCGCATCTTCAAAGGCGATGTCCCGGAGAGCCTGAGGGACAAGCGCGTCATTTCACTCGATCTCGGATCCATGCTGGCCGGCGCCAAGTATCGCGGCGAATTCGAAGACCGGCTGAAGGCGGTGCTCAAGGAAATCGAAGAGTCGAACGGCCAGATCGTTCTTTTCATCGACGAGCTGCACACGCTGGTGGGCGCGGGCGCGGCTGAAGGCGCGATTGACGCGAGCAACATGCTGAAGCCGGCGCTGGCGCGCGGCGAACTGCGGGCCATCGGCGCAACCACGCTGAACGAGTACCGCAAGTACATTGAGAAGGACAAGGCGCTCGAGCGCCGCTTCCAGATCGTGTATGTTGGAGAGCCAAACGTCGAAGACACCATCGCGATTCTGCGCGGCCTGAAAGAGCGCTATGAGTCGCATCACAACGTGCGCATCAAGGACGCGGCGATCGTGGCCGCAGCTACGCTTTCGCATCGCTATATCAGCGACCGCTTCTTGCCCGATAAGGCCATTGACCTTGTGGACGAGGCAGCGGCTTCGCTGGCCATCCAGATCGGTTCCGTGCCGACGGAGATTGACCAGCTTGAGCGCCAGGCCACGTCGCTTGAGATCGAGCGCGCCGCATTGAAGCGCGAAACCGACGCTGCCAGCAAGGAGCGTCTGAAGGCCGTGGAGCGCGAAGTGGCGCAATTGCGCGAAAAGATTACGGCATTGCGCGCGCGTTGGACCAAGGAGCGCGAGGCGATCACGCGCATCTCCGAAACCAAGAAGAAAATCGAGGCCCTGCGCTTTGAGGCCGAAGAGCAGACCCGCAAAGGTCAGCTCGATCGCGCCGCACAGATTCAGTATGGCGAGCTGCCGAAGCTTGAAGCGGAGCTGAAGAAACTTGACGCCGCTCAAGGCGGCAAGGCCGGCGTCGCGCGGATGCTCAAAGAAGAAGTCGACGAGGAAGACATCGCCAAAATCGTAAGCAAGTGGACGGGCATTCCTGTTTCGCGCATGCTCGAAGGCGAGGTCAAGAAGCTGGTCCAAATGGAAGACCGGCTGCGTGACCGTGTGGTCGGGCAAGACGAGGCGCTCACAATTGTCGCCAATGCTATTCGCCGTTCACGCGCGGGACTTAGCGATCCCAAGCGGCCGATTGGCTCGTTCATTTTTCTTGGACCGACCGGCGTAGGCAAAACGGAGACCGCGCGCGCGCTCGCCGAGTTCCTGTTTGACGATGAGCAGGCCCTGGTGCGAATCGACATGAGTGAGTATATGGAGAAGCACGCGATTGGCGCGCCTCCGGGCTACGTGGGCTACGACGAGGGCGGACAGTTGACCGAAGCGATTCATCGCCGGCCCTACGCGGTCATTCTCTTCGACGAAATCGAAAAGGCGCACCCGGATGTTTTCAATATTCTGCTGCAGGTGATGGACGATGGGCGGCTAACCGACGCCAAAGGCCGCACCGTGGACTTCAAGAACACGGTACTGATCATGACGTCGAACCTGGGCGCGGCCATGCTCGCGAACGAAAAGCTGAAGACCGAGCACGACTTCGACATGGCGCGCGAAAGCGTCATGCGCGTGTTGCGCGAACACTTCAGGCCGGAGTTCCTGAACCGCGTTGACGATATCGTGATTTTCCGCCCGCTGGGCAATGCGCAGTTGAGCAAGATTCTCGATTTGCGCCTCAACGAGGTTCGCAAGCTGCTCGAAGACCGTGCAATCTCGTTCGAGTTGACCGAACCTGCGCGGCAATTGATTCTCGCTTCGGGCTCCGATGCCGCCTATGGTGCGCGCCCGCTCAAGCGAGCGCTGCAACGCATGGTGCAGGATCCACTGGCAATCAAAATCCTCGACGGCGAGGTGCTGCACGGCTCGCACGTGCGCATTGATGTCGACCGCAAGTCGAACCAGTTGGTGTTCGAGCCCATGGGCCGCGAAGCCATGGCGTAAGAGCCGCGAACTGGCTCGTCAAGTCAACAAACAGGTTCCGCAGTGCGGGGCCTGCTCCGCCTGCAACTGGGCCGTTTTAAGGTTGGAGCTCTTTCGGCGTGTACACCCCGCCCTTCACCAGTAGATCGAGAA
>JBEKCW010000476.1:0-4019 GCA_050014675.1 Occallatibacter sp. | reverse complement strand
CCGTGCGGGTAACCTTGGTGGGGTCGATGACGCCGGCCTTCACCAGGTCTTCAAAGGTGCTGGTCTGGGCGTTGTAGCCGTAGTGCGGTTCCTTCGATTCCAGAACCTTGGCCACAACCACCGCACCCTCTTCGCCGGCGTTTGCAACGATCTGGCGCAGCGGCTCTTCGAGCGAACGAAGAACAATCTGTGCGCCGGTTTTCTCGTCACCGGTAAGTGTGCCGATAAGCGCCTGCACCGCAGGTACGCAGCGCACCAGCGCCACGCCGCCGCCGGGGACAATGCCTTCCTCGACTGCCGCGCGGGTTGCATGCAGCGCATCCTCAACGCGAGCCTTCTTCTCCTTCAGCTCGGTCTCGGTTGCCGCGCCCACCTTGATAATGGCCACGCCGCCCACGAGCTTGGCCAGCCGCTCCTGCAGCTTTTCCTTGTCGTAGTCGCTGGTGGTCTTCTCAATCTGCGAACGGATTTCCTTCACGCGGCCATCAATGTCGCTGGCCTTGCCGGCGCCGTCCACAATCGTGGTGTTGTCCTTGTCGATGGTGATGCGCTTCGCCTTGCCCAGATCCTCGAGCTTCACGCCTTCCAGCTTGATGCCCAGATCCTCGGTAATGGCCTTGCCGCCGGTCAAAATCGCAATGTCGCCCAGGATTGCCTTGCGGCGATCGCCAAAGCCAGGAGCCTTGACGGCAGCCACGTTCAGCGTTCCGCGCAGCTTGTTCACTACCAGGGTCGCGAGTGCCTCGCCCTCAACGTCCTCGGCGATAATCAACAGCGGCTTGCCGCCGCGTGCAACCTGCTCGAGCAACGGAAGCAGATCCTTCATCGCGCTGATCTTCTTTTCATAGATCAGAACGTAGGGATCTTCGAGAATCACTTCCAACCGCTCCGCGTCCGTCACAAAGTACGGGCTCAGGTAGCCGCGATCGAACTGCATGCCGTCCACAGTCTCGAGACCGGTGTGCATGGTCTTTGACTCTTCAATGGTGATCACGCCATCCTTGCCCACAACTTTCACGGCCTCGGCAATAATGTCGCCAATCTCCTGGTCGCCGTTGGCCGAAATAGCGCCAACCTGGGCAACCGAGCCCTCGTTCACAGGCTTGGAAAGCTTGCCAAGAGCGCCGCCATCGGTCCACTTTCCTTCCTTGTCGCGGATGCCGATGACCGTCGCAACGGCCTTCTCAATGCCGCGCTTCAAAGCGGTCGGATTTGCGCCCGCCGCAACCGTCTTCACGCCCTCGCGGAAGATGGCCTGCGCCAATACGGTCGCAGTCGTTGTGCCGTCGCCGGCCACGTCGCTGGTCTTCGAAGCAACCTCACGCACCAGCTGCGCGCCCACGTTCTCCAGCGGGTCCTTCAGGTCGATCTCTTTGGCCACCGTCACGCCGTCCTTGGTGATGGTGGGCGAACCAAACTTCTTCTCGATTACAACGTTCCGGCCCTTGGGCCCGAGCGTCGCCTTCACTGCGTCGGCCAGAATGTTCACGCCGCGCAGAATCGCCTGCCGGGAATCTTCACCGTGCAAAATCTGCTTTGCCATTGTCTTCAAATCTCCTTAGTACAGTTGTCAGTGGTCAGTTGTCAGTTTTCAGTCATTGCTATCCAGTTGTCATTGGCCAATCGTTCCTTCAGGCGCTCTTACTGACAACTGAAAACTGATAACTGATTACTTCTTTACGATTCCCAACACTTCTTCTTCCCGCATGATCAGGAACTCTTCGCCGTCGATCTTGATCTCGGTGCCGGAGTACTTGCCAAACAGGATCTTGTCGCCCGCCTTCACGTCGAGCGGGAAAACTTTGCCTTCGTCGTTCGACTTGCCCTTGCCTACGGAAATCACTTCACCTTCCTGCGGCTTTTCCTTGGCACTGTCGGGGATGATGATGCCTCCACGGACGGTCTCGCCTTCTTCAACACGGCGGACCAGGATGCGGTCATGGAGCGGAATAAAACTGGTTGCTACCTGGGTTGCTGCCATTGCTTCGCTTCTCCTTCATACGCAAACGGGTTGACCCGCCTGCGGGGTTTTGAGGGTTTTTGAATAGAATCTGAGGAACGTCGGAGTGCCTGCCCACGGTCCTGTCGTTGATCTGCAACCTATGGGGCTCTTTTAGCACTCTCGCCTTCCAATTGCTAACGATAGGCAACCTTGCATTGATTTGTCAAGAGTGCCGATACAACAATATTAGTGCAATACACTCATATTTTCTTAGTTTAACCATCCTTTCACTCTTTTCCAGCATTTTCGAGTCTAACCGGCATCCTTGAAGGCTTTCCGGGGGACCAGCCTCGCCCCGTTTACCCGTATGCAACTACACCTCACATCGCGATACAATTGAAGCCATGCTTCGCCGCCCCATCCTATTCGCCGCAATCTCGCTCGCAATCGTGAGCTTTGCTACTCTGCCCGCCGCTGCCCAGGACTCCAAAGACGACGCCGGCTGGAGCCGCAAGTACAAAACGCCGCCGCCATCCTCCCGCATTGAAGTGACGGTGATCAAGGCCTTCAATGGCAAGCCCATTGATAATGCCTCGGTCATCTTTCATCCCATCCAGGGCGATAGAGACCAGGGCGTTCTCGAGCTGAAGACGAACGAAGACGGCAAGGCCATCATCGACGTGATTCCGATCGGCGATACAGTTCGGTTGCAGGTGATTGCCAACGGCTACCAGACCTACGGCGAAGACTACAAGATCAACAAGGCCGAGATGACCATGGAGATCAAGATGAAGCGGCCGGCTGCGCAGTATTCAACCTACGGCAGCGGTGAATCTTCGAAGCCGGACTCGGGATCGGGTAGTGGCAAGTCATCGGGCAGCGGAACTCCACCCGCCTCGGGCAGCGGCTCGGGGTCGGGCACTCAGCCAGCTCCGCCAGCCAGCCAGCCGCAGCCGAAGTAAGCCCTCAAACCATCAACTCTCTGCAGCGTGCCAAGCTCACAATGACGACTTCTCTACTGAGCGGCAAAGCGGCTCTCGTCACCGGCGGAGCGCGCCGCATTGGCCGCGCCATTGCGCTCGCATTGGCCGAAGCCGGCGCCGATGTCGCCATCACGTATCGCGCATCGAGCGCTGAAGCAGCAAGCACGGTACGGGAGATCGCGTCCCTCGGGCGCAATGCGCTGGCCGTTGAATGCGATGTGCGATCCGAGGCTTCTGCGCACAATGCTGTCACTGAAGTCATCGCGGGATTCGGGCGTCTCGATGTGCTGGTGAACAGCGCCGCGGTCTTCTCCACCGCGCCGCTCGAATCGCTCAGCCTGGAAGAATGGGACGCGGCATTTGAAACCAACACCCGCGGCCCGTTTCTAATGGCGCGCGAGGCGCTGCCCCATTTGCGCGCCGCCGAAGGACGAATCATCAACATCGGCTCGCTGGGCGGATTGAAGGCCTGGGCCACGCATGGTCACTATTCGAGTTCCAAGGCCGCGCTGCACACGCTTACCCAGGCAATGGCCAAGGCGTTCGCGCCCCAGGTCACGGTCAACTGCGTTGCACCGGGCTTTATCGAACTCGGCGCGAAAACTGAAACGGTCACAGCCGAAAAGTTTGCGGTCCGCACTCCCATGCAGCGCAACGGCTCAGCGGAAGATGTTGCTCAGGCCGTCCTGTTCTTCGCCACCGGTCCAAGATTTATCACCGGACAGGTTCTGGCGGTAGATGGCGGATTGGGCCTGGCCTAGCTCTCTTTGACGCGTGATATGGGCGTTGAAGCGTGATGAGGTTGCCCCATCCAAAACGCGCTCCTGGCGTTTTGGGTGGGATAGCACGAACCTCGCCCCACCCGTCTCAATCAAGCGCGAGAAGCTGGTGTCTTCTCTGAAATTTCAATCCTTGCCGACCAGCGTATTCCAAAGCCCGCGAATTCTACTTCGCGGCGGCGACGGCTGGCCCTTTGACTTGTCACGACCCGGAGGCGCCTTGCTCTCTGCTTTTGGCCGGTGGTGCGCAACATTGAACTTCAGCGGAACCTGCTCCTGCAGCCCGATCGGCTCAGGCTGCTTTGGGAACTCCGC
>JBEKCW010000475.1:0-4061 GCA_050014675.1 Occallatibacter sp. | reverse complement strand
GAAAACTCGTCGATGGCATCCACTGGAATGAGTGAGCCGGCGATGCCCGATGCGCCGCTGATGTTGATCGCGGATAAGTCCCACCATATGTCGTTATTGTCCGTTCCCTCCAGTTGCCAGTTGATTGAATTGACCCGCGTGCCATTGACCGATGCATAGCCACCTCCGCCAAGACTGTTATACCCCGCATACCCTGGCGATTGAGCTACCAATTGCGTGTAGTCGCGCCCGTTCTGCGGAATATCCTGGACCGCTTCCTCGGGAATTGCTACCTCCAGAGTTGCCGACGTGGTATCTGGAGTCAGCTGATTCGCGGTTACTTCTACTGTGGTTGTGGCCTGGGCCGGAGAAACTTTAAGCGGAAGTGTATACATGATGCCTGCAGTTACGGGAATATGATCGACCTTGACACTCTGAAATCCGGCTGCCGTCACGGTGACCGAATAGACTCCCAAGGGAAGGTCTTGAAATTGAAACTCCCCTGCAGCAGAGGTCACGGTTCGATAGTTCACCCCGGTGGCTTCTGCAGTTGCAAGCACCGGTATGTTGGCCAGCACTGCCCCGCTTGTATCGGTCACCGTGCCGTTGATGCCTCCGCGGAAGGTCTGCGCGGTACAGAGCGCCGTCAGGCCCAGGACCAGCACGGCAATCCATAAAGTGGGGCGGGCTGGCTTAAGAACGGAAATCATGTCGTCTCCCTTTAGCGAGGTTTGTATCAGGGCTAAAGCTGCTGAACCAAGACCTGAGGTTGAGGCGCATCTGCAAACGCTGACGCTGTGCTCACTGCATCGTCGAATGCAGAACCCAATTTCATGGGGCCACGATGTGGATACTGTGTTCGTGGCGGATCCTGAAAAGCCTGCGACCGGGGGCAGGCTGGCAACGCGGACGTCTTATCTCCGGAGCATAGACTGGTTCAAGCCTCTGGAAAGTGAGTTGTCTCTGAGTTGCATTTACCGCGTACCGGAGTGCAGTTGCCCGGCATGATAAGTCTCTTAATAGACCGGCAATTCGGCGATAGCGGAAGGAGCACGGATTATGCGATCCACGGTAAGCCGAAGTTGCATTGCGATTTCAGCAATGCTGGCATGCGCTGCGTTTCCGCTGATTCAGCCGGCACGGGCCGGGGCGTTGACCGGCCAGACGCCGGAACATTCGGCGCCCGCCGAGGACCGGCAGTTGGCTTACCGTATTTTTAAACAGTTGATCGAAATCAACACCACGCATTCGGCAGGTTCCGTGACAGTGGCGGCCAGCGCGCTGCGCACACGATTGCTGGATGCGGGATTTCCTGCGCAGGACGTGACTCTCGATGGCCCATCGCCGCGCAAACAGGGCCTGATTGCGTGGCTGCGCGGAGACAACGCTCAATCCACTATCGTCATCTTCGCTCATCTGGATGTTGTCGAAGCCAATCGCGCCGACTGGACGGTCGACCCTTTCAAGCTTACCGAGAAGGACGGCTATTTTTACGGGCGCGGCACGCAGGATATCAAGGAAAACGGCGCCATCGCCGTAGAGACATTGATCCGTTTCAAGCGAGAGGGCTTCAAGCCGTCGGTCAACCTGTTGCTTCTTCTGACTGCGGATGAAGAGGTGGGCCCGGAAGACGGCATGGCGTGGCTGCTGGAACATCGACCGGACCTGTTTCGGAATGTTTTGTTCGCCATCAACCTCGACGCCGGAGACCTGGATCTCGAGAACGGGCAGCCGCGCAGCCTGGGTTATGAAGTGGCGGAGAAGGCATATGCCGACTTCGGCCTGAGTGCGGTTGACGCCGGAGGCCACAGCTCGCTGCCCCATCCCGGCAACCCTCTGCAGCGGATCGCCGACGGACTGGCGCGGTTGGAAGCTGACCCCTTTCCGCTTGAGTTGAATCCAATCACGCTGGGGTACTTTCGGCAGGTCGGCGCCACATACGACATCCCCACGCAGAAGCTGGTAGCGGCGGTCATTGCCGCGCCACAGGACAAGCAGGCGCTTGGCGCGTTGGCCGCTCACTCCAGCTATTTCAACGCATTGCTGCGAGCCACCTGTGTGCCAACTCGTTTTGAGTCAGGACAGGCAAACAATGCGCTGCCGCCAAAGGCGACGGCGAATATCAACTGCCGCATTCTTCCGGGTCACTCTCCCGCGGAGATTGAGAAACATCTCGTCGAGGCCATGAACGATGGCCGCATTCAAATTCAGTACTGTTCGTTCCAGGGCAAGTGCGGCGACGCCCCGGATCGCGCGGCGCCGCTTCCCCCGCCACCGCTTCCCGCGGTCATTGCCACGCTCAATGAATTGACCGCCAGCCTATATCCGGGGATCCCCGTCGTGGGAGAAATGGAAACGGGCGCATCCGATTCCATCTACACCATTGCCCAGGGCCTGCCCACCTATGGCATCGCCGCCGTGGGCATCGACGAAGACGATGTGCGAGCGCACGGCAACGACGAGCGCATCCGCCAGTCTGCCTTCTATGACGGCCTTCAATTCTTCTATCTTCTTTTGAAAAAGGCCGCAACCCAGGCCCAGGTCCCTACTCATTGATCGACTCCCGATCAATAGTACCGAACAGTTTAACCGCGCACAGAGCGCCTGTGAGGCAGCCGTCTGCAAATGAGAATTGAGCCGCCAGAGCAAAAGAAGACCGCCAGGCTGGTCCGTCAGCTCAACCTCTTCGACGCGGCAATGCTGGTGGTGGGCGGCACCATCGGCGCCTCAATTTTTATTATTCCGGCCACTGTGCTGCAGGCCGTTCCCAATCCCATGTTTGCGTTGTCGCTTTGGGTTTTCGCAGGTGGAGTGACCCTGATGGCGGGCCTGGCGTGTGCGGAGCTGGGCGGCATGTATCCGGAAGCAGGCGGGCAATATGTTTTTATTCGCGAGGCCTATGGTTCGTTCGCTGCGTTCCTTTACGGGTGGATGCTCTTCACCGCGGGCAACAGCGGCGGGCTGGCTGCCATGGCTGTCAGTTTCGCTCTCTTCCTTGGACGCGCATTTCCTTCCCTCGCAGCGGAACACGTCCTCTATGCCCACACTGCCCTTGGCATCCATTGGAAATTCACGCAAAGCTCGCTGACTGCGATTGCCGCCGTGGTTGTTCTCACCGCCGTCAACCTGCGCAGCGTTCGGCTGGCCGCACGGCTGCAGAACGTGGTGGCTGTGGCTTTTCTCAGCGTCGTCATCGGCATCTCCGCGGCCGGCTTTCTTTTTGGCCACGGCTCCTGGTCCCACTTTGTGCCTGCGCCGGGAAACAGGCTTGCAGGAATCTCGTTGCAGGGCATCGGCGTGGCCATGATCGCCCTGTTCTGGTGTTTCGATGGTTGGGAATTCGTTTCCTGGGCCGGCGGAGAGATTAAAAATCCCGACCGGAACCTGCCCCGGGCGCTAATGATTGGCATCGGGCTCATCATTGTCGCCTACCTGGTGGCGAACACGTTGTTTCTTTATGCGCTGGCGCCTGCACAGTTAGCCCAGGAAACAACCCTTACCAGTGCCGCAATGAGCGCCCTGTTTTCACAGAGTGTGGCCCGCCTAGTGTCTTTCTTCGTTGCCCTCGTCTGCTTCGGCGCCGGCTCTGTGGCGGTGCTGGGCGGTGCGCGCATCTACTATTCGATGGCCCGCGACGGAGCGTTCTTCCACGCCATGAGGCGCGTGCATCCAATTTGGAGAACACCTACCACCAGCCTCATTGCCCAATGTGCGTGGGTGATTGTGCTGATCATGAGCGGCCGATACGAGCAGCTGTACACCTGCTTTATTTTTATGATGACACTCTCTTACCTGCTCACTGTCGGCGCTGTATTCATCTTGCGCCGCAGCCAGCCCGATCGGCCACGCCCCTATCGCTGCGCGGGTTATCCCTGGCTGCCTCTTGCCTATCTTGTCGTTGCATCTGCTTTCGTGGTCTCCACGCTGCTGGCCCGTCCAACGGAATCGCTGGCCGGGCTCGGTTTGGCTCTTCTGGGGGTCCCGCTCTATCTCTATTGGCGCCGTGGGCGAGTCTCACCGCCCAACCTACCCACCTTTACTCCACCTGGAGGCTGACCAGGAACGGTATATCCAGCGGACCA
>JBEKCW010000474.1:0-4067 GCA_050014675.1 Occallatibacter sp. | reverse complement strand
CCGACGCGGTGCTCTCCGAGACTCTGGCTTGCTCCGTTGCCGTTTCCGATATTTCCATGAACGAGGAGCCTTATCAGCGCCACGCAACGGCCGCGCTGGTCGAGATCAGCGGCGACATCGAAGGGCGGGTCATCTTCGACGTTGAGGATCAGACCGCGATGAAGGTGGCCAACACTTTGGCTGGCTCCGAGTTAGAGCCCGATTCGCAGATCCTGCGCGAAACTGTCGCCGAGCTTGCGAACCTTGTCATCGGCAACGCCGTCACCACACTCAACGACGCCGGATTCCGCTTCAAGGTTCATCCCCCTATCGACCACCCGGCCGCCACCGGCTTTCGCGGGTCGGAAGATATGGAGGCCCTGGTAATGGACTTTTCCTCACCCGTCGGTAGCGTCTTTATGAACGTCGCTCTGCGGTACAATCGCCGCCGCCGCGCCGACCAAAGCCCGTCATAGGAGCATCTGGTCCGAGTTCGGGCCGTACTCGATCGATGTGGAATTCACAAAAGAACAAGGGCGAACCCGCAGAGGGTTCGCCCTTAGATGTTATGACCAAAGCTACCAGGCAACGCGCCTAGCTGCGGCCCAGCACCACGTTTGGAATCATGGCCGGACAATTCTTCTGCCCATCATACTCACCCGTCGCGGGATTGCCCGTCACGCAATATGTCACAACCGAAGGCGAGAGAATCGTCGTCACGTAGGTATTGATCGGGGTCGTTCCGTTGGACGCTGCCGTCACCACAGCGGTGCCATTGTACAAGTTGGGGCAGGTTATGCTGTTTGCACCTGTTACCTGACATGTTGATGGCGCTGCGGGCGCGCTCGCCGGATTTCCATTTGCGTCGTAGTAGTAATAAGTCGTGGTCGTCGTGGTGTTGGCGTATGCTTTGGACAGATCAGCCGAGGTACCACCGCGCGAAACCGCAATCTGGCTTACCACCGGCGTTGTAATCTCCAGTGTCACCGTATTGGTGCCGATGGTTTGCGTCACGTTTCGATGCACGCCCACCGTGATCGGTGTCGTCGCCGGGATCGGTGAGCAGGTCACACCTGCTGGGCAGGGGTTCGCACCCAACGTGCTTGTACCGGCGACGGCCAGCTTGCTGGTGTCAATCGCCACAATCTGATCCGTGTTACCCAATCCCACGTAGGCCTGGGTGCCGTCGCGCATCAGCGCGATGTTGGTTGGATACACAGCAGGAGTAAGCGCAGCCTGGCTGGCTGTGATCGTCGACAACGAAGTGATCCAGGTCAGCGTCCCCGGAACGGTCCCATCCCACACGCTGACAGTGCCATCGGCATGGAGTATCCAGATATGGTTGACCTGCGTGTTCGCCGTGGCATCGTTAAAATTCTCATCCTGCGCAATGTCGATTGGCGGCGAAGAGGTCAGCGGGTTATTGGTCGAAACCGCCGCGCCTGTCACCGGATTCACCACCTCTGCCTGGCCGTCAATGATCGAGATGGAGTTGTCGCCGCTGTTGAGCACGTAAACGTATTGACCGTCGTTGCTCTGTGCGGCTTTGATTGGATTCAATCCGACCTTCAGAACGTTCGTAACTTCGTATTTGCTGGCGCTGACCACGTAAGCATTTCCTGCAGTGGTCGCCTGATTGTCGAGCACGAACACTTTGCTCTGGTCTCTATATATCCACGCAAATACCGGGTTCGACGAAACGGTACTGCTTCCGATACAGACGGTCGCCTTGAGCAACAGCGTCGATTGCAGAATCGCTCCCAGTGAGCCTGTCCCCGCAGGACAACTTGAACCTGGTCCCGAGTTCACCACGTAGTCCTGCGTGTAAGGGGTGCCGTAGTACTGGAAGGTCATCGCGATGGGCGCCGAGCCTGGCTCCAGGGCGATGGTCGACGTGCTGGCCGCAAACCCAGATGTCGAGCTGTTCAGCAGTGATTGCGTTACTGAATCCGTCGAGGTGTTGGCGGTGAAGACTGAAGTGCGGCTGTAATCAAAAGCGATCGGATTCAATGCGGGAGTAATCGGAGCAAGCGTGACCGAGGTGGACGTAACCGGCCCAACCGTGGGGCCAACTATATTGTTCAGCACCTTGTTGCCTGCGTTGGTGTCGCCGCTCACATCGACGCCGGTAAGAATACTGCTCGGCAGCGGGCTTCCGGCGTTGGGACTGGTCGGGCTCATGCAGCACGACAACACGGCTTCGGTTTCTGCACCCGATGGATTGCCGGTCACAGTCGGCGCCGGAGTGGCAATCGGGCGATAGACATCGCCGCATCCAATTTCGATCACAGTTGCTGTTATTAGGGCAGCCGCGCACGCGGCCTTCCATATGACGTTCATTCGCACTCCGGGCTGCCGACGCAATTTCATCTGCTCTGTTCTGATAGCAGCTATTGTAAAGGAATCGAGTGCATCGCGGCCAATGTCTTCTCGCTCACGTTTCGCACGCGCAAGAACCGATATCGTTTACCGGCTGCGGCGGGGCGCACTGCGTCATCACACACACCAATCAAACGCAAGACATACTGTCTCTAACTATAATTTTTACGCCGCGTGTTTGCGCTTCGCCCGCGCCCGCTCGGGCGGCTTCTTCACAACTCCAACGGGTTGCTTCCGCGGAGTAGCGCTGGCCGCGCGGTCGGTCGTTTGCGCATCGGTCGCGCCCGCCTTTTTCTCATCCATTCGCGCCAGGCTCTGCCGCAGCGCGTCCATCAGGTCCACCACCGGTGCCAGCTTTGCGGGGCGCTCTATGGCTGTCACCTGCTTGCCCTCCAGCCGCGCGTCGATCAGTTTGCGCAGGTTCTCCTCGTAGCTATCATGGAAGCGCTCAGGGTCAAACTTATCTGCCAGCGCCTCAATCAACTGGTGGGCCACCTTGAGCTCGGTTTCTTTCACTTCCACTGCCGCACTGCCAAAGTGTTCCATGGAGCGCACCTCGTCGGCGTAATACATTGTGTGCAGTGCAAGCCCGTCCTTGAAGGGTCGCAGGAATACCGTGTACTCGCGATTGTGCATCGTCAACTGCGCCAGCGCCATGTATCCGCTCTCGCGCATCGCCTGTGCCAGCAATGCATAGGGTCGCTTGCCCGCATCCTCGGCGGCAACATAGTAGCTTGACTCAAAGTAGATCGGATCGACCTCCTCGGCCTTCACGAACTGCACAATCTCCATCGCCTTGGCAGTCTTCGGCTCAATCGCCTTTAACTCCTGAGGCTCCACCACCACATACTCTCCGCGCCGGAACTCGTAGCCTTTCACGATCTCATTGCGCTCCACTACTCGCTCCTCCACCGGACACCAGAGCTGCTGTTTCACCCTCGAAAGGTCCGGCTTATGCAGCATGTGGAACGAGATGCGGCTGCCGCGCGCTCCGCTGTAGAGACGCACCGGCAATGAAATCAAGCCAAACGTCAAATAACCTGACCACACCGTTGCCGCCATCCGCCGCCTCCCAGCGTTCATTGCGAAACCCTGAAAGCCCCAGGGGTTCGCGAACCAGCTAGGATGCGTTCTTACGTCCGCGCTGCTGCCAGCACCAGGAGACGCAGCACCAGGAGACGCCGGCTGGCCAGCGCCGCGAAATCGATATGCACCTGCCGGCAGCTCTGCCCCACTCGCGGCTGCTCACCCGCATCCAACTCTGAACGGTCCCGCTGAGGGCAAATACGGAGTACGATACGTTGGGCATGACTTTTTTCCAGAGCTGGCAGAGCGCCATCCCTCAGATGTTCCCCGCCATAGGCTTAACTGTGGCCTTAGCCTTCATTGCATGGGCCATGCGCGCCGTTACCATTACTGCCGCGCTCACCGGAATCATTCTCACAGTTACTCTCTGCCTGGCCGCCGGTCCCGCTGCTCTGCTACCAGTTGTGTCTGTCTTCCTGCTAACCGTGATTACCACCCGCATCGGACGCCGGAAAAAGGAGCGCTTAGGAACCGCTGAACGCCGCCACGGCCGAGGCGCCATGCAGATCCTCGCCAACATTTCGGTCTCCGCCATCTGCGCCGCGCCGCTCATCTTTCTGCCATACGCCCGCCACATTCTCCTCGCTGGGGCCTCGGCCGCTCTCGCCGAAGCCGCAGGAGAC
>JBEKCW010000473.1:0-4085 GCA_050014675.1 Occallatibacter sp. | reverse complement strand
GCTCGATGGGTGGGAGACCACAAAGGCCAATCATCGGCAAATCCCGTCCAGCTTCTTTTTAGCTATTTCTGCTCGCCGTTGGTATGCGTGGCCGTTCCATTCCCGTTCACAGCGCCGTTCCCGTTGGGCGCCTGCAGCATCTTGGCGATCAACACGTTAATCAGGCTCCCCGAATCCGCGCCACTCCCGCCGGCCTGGATATCCGGAACCAGCTTGATGTGGTTGGTCGCCAGTGCCTGTGCTATCTGCACCGCCGCGTAGTTGCCCGACTCCATCGACGCAATCTTCATCTTGATTACGTCAGCCTCTGCGGTACCAACGGCGCGCGCCTTCTCAGCGTCGGCGTTGCCCACCATGATCACCACTTTGGCGTCCGCATCGGCGTTCACGGTCTTCACGCGCGCATCGGCATCCGCGTTAATCGTCTTCACGCGTGCGTCAGCCTCGGCGGTAATCGTCTTCGACTGCCCTGCGCCCTGCGCCTGCTTCACCACAGACTGCGCGGCGAAATCGGCGATCGAAACACTCCGCTCCGCATCTACCACGCGAGCCTGCGTATCGGCCATCGCCTTGGCCTGTTGCAGATCCTTGCGCGTCTCTTCGGCAAGCTGCTGCGTCTTGTAGGTCACCTGTTCCTGCTCGGCGATCTTGCGGTCGGTGAGCGTCTTCATCAGCGCTTCAGGCGGAGTAATGTCGCCAATCAGCGTATCGATAGCATTCACGTTGTACTCCACCAGCGCTGCTGAAATTGCCAGCTTGGCCTCGGCCTGGCGCTCGCTGCGCTTCTTCAGAAACTCGATCACGTCCGAGGTCTGCGCCGCGTTGCGGAAGTAGTTGCCGATAGTCGGCTCCAGCACCTGCGTCACCAGGTTGGCCATAGTGCCAAAGCGCGCAATCACCTTGGGCGCGTCGTTCCGCGGTATATGGATTATCTGGCTCACGTCCAGGTTGAACGTGAAACCATCGCTCGAGCGCACCGTGATCGTCGACAGCCGCTCATCCAGTTTGTGCGCCTCGCTCTTACCCGTGGCCCAGTTCAGAACAATGTTCGCAGTAGGCACTACCTCAACCTTATGCGTGTAAGAGTTGATGGCGTATTTGCCCGGATCGAGCGGCTCAACCCACACACCCTTCTGGCCCTTCTTCACCAGGTTGCCATGCTTGAACGCGTCGCCGCTCTGGTCCACTCCCACTTCGCCCACATACGCAATCACCACGCCTACGTTGGCAATCGGCACCTCGGTCATCGGCTTAATCTCAACCGTCGCAAACCGCGGATTGATAAAGTACCGCCCCGCCAGGATCACCTGCTCCTGCAATCCCTTGTACCCGCCGTTCTTGATAAAAACTTCGCCATCCTGAAACATGTTGTGCCCGGCGGTCTCCTTGCCGGCAATCTCGCCGGTCGGCAACGGAGTTCCGTCCTTGGTGGTCACAATGCCCACCGAGTTGTCGGGAATCTCCAGCACTTCGGCCGGCAGCACCGTAAACATGGCCGTGTTGATGCGGTAAGTTCCCGGCGGAATCACACAGATCTGCGGCCCGCGCTCGCCGCCGCTTGTAATAAACTGCCGCGTGTCCTGGAACGAGTTGCAGCCCACCGCCTTGGCCAGCACGCGCCCGCTCGAGAGCGGCTTTCCGTCGCGCGCCTCCACAATGCCGATCTGGCTTTTGTCGATAGTGGTAAACGGCGCCAGCGATACTGCGTACTGCCACGCCCACAGTCCAAAGTGGATTCCGGGGGCAAGAGTATCGGCTTGCAGGCCGGCCTCTCCGTTCAACGCCACGATCGCGCCGTCGGGCAGCGTGCGATTGCGCCCAAAGATCACCCACTTCTTGTTCACAATGCCGATCTGATCTTTCGAAACAATTACCGTCCCGAACAGATACCGCAGCAGCACCTTATGTAGAAGGATGACGAGGATAAAAACCACCAGTATCCAGCCATACTTCATGGCAAGACTCATTAAGTCCATACAGACCGCTCTCCCTTGTAGCGGATATACCGGATCAGGAAATCGCCCAGCGCGAGTCAATGCTGCCAGGTTCCGTTTTCATCTTCCAGCGCCCACGGCAAGTGATTTTTACTTGCTGGGGTGGAAGCAAACTGAACTCTTGCACGCCTTTGAATTACTCACGCATTTTTCTGGTCCGGTCTAGTGAAATCAGCATACTCTTGCTTGAACGACGGGCCATAAAAACCGGAAAATTCGCACTTTCCGCGAGTAACCAGTGGTAATCTCCCCTTGTATGAACCCCTTGCGTTTCATCCGCTTCCGAAACGTGGCGCACACCGGGTTTTATTACTCCCTTACGGTTCTTTTAGGGATTGCATTTTCCGTTGCGGCCTACGCGCAATCGCCCACGGACAATGTCACCCTTCAAATAGCCCGGCTAAAGAGCCCGAACGCCGAACTTCGCCGCTACGCCGCAGACGCACTCGCCAAGTTCGCCGATCCCCGCGCAACCGAAGCGCTGATCGCGGCGTTGGGCGATCCCGATTCCCAGACGCGAGCCTACGCAGCCGCGGGGCTTGGAGCTCTCAAGTCCAGCCACGCAGTCGAACCGCTCATCGCTTTGCTCAACGATCCCGACGAGGGCGTCAGCACGTCGGCGGCAATGGCTCTCGGCAAAATCCACGCCCCCCGCGCCATTGCGCCCCTGGTCGCCAGGCTATCCATGGTTCCCGCCTCGTCCATGCCCCTGCTTGATTTCGGCCCGGCCGTGGTTGAGCCGCTGCTTGCAGCCGCCAAAAGCGACGACCCAGCCGTGCGCAGCAGCGCGATTGAGGCGTTGATGCTCACACACGATCCGCGCGTCTTCCCGGTCCTCACCGCGGCTCTCAACGACCCTGACGTGGCAGTGCGGCAACTTGCGCTCCTCGCCCTCCAGACTGCGCAGGCCCCCAATTTTCTCGACGCTCTGCGGGCCGCTCTCAAAGACCCCGATCCCGCAACGCGCGCCATGGCCCTGCGCGCAAGTGGCGACCTGCCGCCAACTGAAAGCATTCCCATTGCAATCGCCGCCCTGCAAGACCCCGACCCCAGCGTCAGAAATGCAGCCGCCGTTTATCTCTCGCCCGCCCAGGTCAGCGATCCGCAAGTCGCACAGGCGCTCATCGCGCTTGCGCAAGACCGCGACTCCAGCGTGAGTTGGAGCGCCGTACAAACGTTGGCATCATCGCGCGATCCCAAGGCCATCGACGCCATGCTCAGCTTTGCGCAAGGCAAGAATCCGAAAGTCGATCCGCATCAGGCAATGGCGCTGCTAGGCAGGGTGCAGGACCCTCGAGCTTTCGCGCTCCTGGTCGAATCGCTCCCTAGCACCGACACGCAGATGGCAGTCACCGCAGCCGAGCAGCTCGGCGATTTGCACGACCCGCGCGCCGTCCCCGCTCTGGCCGCGGCGGCCAGGGCCAACGTCCCCGCCGTCGCCAGCGACGCCATGATTTCTCTGGGAAAAATCGGCTCGCCGGCAACGGAAGCCCTGATCGGGTTGCTGAATCAGCCCGGACTCCAGAACGTAGCCATCGGCGCTCTAGCCAATACAAAAGATCCGCGCGCAGTTCCGCCGTTGATCGTTCTACTTCAAACACCTTATAAAGGAACTCCGCAGCCTTATGGCGCGGCAATCACGCAGACCGCCGACGATCCCGGCCCGTTGCGACCCATGACCTATACAGCCCTGCTCGACGCCCTTGGCCAGCTCGGCGACCCCCGCGCCGTGGCGCCGCTCATCGACTACATGAAGAGCGGGCCGGTGGGCAGGGATCTTGTGCCCCGGCAACTCGCCCAGCTTGGCTCTGCCTCGATCGAGCCGCTCATCCCCCTGCTGCACGATTCCAACGAGAACACGCGCCGGCTCGCGGCCGAGGCGCTCAGCGGCCTGGCAATGAAATCAACTAAAGACACCAGGCCCCACGATGCGCTGGTAGCTGCCATCGGCACTCACGATGTCGCAATCATCGCCGGCGCGTATCAGTTCTATGTGGCCCTCGGCACGCCTGGAACCGAGACCGATCTTGTCGCCGCGCTCCAGCACTTCCCCAATCAGGGCATGGCCGAGTACTTTCTCAACTGCGGCAG
>JBEKCW010000472.1:0-4103 GCA_050014675.1 Occallatibacter sp. | reverse complement strand
GCTCGCCCAGTGTTTGCAGCACCAGGGGCTCGCCGTCGGCTGTGATGGCCTCTTTGCCGGCCGCCAGAATCACAGCTTTCAATCCCCCGCTGCCCTCCGCAGCCGTTGCGTCCCATGTTTCAGCCTGTGCGGTTCTTAACATTGCGATCCCTCCCTATGAATTCCTGCGATGAACTATGCTTGCGCTTCGGTAATTTGCGGCGTTGGCCCCTGCGCTCCTCCGCGGATAGGAATGAAGCGCGCCAGAATCAGCGCGGGCAACGCCGCGACAATCACCCAGATGAAAAAATGCGTGTAGCCCAGGCGCGTCTGGATCCATCCACTCACGGCTCCGGGCAAAATCACGCCAAGATTCATCAGCGAGTTGGCAAATGCGTAGTGGGCCGTCTGGTATTTTCCCGGCGCAATCTCCTGCATCATGAGCAGAATGACCCCAACGAATCCGAACCCGTATCCAAACATCTCGGTGCTCATCGCGGTCGTCACCAACACGGGATTGGTGGGCAGCGCCACGCTCAAATACCAATAAGCGATCATGGGCAAATTCAGAATCAGAATGAGCCAGGGCAATGCGCGCTTCAATCCCAGCCGGGCAGTAAAGTAGCCACCCAGGACGCTGCCCAGGATGAACGCCGCGCTGCCAAAAACGCCGTAGATGGCGCCCACTTCCTTGGAACTCAGCCCCAGTCCGCCGCTCGTGCGCAACGCGCGCAGGAACAGCGGCCCAACCTTGATGACCTGACCTTCGCCGGCCCGATAGAGAAAGATGAAGATCAGCAGCAGGTAGATATTCTTCTTCCGGAAGAAACTCACAACGACATCCAGAAACGTCGTGGCCATCTGGCGCACACTCTCCGACTTCCTCTCGTCTCCGCCCGTGGGCAGCATGTGCGCGTGATAAAGGCTTAGCGCCACCAGGATCAGCCCGACCGCGCCAAAGATCGCCATCCAGGCGTGAACCACAGGGGTCGCGATACGCAGCAGGGCGAACTTTTCTCCCAGAACGCCGACCAGCCACAGCAACCCGCCCACGGAGAATATGCGCGCCAGGTTGTAGAAGCCGCCCTGCCAACCGACATAGGCGGCCTGCTCCTTCGAGGTGAGCGCGGCAATATAAATGCCGTCGGCGGCAATGTCGTGGGTGGCGGAACAAAAGCCCAGCACCACAAAGATGGCGACCGCGTAGCGGAAGTATCCCGGCATGTTCAGGGACAGGGCAATCAGCACCAGGCTCAGCCCGCCCACCAGCTCCGTGGCTACCACAAAAAACTTCTTGGTCTTGTACATCTCCAGCATCGGACTCCAGATCGGCTTCAGAGTCCAGGGCCAGGCCAGCAAACTGATCACCAGCGTGGTCACGGCGTTTTTCACGCCCATGTCCTGAAAGAAGAACAGAGCCATGTAGTTGACGGCGTAAAACGGAAGGCCTTCGGCGAAATAGACGGTCGGCACCCAGGTGGCGGGATGAGGGCGGATGAGCTGTTCTTTACTGGTAATACCGGTCATCAGCATCCTTCTTTCGAACGCGGCATTGTGCTGGAGCGAAGGTCGAGCCAAACCGGCATTCTTTCTTTGCTGCACAGGCGCCGCAAGCAAGGAGCTTTCGCAAAGCGGCGCACCGCGCAGAACACGACGATAAGAACAGTAGTTTGGAAAGGGTACAGTTTGCAAGAGGAAAACTGATCATAATTGACCGTTATGGTCACATTGGAGATCGATTTTGGCGAAATCATGCGAATGCTGAGCGAGATAAAGCCGAGTTCCTCGCCAGACGGCCCTACTCTTTCAGTTTCGACCTTTCTTGTCTGGCCGGGGCCATGGGGGTCACGGCTCGTTCAGAATCAGGCAGATGCGGCCCATGATCAGGTCGCTCGGCGCTTCGCCGGGGTCCACTTCGATCAGGTCAACCGGGAAGGCTATGTTGTGCGGCCTTAGAACCAGCCGGTTGGACAGAAAATCAACATACCTCAACGTAAGGCGCGCCCCGTTACGCACGGCGTAAAGATTGGGCCGGTTGGGCCGGTAAGGCATCAGCGAGTTATAGTGCCGGTCAATCAGGGTGACAGCCTCTGGCAGCAGCAGCGGCTCCATCGCCAGGGCGTCGGCTGCTGGGATGCGGACGGCAACAAACCGCTGCCAGGCGCGGCGGGGATTCGATACCCGGGTCCGGATGGACTCCAGCAAACCGGTCGGGATGTTCAGCATGGACTGCACGGCCGAAGGCCGGATAAAAGGCTCAAACATCGCTGCCTGATGGGAGACGATCGGGACCGATGCGCCCTCCTCATCCCCGGTCAGCGTGCCGCTCTGATACGTCGCGGGCAAAAGATCGCCGGCCGCCATGTGCTGTGCGGCCAGTATGCGGTCCATCGCTTCCAGTGAAAGCTGCCGCCGGTTATGAAGGAAATTCGACAGATGCGATTGCCCAAAGCCGGTCTGCCGGGCCAGCAGGGAGACGCTGAGCGTGCCCCGCTGTATCCTGCGCAGCAGTTCCAGGCGGAGTCGCTCGTGCATCTGCGTAATGTTCATCTGTGGAAAATCCACCACCAGCAATGGGCACGATTGGTCCCGGTTTGCTTCCAGAAAACTGAGAAGGGCTGATTGGCCTTCATTTTCGACGCTTGTATGCAGATTGAAAAGCAGATAAGCGGAAATCGGCCAAGGGAGATTGACGCAGGAGAATCATCTTTCTAGATTGGCTTTACTTAATCTCGTGTTGGCTTGTGGGAAATTCTTCAGGATCGTTTCATTGCCGCAAGGTTGAAACGGGACGAACTTCTGCCCCTCTTCAGCGGTTAATGAACAATTGCCGGAGAGACGAAAGTCCCTTCCGGCATTCCTATCCCCGCTCCAAAGCGCTCTCTGAAGAGAAGCGCCGCGGAACGGCCGACACGAGGGAATTCCAGATTCTGTGCGCTATGAGCATGACAAAAAACGAGAGAACGCGGGCGGCTATCCCCCATCAGGGCGCAAGAATCCTGAGCAGCCGTACCCGGTTCTTTCTGCCCCGCGGAAACAAGAAGGTAAAGCAAAACCGTCGGGAGACTGCGCGAACACGGAGAGTACGTCATGGAATTGCGCGTGCAATTGAAAATTTGCGAGGGTTGCGGTTGTCTTTGGTATCGGGCCCAAACCCTAGGGAGTGTGTATTGCAGGGAATGTGAAACAAAGCTGAAGGACTTTCCATCGCCGGAAAGCCGCAAAAGGCGCGGGCGTCCGGCCCGCAAACCGCTGATCCAGGTTTGGGCGGTAGCGGAAGCAACAGGAGGTGCGGAATGAGCGCCGCACTCCAGTTGCCGGTGGTTTGGGGAGCCAGCAAAGCACAGGTTGCATGGCAGGAGTTCAGGAGGACACTCGAAGACAGCGCGGCGCCCGCGCCCACGCCAAAGCCTCAAGTCAAGGCGCCCGCCGACAACCCGGCGCCCAGCCTGGCTTTTTACCGCAAGCACACCGAGAGCATGCTGAGGCGCTATCTGTATGCCTCGATGCAAGTGGGCAGGGCTCCTTCCATCCTGGGCGATCCGATCGCCAGGGGATGGGCCTCAAGCCGCCCGGTCCGCACCTTCGAGGACGCTGTGATCTTCGTTCTCGACATCGAAAAGTGTCTGAACCAGCTTGGATCGCTGGATCGACAGATGCTGAGCCGGGTTGTGCTGCAGGAGTACACCCAGGCTGAAGCAGCCACCTTGCTGGGGATGAGCGTCCGTACCATCTCCTACAAGTTTCCCAAGGCCCTGGACCGGCTGACGGAGAAGCTGCTGGAAACCGGGCTCCTGATCTTACCGCACTGATGAACACTGAATGTCGGCCAGCGAAAGGGGAGGCGCCATAGAAAGCTCCCCTTCGCTGCCTGCACCCTTCCTGAATCCCTCCAATGGTTTCTTGCCGATTGTTGTTGCACCAATGTGGATGCCCCATCCTTGCGGCGTATCTGTTTTTTGCCGCAAGGGCGGGAAAGCGCCAAGTCGTGCGGTCCCAGCTCTAAAACTTCCGCGACCACTCGCGCGGCCAGCGCTCCACAATCACCTTCTTGTCGGTGAAGAACTCGACCGCATCCCGCCCCTGGGCATGCATCACGCCGAAGAAGCTGCCCTTCCAGCCGG
>JBEKCW010000471.1:0-4126 GCA_050014675.1 Occallatibacter sp. | reverse complement strand
CAGCCGCGGAATGGGCAGCGCCGGATTCAGCGCCGACATTCAACCCGAACCCGGCTCAGGCGAGCTCGAGTGGACAATGCACTGGCCTGAGTCGAACGCCTGGCTTGGATACAATGTGAAGGTCAAGATCGACGCTGTTACATAAGGCTCTAAACGCCGCGCTGAATTGGGCTACATTCTTAATTGCGTTTCCTGATTGCGCATAGCGCTCCAACCGAAAGGATGAGTTCAAAAAAGCCATTATGAGTTCCAGCATTGCATCGCTCTCTCTCGACCAGCTTTCCATCGACACGCTCCGCCTGCTCGCTGTCGACGCCGTTGAAAAAGCCAATAGCGGCCACCCCGGCGCTCCGCTGGGTTGCGCGCCCATTGCCTACCTGCTCTACCACAAGCTGATGAAGCACAACCCGCACAACTGGAAGTGGCCTGACCGCGATCGCTTTGTGCTTTCGAACGGCCACGCCTCGGCGCTGCTCTACGGGTCGCTGTTTCTTTCCGGCTACAACGTGACGCTCGACGATTTGAAGAGCTTTCGCCAGTGGCACTCCAAAACTCCCGGCCATCCCGAGTACGGCGATACCGAAGGCGTTGAAGTGACCACCGGCCCGCTTGGCCAGGGCTTCGGCATGGCGGTAGGCATGGCGATTGCCGAGAAACACCTGGCCGCCGTCTACAACAAGCCCGGCTACGAGGTTGTGAACCACTTCACCTACGTGCTGTGCGGCGACGGCGACTTGATGGAAGGCGTTTCGCACGAGTCCGCGTCGCTGGCAGGCACGCTGGGCCTGGGCAAACTGATCGTGCTCTACGACGACAATTCCATCTCGCTCGACGGACCCACCGAGCTGAGTTACACCGAAGATGTTTTGAAGCGCTTCGACGCCTACAACTGGCAGGTGCAGATTGTTGAAGACGGCAACGATCTGGCAAAGATTGAGGCAGCCATTGAAGTGGCGAAGAAAGAAACATACAAGCCCTCGTTTATAGCGGTGCGCACGGTGATTGGCTACGGCAGCCCCAAGGCTGGCACCAACAAGGTGCACGGCGAAGCCCTGGGCGCAGCCGATACCGCGGCGACCAAAAAGTTCTTCGGCTTCCCCGACGACCAGAGCTTTTACGTGCCTGATGACGCGCTGAAGAACTGGCGTCAGGCTGTCGATCGCGGCGCGGGTTTTGAGGCTGACTGGAAGAAGCTGTTCGACGGATACAAGGCCGCGTTCCCCGAGCAGGCCGCTGAGTTCGAACGTACGCAAGCGGGCAAGCGCAAAGGGGGATGGGAGAAGGCCATCCCCACCTACCCGGCCGACAAGCCGGTTGCCACGCGCAACGCCGGCGGCGAAGTAATGAACAAGATAGCCGAGGCGGTGCCCGAACTGTTTGGCGGCGCTGCCGACCTCACCAGTTCCACCAAAACCATCTTCAAGCCGGGCGCAAATTTCCACGTGGACCCAGCCGGCCGCAACGTGTTCTTCGGCGTGCGCGAATTCGGCATGTGCGCCGCGGTCAACGGCATGGCCGCGCACGGCGGCCTGGTGCCGTTCGGGTCAACATTTTTCTGCTTTTCCGACTACTGCAAGCCGGCAATCAGGCTGGCCGCGCTCATGCAGATTCACTCGCTCTTCGTGTTTACGCACGACTCCATCGGCCTGGGCGAAGATGGGCCCACCCATCAACCCATCGAACAGCTGACCATGCTGCGCGCCATGCCGGGGCTGATCGACTTCAGGCCTGCGGATGCCAATGAAACGTCGGCCTGCTGGCGCATCGCCCTGGAGCGCACCGGACCGAGCTTTTTCGCGCTCAGCCGCCAGAACCTTCCCGTGATTGACGCATCCAAAGTGGATGTACTGGGCGGAGTGAGCAAGGGTGCTTACGTATTGACCGACGTAGCAGACCCCAAGGTGATCCTGATCGGCACAGGCTCTGAAGTGTCGACCTGCATGGACGCAAAGAAACTGCTCGATGCCGAAGGGATTGCGACACGCGTGGTCTCCATGCCGAGCACGAAGATCTTCGACGAGCAATCGGCCGAGTACAAGGCTGGCGTGCTGCCTGCGGGCGTACCCAAGCTGGCAGTTGAAGCGGGAGCGCCGCTCGGTTGGTGGAAATATGTTGGCTCCGGCGGTGATGTAATCGGCCTCGAGCGCTTCGGCGCGTCGGCGCCGGGACCAATCGTGATGGAGAAACTAGGCTTCAGCGCAGAGAATGTGGCAGCGCACGCGAAGACCTTAGTGAAATAGCAAGTCGGCAAGTCAGCGAGTCGGCAAGTCAGCAGGTCTGCGAGCCAGCAAGTCAGCAGGAAAGTGTAAGTTTGGGCTATGAAGCAAGGCAATGGAGTCAAGAACGGTTCAAGAACGCGCCACTATCGGGATTTGCTGGTACGGCAAAAAGCAATGGAACTGGCGAAGCGCATCTACAGTGTCACAGATGCGTTTCCGAAGACCGAGATGTTCGGACTGCAGTCTCAGATGAGAAGAGCCGCAGTTTCAATTCCAAGTAACATTGCTGAAGGGCATGGAAGGCTGAACGACGGTCATTTCAGACAGTTTCTGGCTACTGCTCGTGGTTCGCTTTTCGAATTGCAAACTCAAATGGAGATCGCGGGAAGTCGGAATCTGATTGAACAAAAAGATGTGAATGATCTGATGGAAACTAGCGAAGAGATCGCACGAATGCTGAACGGCCTGCTTCATACTCTTGACGAGGGCTGACTTGCTGACTTGCTGACTCGCTGACTCGCTAATCAGGAAGGAGCACCATGAAACTCGTAATCGCATCCGATCACGCAGGCTTTCCTCTCAAAGAGGAGGTTCGCGAGTATCTCACCAAGGCCGGGCACGAGATGGTCGACCTGGGCGCGTATGAAGTGGACCCGCTCGACGACTATCCCGACTTTGCCGAAAAGGTGGGCGACGCCATCAACAAGGGCGTGGCCAAACGCGGGGTGCTCATTTGCGGTTCGGGCGTGGGCGTCTGCGTCGCGGCCAACAAAATTCCCGGCATTCGCGCCGGCATGTGCCATGACACCTACTCCGGCCACCAGGGCGTGGAGCACGACGACATGAACGTGGTCGTTCTCGGCGCGCGCATCATCGGCTCGGCGCTGGCCTTCGAAGTGGTGAACGCCTTTATCGCCGCCAAGTTCATTTCAAACGAGCCGCGCTTTACCCGGCGCTACGACAAAGTGATGGCCATTGAAGCCAAGTATCGTTGCGGCGACGGCTCCAACAGTCCCGCGTAACTCGCTCCTCAACTTCCCTGGGCCGTGTTCATCAAAACGAAACGCAACCAGTTTCTGATTGTATCTTGCAGCAGACTTGGACTTCTCCTCGGTCAATCCACTGACTCGCTGACTCGCTGACTTGCTAACTTGCTGACATGCTGACTCGCTGACTCGCTCTCATGCTTCCTTTCGATGCAATCCTCTTCGATGTGGGCGGGGTCCTGCTGACCAACGGCTGGGACCATGGCGAGCGCGCGGCTGCCGCCAAAAATTTCGGTCTCGATCTTGCATCGCTTGAGGCGCGCCATGCCGCGGTGATGGATGCGTGGGAGAAAGGTGAGATTACGCGCGATGCTTATCTCGATGCGGCCGTCTTCAATGAGCCACGGCCGTTCTCGCGCGACGAGTTCTTCGCCTTCATCCTGTCGCAGTCAAAGATTTTGCCCAATGGGGCGCTTGGAATCCTCGCAGAACTGGCCGCATCAAAAAACTACATGGTGGGCAGCCTGAACAACGAGGCCCGCGAAACCAACGATTATCGTTTCGCCACATTCGGCCTGCGCCAGCATTTCAAGGTGGCTTTCAGTTCCTGCTATGTTGGCCTGCGCAAGCCGCACATTGAGATTTATCGCCGCGCGATCGACATTCTCGGCATCCCGCCCGAGCGGATTTTGTTTATCGACGACCGCCAGGAAAACGTAGACGGCGCACTGCAGGCCAGCATGAGGGGAATCAGATTTGAAGGCGAGCAGCAATTACGGGATACGCTAAGGGGGTTGGAAGTGTCGTGAAGCAGCTGTCAGCTATCAGCTTTCAGCTCGGATGTGCTGGCAGCGGAGTTTGAAATTTTCCCCGGAAACTCGCCAGCCGGAATATGGCGAACAAAACTGAGAGCTGAAAGCT
>JBEKCW010000470.1:0-4139 GCA_050014675.1 Occallatibacter sp. | reverse complement strand
ATTCCCACATTTCCTCCGCCACGGAGACTGCTAATCTGATTGGAATATAAAAACGAAAGGCAAAAACCGGTTCGCCTACCCTTCGCTTCCTTCAGGCTCATCCTTCAATTGGAAAAGACTACGGGCGCGATCCCAGAAGGATCGCGCCCGCGCAGCCGGAGCGCATTTTCAGTTGCGCCTACTGAATTGCCGTAGCGGTAACCAGCACGCGCATGCTGCCCTTGCTGTCGGCGGAATCAGAACTGAAGACGGCGCTCTGTTTACCTATGGGAACGAGTACGGTCGCCTGCCATTTGTCCGCTCGAATGACGGGCTCCTTGAGACCCAGGTCAACCTCCGCTGCCACGCTGGATACAGCCGCGGTCAGGTCAAAGGCGAGTTGGCTCGAGACTTCATGCGCATCGTGGACGTCAAAGCTCGAGCCCATGTCTAAGTATTCGAATTGGATATTGGGCTGAGAATTCGTTGTCTTCCCATCCCCGTTTGATGTTGATCCAGTGATGATTGGAAACTTGGTGCCGGAGCGGATGGACACGGTACCGTGTGAACCGGTTGAGACCGTCGTGGAATAGCTGCGGCTGTTGATGACTTTCCCCTCTGGATTGAGATCTTCGACGACAAAGTCGAGGTGATAGAAGTGCTCAAGTGGCGCCGATTCGTGCGCACTTGGTTGCTGGTTGCTGGGCTGATCCTGGGCAATCATTTTGTGCCCGAACCCCGCGGTTACGAGCAGAAGAAGGCAAACAATCGTGGTCTTGTGCATGAAATTCTCCTTAATTCCCTTCAGGTTCGGGCAGTTCGAGTGGCTTGATTTCGAGGGCTTCAATCGCGAGCGGTGCGTCAATGCGCCGCTCGTCCTCAATGAGAGATTTGCGCTCCGCTTGCGGAACATGTGCAACATAGGCAACGAGCGCCTGCTCCGCTGGAGTGAGCGGCTGCGGAGTCGGGAACACATCGAGCTTGGGCAGGCGCGCGGCTGTGGCTGTGTCTGCGACCCGCGACAAATGCCGCACCGGCCGCGAAACATTGCCATGTCGCTCCGCAATCGAATGCGAGCTCGCAACCGTCTCACTCGGGACAGCATCGCTGGACCTTGCCTGCGTCACGCTCGCCTGGTTGGTGCGTTCCGCAGAGCGATGCAGCGGCTTTGAAGCCAACAGCACAATCGCAATAATCAAACAAGCCGCGACCGGCAGCGCAATCGCCCAGCGAGTCATGCGGTGCGTGCGCCTGCGCGCGTCTTCAACAGCAATGCGGGCCAGAACGCGTTCCGCAAGGCCGGATTCCAACCCCGGATCGGCATAGGTCTCAAGCGACGAGCGCAGCAGGAGGTCGAAATCGGTACCGGCCTTCTCGACGCCGGGCTCTAAGCGAGAGTTGTCGTGCTCAGGCATACGGAGGCTCCTTTACGCGCGGATCGCCGGCTTGCGGATTGCGAAGATGCGAACCAGCGGCAGCGTCGAGTTTGCGGCGAAGCAGCTCGCGAGCCCGCTGCAAACGCGTGCGCACGGTGCCTTCAGGAATGTCGAGTACGCGGCCAATCTCGCGGGAGTTGAGCTCATCTGCGGCAGAGAGAGCCAGCGGCAGCCGAAGCTCCTCGGGAAGCGCGTCGATCATCGCATGAATGCGTGCGTGCTGGTCGGAGACGAGCAATGCCTGTTCGGGGCTGGGATCGGGCGACGGCGCATCGCCCGTAAGTTCGCGCTCCGGGCCGCAATCGAGGCTCAGCGCCTGCGGCTGCCGCGGCCGGCGATCGACCGCAACCCGCCACGCCACGCGCGCCAGAAACGCGCGTTCGTTCTCCACATTGCGCCAGCCGCCATTGCGATAGAGCTTCAAGAACGTCTCCTGAACGGCATCCTCGGCATCGGCGCGATTGAGCAGCACAGCGTACGCCACGCGAAATACAAAGCGCGATTGGCGCTCGACCAGCTCCGCGAACTCCGCTTCATCGCCGCTGGTCAAGGCCCGCACGCTCCGTTTCGGCGCTGGCTGAATTACGCAAGGCAGTTGGCGATACCGGATTAGGAATTGGTGTACGAGGGTTGATGCTCTCAAGTGCCGTTTTTCTCAAGAAAACGGCACCTTGCACGCTTTCAAATCTCGCACGTAAATTCCTAATCCGGTCATGAAACGCCCGCCCGACGCAAAGGATATGAGTCTCCGTACATAGGCTAAGACGGCGGCGCGGGACCAGGTGTTCAGAAATCTTTCGGGCTCGGTCGTGAGCAGCTTACTCGGGAGCCTTGCTGAGCGCGTCGAGCGCTGCTATCTTTGCCCGGCATCGCCGCGCCTCGCTTGAAACATCAAGCCCATTCAGAGTAAGCATTCCAGCATAAAGAACAATAAAAGCACCCAGGGATATCCAGGTCGATCGCGGGAGAAGATTGACGGGCGTGTCAGGGTGCAGCCCGATCTCCATGAGGATAAAAGCGGGCACCCCGGCAACGCTTGCCCACCAGGTGCCGCGATAGTGTTCAAGCTGCCGTACAAGCTCGGCGCGATAAAACTCGAGCGAGCCGGTATTGCCCAGCGCTTCAGCCTTGGCAAACGATGCCTTCCTGTCGAGCGCGTATCGCCGTTCGCGAAGAACGGCATAGACTGCGACGGGCACAAGAAGGCAGAAGCCAACTTGTCCAAAGATGTTTCCATGGCCAAAGAACAGGATCGCCATGAAGACGCATGTAACCAGAAGGACGGCGGCGATGAGGGGGTAGCGCCAGATTCTGAAATACCTGTACTGCCTTTTCATCGCCAGGCCCCGTTGCTCGGCTGTCATCTCAAACGGTGTGACGGGCTGGCTCTGCCACAGGCCGCGAATATCGGTGGGAGAGTTAAGGTTTGTCATGGCTTCCTCCATTGCGAAAATGGCCGGCAAGAATGGTCTTGATACGGTGAATCTTGGTCGCTACGTAGCCTGATGAGATGCCGGTCACCTCTGCGATTGAAGCGGCATCCATCCCTTCCAGATAGAGAAGAATCAGCTGGCGGTCGAGAGGGTTGAGGCGCTGAATCAGCGCATGAAGCCTGTCGAGTAGCTGTGATTGCTCAAGGGAACGATCCCCATCGTCGCGGTTCGCAATGCCGCCCTGTTCTTCAATCTCCTCGAGGCTGACCAGCGTCTTCGACTTTCTCCTGCGGCTCCGAATCACATGAGAAGTGGCCGCGTTATGAGCTACGCGATAGACCCAGGTACGCAGAGAGCAACGGCCGTCGAAACCCGCAAAACTGCGCCACAGGGCCAGGTGAATCTCCTGCAGCAAATCGCGCCGGTCTTCGGGGTCGAATTCGTAGCCGCCGGCAAGACGGCCAAGCGCGGGTCCGTGTGCTGCGATTGCTTCTCGATATAAATCGTCCGCTGTCGCCATCGTTGTAGTTTCTCTTCTGTCTAAGGTAGTCGGCGGTCGGAAGACTTTCTTACAGGTTCCAGCGGAATTTTGGAGGAACTTGAGGCCGATCAAACAAAACCGGCCCGCTTCTCAAATGAGAAGCGGGCCGTATTTCTGGCTTATGTTTCCGAGTTACGCTTTCGCGCTCGTCAAAGCTCCCAGATCCGCCGCCATCTTCTCCGTCGAGAAAGCTTCAATCGAGTCGCCTTCCTTTAGGTCGTTGAAGTTGCCGAGGCCGATGCCGCACTCCATGCCGTTGGTCACCTCGCGGGCATCGTCTTTGAAGCGCTTGAGCGATCCGATCTTGCCTTTAAATACCTGCTCGGTGCCACGCATCACGCGCACCTCGGCATCGCGGCGGATTACGCCGTCCTGCACGCGGCAGCCCGCGATGGTGCCAACCTTCGGAATCCTGAACACGGTGAGCACTTCGGCCTTGCCCAGGTAGCTCTCTTTGAAGGTCGGATCGAGCAGTCCCAGCATGGCCAGTCGAATCTCGTCCTGCAACTCATAGATGATCGAGTGCAGCCGGATCTCCACATTCTCCTGTTGCGCCAGTTCGGCTGCCTTGCGTTCGGGCCGAACGTTGAAGCCGATGATGATGGTGTTCGACGCCGTCGCCAGCAGCACATCGCTCTCGGTAATTGACCCGACGCCCGAGTGGATGACCTTGATGCGCACCTTCTCAGTCGACATGCGCGTCAGCGAGTCGGCCAGCACTTCACCCGATCCGGTCACGTCGCCCTTGAT
>JBEKCW010000469.1:0-4152 GCA_050014675.1 Occallatibacter sp. | reverse complement strand
CAACCAAGACCCGACTGAAGGACTCAGGGAACGGAAGTAGAGGGCAGCAGGCAACCGGCGCAAGCCGGAGATGCGGCAGCCACCGAGAGCCGGGAACTGGTCGCCAGCTTAGCCGAAGGATGAACAACGGGCGCAAGCCAGGGGTTCGGTCGTCGGCGCTGCCACAAGCATGTAACCTGCGGCGCAAGCCACGAGTTACATTGCGGGCGAGCTAGGTGTGCGGCACGCGATGAGAGTTGAAGCTGATCGCCAGTCCGCGCGGAAGGCGGGAAGACGGCGCAAGCCGAAAGCCCGTTGGAAGCACGGCCAGAGAGCGCAGCGGAAGGCGCAAGCCCGAAGCTGAAGCGCTGGCTATAACTGACCGGAGTAACTTGGAGCGCAAGCTGTAGGTATTATCCGGGCAGGAAGACTGGAGGATATAACAGGAAGGCGCAAGCCCGAGAGTTATATCGGCGGCGAGTCGAATGCATGAAGGGCGGCCAAAAGCCGCAGGGATTGCAGACGGCGCGGCTGGAGAGGCGGCGAAAGGCGCAAGCCCGACGCAGGTCGCCAGTACAGGCGAGTGATGAGCGCAACCGGCGCAAGCTGGAAGAGTCCATTACAAGCCCAGCCGGAGGACGGCATTTGATCGACCTGTCAGGTCACCAAGATATGAGGCGCCGGGGACCGCGGTCCCCGGCGTTTTCGTATTTCAGGGGGAGAATATTCCAGGACTAAGTGCCGGTAACTAACCCCGCTAACTCCGCCGTATCTTACTTCTCTTCGTTTCCCGTCAGCCGAAACGTAATCGTCCCCCAGAAGAGACGTGCGCGCATCTGCACGGGGAGGTGACGGTCGTCGTCTGTGTACCAGATCCAGATGTTGCCGCGGTTCTTCACCACGCCCGCATCGGCAGTAGGCTGCACGCGCAACGTCTTGAAGGTCCCCAGGCTGGTCTTGATCTCTTCGCGCCCCTCAACCTTCATGGTCACTGCCACGGTGCGCTGCGGGTCGGCCATCGGGATCACGAAGTTATGCCCCAGTTCCATCGGCTGCGACGATGCGTAAAACACGCCGGTAAGCAGGTCGGTCACGCAGCCATCCACAGGCGTCTCAACGTGCTTGGTCTGCCCGGTCACCAGGTTCTTCTCGTCAAGGTACGACTTCTTCTGGCCGTAATCCAGGCGCAGAGTCTGGTTAATCTGGCGCCGGCCTTCGGCGGTCTGCTTGTTGAACTCGTAAGTGCAGCCCTTCGCGCGGTCAAAGGTCGATTGAAACTTGTCGGCCACATGGAAAAGCATGTTGATGGCGCCAATGGTGTCGGCCGTGGCCGATAGCTTCTCGCGGTCGCCGTCGCTCTCAAAGTGGATGACCGCGGTTCCCGCTGGAAAAACGCGCCAGTCCACGGAATAGGTGAGGGTTTGCTTTTGCGGAAAGGCAAAGCCCGGCCTCGGCGGCGACAGGGTAACCGGCTGTTGCTGGCCGTAAGCCATAGCCACGAGCGCAAAGGCTGAAAACAATATTCGGGCAACGGCGCAGTTCTTCAACGTCGGGCTTGGCTCCTTACCACTTATAGATTGACCGTTTGGCCCCGATAAACGCTTGCGGGCTCTAGTGATGGATAAAGATGGCAGCCAACGCCGGACGCAGAAACAGAAGGCTGAGGTAGAGCAATGCGGCCCCTATGGCAGCATTGTACTCGCGGTGCTTGAGGTAGAGCTTGAGCGAAAAGCCGGGCTTCGATCCCGGATCGTGCTGGCCGGCACCCGATACATCTTCTGGTGGACGCGCCACCCGTGCCGCGGTAAGCCGCGGAATAAGCCGAGGGACCAGCCTGCAATAGTCATCGAAGCCGGCAAAAGTTGTGCGCAGGAACTGTTCTTCAGATGCGATGACCGGAATATAGATAAGCGCGAACCCACCGGCCAGCACCAGCGCCATGGGCCAGCTCATCAGGGCCACGGCAAATCCCGCCGCAATCAGCGTCGAGCCCACGTAAAGCGGGTTGCGGGTGTGCGCGTAGGGCCCGGTGACGGTGAGCTCGCGGTTTTTCTTCACGTAGCCTGCGGCGTAGGCGCGCAACCAAAGGCCCGGCAGAACCAGCGCCAGGCTCCAGGCAATCGCGCCCGGCCGCGGAGCGCGGCGCCACAGCTCGAAGAGATAGATAATCGCGGCAATAAAGCCCAGCGGCACCCTGATGCGGCGGCTCACCCGCTTCCATCGCTCCCATCGCTTGGCAGTCTGGCCTGACGCGCCGGCCGTCATGCCTCCGCCTCCGGCATGTCTTCTTCTTCCGGTTGCAGCGGCTCGGCGGCAACCAGCTCGGCAGCCGCCCTAAGCACAGCTTCAGGCGTAATGCTCAACAGGCCGGCCTCAACCTCCTCGCGGCGCGTGTGGTCGCGTTTGCTGTCGGGGCTGCGCAGCACTCTGAACTGGGTTCCATATGGCCCGTTGCGGCTGGGGTCGGTGGGTCCATAGATGCCCACAACCGGCCGGCCCAGGGCGCAGGCCAGGTGCAGCGGCCCGGTATCGCCTGCCACGCACAACGCAATGCGCCGGCTGATGGCAATGAGCTGGTCGAGCGAAGTGGCCAGCGGAATGGCCGCGCCCGATGTTTCCTTCACAATCACGTCGGCCATCGGCTCTTCGCTCGGCCCAGCGTTTACCAGGATGCGGAAACCGCGCTCCATCAGGCCGCGCGCAACCTTGGCATAGCGTTCCACCGGCCAGCGCTTTGCGCCCCACCCCGCGCCGGGATTGATCAGCGCCACCGGCCGTGTCCCGCTCGAGGCCAGAAAGCTGTCGCACCAAGCCTCGGCAGCCGGGTCCACCGGCAGTTGCGCCTGAGTGAACTTGAGTTCGTCGCCCGCCACGGCTGCGGCCAGCTCCAGGTCCTGCTCAATCACATGTGCGCCATGGGTCGCAACGCGCTCGGTAAACAGCCAGCGCGCCGGTTTCTCGCGCGGCTCAGCTTCGCCGATAACCCGCCGGATCTTTGCCATGCGGGCAATGGTGGCCGAACGAATTGACCCCTGCAGATCGAGAACCGCATCGTAGCCGGCCGCCACCAGCTCTTTCCGTAGCGCCCCTATGGCAGCAGCGGTCTTGGGGTGAAGGGGCTGGCTGGCCCACTCCCGCGTCGGAGCTAAATGCAGCCGGTCGATCACAGGCATCTGGGCCGCCGGCGTCGCTGGGCTGCGGGTCTCAATTCCGGGTGCAGCCAGCAACCCCCGCCAGCGCGGTTCCACCACCCAGCCCATCTCCCAGGTTGGGTGCGCCAGCCTCAGCGCGGTCACCGCCGGCAGAGCGTGCAGAATGTCGCCCATGGCGCCAACCCGCACCACCAGCAACCGAAACTTTGTCTGTGTGTGCAAAGTTCAATTTTCGCACAGGCGGTTAAAGCCGGCCGGGTGCCCTCTGGTCCCTCGCGCCTGTGGGGTGAGCAGGTCGGTCTGGGTGCCCCGGTCCCTCGCCTCTGGGGACCTGGGAGGGATTCAGGCTCGCCGTCGCCACCACCCTCGGCCCCACCCGGTATCATTCCTATTCAACAAAGTTTTTGCCCCAAGGAGCACCCCCAAATGTCCCATTCCAGTCTTCGAACAATCTTCCTGACCGTTCTCGCTGCCCTGCTTACCTCATCCGTCGCCCTTGCGCAATCGGGCGCAATCTCGCTCACCGTCGACGGCACCGACAATGCGCAAAAACTGCTGCGCGTACATGAAGTCATTCCGGTAGCATCCGGTCCGGTCACGCTCTACTACCCCAAGTGGATTCCCGGCGAGCATGGTCCCGACGGCCCGATCATGGACGTCGCGGGGCTCAAATTCGAGGCAGGCGGCAAAGTCATACCCTGGACGCGGGACACGCTCGACGTTTTTACCTTCCACCTGGATGTACCGGCCGGCGCCAGCCAGCTCAACGCGTCTTTTGACTTCATCGAGCCCGACGGCTACTCATCCACCGACAAGCTGTTTGTCCTGGAATGGAACGAGGTGCTGCTCTATCCAGCCGGCGCTACTTCGTCGCAGATCACCTTCGATCCAACGCTCATCATGCCCGACGGCTGGAAGTATGGCACTGCGCTGCCGGTGGCCGGCGAAAAGGGAAACAAAATCAAGTTCAAGCCCATCTCGCTTGAGTTCCTGGTCGATTCGCCCGTGATCACCGGCGAAT
>JBEKCW010000468.1:0-4160 GCA_050014675.1 Occallatibacter sp. | reverse complement strand
TCTGTCAGAGTATCAGACGCGCCAGACCCCTGCTGGTTGCCATCTCCCTACGCAAAGAGTTGGAATGTTGCTTTCACAGTCAATGGATTTTCGTCTAAATTCTCAGCATGCGTACTCCCCTCGCATTTGCCGTGCTCGCCTCCGCCCTGGTCACAGTTCCGATCACGGGGTGGTGCCAGCTCGCGCCTTCGCCCGATGCCTCCCCGGTCAGCAACGCCCCGGCCGCGCCTTCAGAAGATACCTCGGTGGCAACGTTCAAGGTGAATGTAAACCTGGTAGACGTTTTCTTCACCGTTAAGGACCACAACAACGAACTTGTGCCGCACCTGACCCAAAACGATTGCACCGTGCTTGAGGATAAGGTGCCTCAAAAGCTGAAGAATTTTGTGGCCGAGACCAGCCTGCCGCTCACGCTGGGAATTCTGCTCGACACTTCAGGCAGCCAGCAGCGCGTGCTTCAGCTCGAGCAGGACGCCGGCAGCCAGTTTCTTGAACGTGTGTTGCGCAAGCAGGACGAGGCATTCCTGGTCTCGTTCGATGTGAACGTCGACCTGCTGCAGGACTTTACCAACAGCGCCCATGAACTTGCGCACGCCATGGGGAAAGCCGAGATTAACACCGCGGGGGGCAACGGCGGAGGCATTCCGGGACTGGGCGGCGGAACGGTCCCAACAGTCGGCGACCCCAAGGGAACGCTGCTCTACGACGCCATCAACCTGGCCTCAAACGAGAAACTCAACCAGGAAACGGGCCGCAAGGCCATGATCATTCTTACCGACGGCGAGGATGAAGGCAGCCGCACCAAAATCGGCGAAGCCATCGCCGCGGCTAATCGCAACAACGTGATCATCTACATCATTCTCTGCGCCGACCGGGCCGCCTATTGGAGCGCAGGGCAGGGCTATTACGGCTACTCGGCAGCCAAGAGGATTGCCGAGGAGACCGGCGGCCGGGTGATCGATGTGGGGAACAACGGCCAGAAACTGCAGGCTGCGTTCGACCAGATTCAAGACGAACTGCGCACGCAATACGTGGCCAGCTATACGTCGACCAACGAAAGGCTTGACGGCGGCTTCCGCCATCTCGCCGTGCAATGCGGAGAGGGAACTAAGGCGGCGGTGCGGAAAGGCTACTACGCCGTTGCGCAGCAACAGCAGTAGCGAAGGGCTTGCAGCTCTCGATGAGCGCCCGAGCCGGCGTGAGACACGTTAACTTAAACCCTCAATTGATCTCTTGAAAGTCTTTTCACGCAGACTCTTCACGGGATGAACAAATTACATGATGTCGGGAAATAATTGCTCTGCGACGGGGCGATTTGCGGGGTTGCGCGCTGGACTCAGCGATGGCGTATGCCTCTTATTCGACATGTGGTTAACCGTTGCGGAAGCGTCGCAGCATCGCTTTGGCACAACAGATGCACTTAAGGAGGCATCAAAAGCGTTGACCGGAGAAACTTTCCCGGATCGTGCCGGTCGCGCTCGAGGGAACTTTTTGAAGGAGACAACTATGAGAAACGTTCTTCTACTCACGGTGGCTTCCATCACCTTTTCAAGCATTCCCCTGTTAGCGCAGCAAGCAGGCGCGAGCGCACAGCAAGATACGTCCGCATCTTCCTCGGCGAAGGTCGAGCAAATGAGCAGCGTCTCCGGCGAGCTTGAGTGCAAGCTTGACGCAAAAAGCGCCAGGGTCGGCGAAACAGTTGTGCTGAAGACCACTCAGAAAGTCACTACGGCAGACGGTACGGTGATTCCCAAAGGCGCGCGGCTCATTGGTCACGTGACCCAGGCCCAGGTCCACGATGCCACTCATGCCGAGTCGCAGCTTGGTATGGCATTTGACCGCGCCGAGTTGAAGAACGGCCAGAGCGTCCCAATTCGCTCCACCATCGAGCGAGTCAATCCGCGGCCCGATTACACGGCTTCGAGCTCCATGGCAGGGAGCGACCAGTATGCCGGCCCGATGGGTGGAGGCATGGCTGGCGGCCGCGCAATGGGCGGCGGGCGCATGGGCGGAAGCGGGCTGACGGGTGGCGCAGTGGAGCGCACGAGCGTTGCGACGGCGAGCCACGACACGGCGAGCGCCGGCCAGCGCGTTGGTTTCGCGACTGAAGGCACGGCTCACGCGACTGAAGCCGTGGCGCATGGCAGCGAGCACGTTGCCGGTAACACGGCCGCAAACACTGCGGGAGGCGTTCATGGAGTTGCGGCATCGGGCGGCGCGTCGTCTTCAACTCAAGCGATGGCGCGGTCAACCGGAATTCCCGGCGTAATGCTGCGCAACGGCGATTCAGCTTCTGCCTCGGGCACGCTCTCGGCATCAAAGAAGAATGTGCATCTCGATAGCGGAACGCAGATGGACTTGAGCTTTAGCGCGGCAGGCAAGTAGGCGAACGCGATTACAAAGAAACGCATGCGATCAGTGGAGGCAATTTGATGAAATCGGGTTGAGATGGATTGGAGAACCGCCAACACTGTCTCGTTTCAGTACACTCGGTTACCTAAGTTGGGCAACACAGTAATCTGGCGCATGCAGCGGTTCGTCACTACTATCGGCAGTGAAGCAAGAAACTTGAGGCGGGATGAAAAAAAGATTGCCTCGGGTGATTTCACTGAACGGAGCTCGACATGATCGTGAACTGCGCCGTGCAAGATGGCTATGAGATCAGCCCTCGTTTTCGCAAGTCAATTGAAGAACGAATTGCGAGACTCGAGCTGGACGCCGCGAGTGACGAAGCTCAGATCGATCGGCTCGAGGATCTCGATCATATTCGCCGCCAGATGCGGCTGGTGACAGCGCAACGAACCGAAGCGCTGCGCATGAGGCTCTTCCTCGATCGTGCGCGTCCCCGGCTGCCTCACCCGCTGATCGAGCTGTAGGGGAAACAGTGGCGGCTAACAAGTTCCGGCCGGAAATTAGAAAATAAAATATAGCAAGTTAACGAGGCCGCGACCCTAACCGGGCGCGGCCTTGCTATTTTGCCTTGCAGAATTTGGAGCACCGGGCGGGGGTTGAACCCGCGAATACAGGTTTTGCAGACCTGCGCGTTAGCCACTTCGCCACCGGTGCTTTAAAGACAGGGAGCAAGGGAGCAAGGGAACTAGTTCGATGGAGGTGAGTTCGCCGCGTCTCCCCAGCGAACATTTATTAAACCCTGGTCCTTGCCTTCTTGTTCCCTCGGTCCCTTTTTCCCTGTAACTAAAAAACCCACCGCGCTATCGAGCGGGTGGGCTCATGCTTTCTGATCCTTGCTTCCAGAAGCTTATGAGAGCGAACATACCCGCGAGTTACTGCACTGACAGCAGCACATACAAATCGCGGAGTGGAAGTAGCTCGTCATCGCATCTTGCGCTGCGCAACAACGCAGCGGGTATTTTCAGGTTAGAGTGTGGCCGGAGACCTGTCAAGAAATTCAATCGATAATGCAGGGCCGACGCATATAAATGTCCATAGCTTGCTATATGCACGGAACTGGAAATGGGTGAGAAGGGGGAATGGACAATCCCCTGAAGTATTTTGCTGATTTGCGCGATCCTCGCATCGAACGAAACCGGGAACATTTGCTTGAAGAGATTCTTCTCATCGCCATAGCGGCGGTATTGAGCGGAGCCGAGAGTTGGAACGACCTGGCCGACTACGGCAAGTCCAAGCAGGAGTGGCTGAAGACGTTTTTGACCCTTCCCTCTGGTATTCCGTCGCACGACACCTTCAACCGGGTGATTGCCGCTCTGGACCCGGAAGAGATGGAAAAGGGCTTTGTGAACTGGGTTTCGTCGATTGCCAAGCTGACGGCG
This sequence comes from Occallatibacter sp., assembly GCA_050014675.1. GTDB lineage: Bacteria > Acidobacteriota > Terriglobia > Terriglobales > Acidobacteriaceae > Telmatobacter. Next base: position 369 of record JBEKCW010000468.1, on the reverse strand, counting down.
GGCGAGGTGGTAGCCATCGACGGCAAGACGTTGTGCGGCACGCGCGAGACGGGCAAGAAGAAGCTGGTGCACATGGTTTCGGCCTGGGCCGAGGGCAACGGGCTGGTGCTCGGCCAGCGCAAGGTCGATGAAAAGTCCAACGAGATTACGGCCATACCAAAATTACTGAAAGCGTTGGAGTTGGCTGGCGCCGTAGTGACCATCGACGCGATGGGCTGCCAGCGCGAGATCGCCCAGTTGATCGTCGAGAAAAAGGCCGACTACGTACTGGCGGTCAAGGACAATCAGGGCCTGCTGGCCGAACAGGTGCGGGACTCGTTTCTGCTGTTGAACGCTGCCGCTGTAGCCGAGGAAGTGGACTGTGGCCAC
>JBEKCW010000467.1:0-4182 GCA_050014675.1 Occallatibacter sp. | reverse complement strand
ATGCGCAATCCGCGCGCGCCCACCTTGCGGGCCAGCGCCTCGCGCGCAACGGCCACTATCGCATCCTGCGTAAAGTGCAGACGCACATTCTCGTATTCAAAGAGCCGCTGATATTGCTTGAGGATGGCATTGCGCGGCTTGGTCAAAATCTCGATCAGCGCTGCCTCGTCGAGCTCGTCGAGAATGCCCATCACCGGCAGGCGGCCAACAAACTCAGGGATCAGCCCGTACTTGATCAGATCCTGTGGCTCGGTTCTGCGCAGCAGTTCGGTGTCGCGGTGGCTGCGGGTGGTGGCTGCATCGGCCTCGGCGTCCACAGCCTTGAAGCCCAGCGCCTTTTTACCCACGCGCCGGCCAACCACGCGCTCCAGGCCCACAAAGGCCCCGCCACAGATAAAGAGGATATTGGTGGTGTCGACCGCGGTGAACTCCTGGTGCGGATGCTTGCGCCCGCCCTGCGGCGGCACATTGGCGACCGTGCCTTCAAGAATCTTCAACAGCGCCTGCTGCACGCCCTCGCCGCTCACATCGCGGGTGATGGAGGGGTTCTCGTCCTTGCGGCCAATCTTGTCGATCTCGTCGATGTAGATGATGCCCTGCTGCGCGCGGGTCACGTCGCCGTCGGCTGCCTGCAGCAACTTGAGAATAATGTTCTCAACATCCTCGCCCACATAGCCGGCTTCGGTCAGGGTGGTCGCATCCACAATCGCGAAAGGCACGTCGAGCATCTTGGCCAGGGTGTGCGCCAGCAGCGTTTTGCCAGAGCCGGTGGGACCGATCAGAAGGATGTTCGACTTGGCCAGCTCAACATCGTTGTTGCGCAGCCGGTTCATCTGCACCCGCTTGTAGTGGTTGTAAACGGCCACGGCAAGCTTCTTCTTGGTCTGGTCCTGCCCGATCACAAAGTCGTCGAGAAAACTCTTTACTTCCTGCGGCTTGGGCAGGTGGCCGGCAACGGTGGCCGGAGTCGCCTCGCCGCGATCGTCCTCAAGAATCGAATTGCAGACGGCTACGCACTCGTCGCAGATGTAGGCCCGGGGATAGTCACTGGGCGAAGAGATCAGCTTGGCAACTGCGTCCTGCGACTTGTGGCAGAACGAGCAGCGCAGCGCTTCTTCAGGTCCCGTGCGCGTTTTCATGGTTCAAATCCCCCTAATTATCCTACCGGGCTTGCTCGGTCTCCGGTCTGTTACCGATTATGCAACGTTCTGCATTTTACTTTCGAGCCGCGCCAGGCGCTCGAGAATCTGGTTCTGTGTATCCATTCGGCGAAGCGTATCCAACAGTTGATTCTGATTCCGGTCCATCTTCGCATCAACCTTGTCGAATCGCTTATCCATCCGGGTTTCCAGCTCGTTGATTTTCTTTTCGACCGCGTCGATTCTTACCTCGATAGCGCGAATCTCGGGCGCCACGAAGTCTTGAATCAGTTGGCGGCTTTCTTCGATGAATCCCATTGGGTTGACTATTCCACAGCGCAAATCCTTTTCAATGTCCCTTCGCGCCGGTCTTCCAGGATACTGCTACAAACTGCCAATCCCCGCCATTGCCGCTTACGTCCGCGGCCGGTCGATGATTTCGTCCACGATCCCGTACTCTTTGGCCTGCTCGGAGTTCATGATGAAGTCGCGCTCAACGTCGCGCTCAATCCGCTCCAGGGGCTGGCCCGTGTGCTTCGCCATTAAAGTGTTCGTTATCTCGCGTATGCGCAGAATCTCCCGCGCGTGAATATCGATATCCGTGGCCTGGCCGCTCAACCCGCCCATCGAGGGCTGATGGATCAGAATCCGCGAATTGGGCAAAGCAAACCGTTTGCCCTTGGCGCCGGCCAGCAAAAGAAACGCGCCCATGCTTGCAGCCTGGCCTATGCAGTACGTCACAACACTGTTCTTGATGAACTGCATTGTATCGTAGATCGCCAAGCCCGCCGTGATCGAACCGCCCGGCGAATTGATGTAAAGCGAGATGTCCTTTTCCGGGTCTTCCCCTTGCAGGAAAAGCATTTGCGCCACAATCAGGTTGGCTATCTGATCGTCGATGGGAGTACCCAGAAAGATAATGTTGTCGCGCAGCAGACGGCTGTAAATGTCGTAGGCGCGTTCGCCCCTGCTCGTCTGCTCAACCACCATGGGAACCAATGCCATTAAGTGCCAGCTCCTAGCTTCCAGCCATCAGCTTTCAGCTTTGTTCGTGCCCGTACCGGCTGTTTTCATCCAGACTCGATCCCAAAGAACCCGAGCCCCTAACCTGATCTACGCTGGCAACCGTTCATACAGCAGCGTTGCCGTTTTCTCTTTCAACAATTGCTCTCGGATTCTAGCCAGCCCGCCGTCTCCGGTCAAACGAGCCTTCAAGGCTTCAAGCGGCTCACGCGACTGATATGAAACCAATTGCAATTCCTGGTCCACTTCCTCGTCGCTAACCGTAACATTTTCAGCAGCGGCGATCTTTCCCAGCAGAATTGACGTTTTGGTCTCGGCCAGGGCGCTGTCGCGCTGCGCCGCGCGCAACCGTTCAAAGTCCAGCTTGCGCATCTGTTCCGTCGTCATTCCCTGGCTGGCAAGCGCCCGCAATCCCCGCTCGAGCCTCGTATCTATTTGTTCCTGAACGAGCGATTCGGGCACCGGGAACTGGAATCGCTCAATCATCGCGGCAAACAGCCGGTCCTTGGTCTCGCCTTCAACGCTGCGCCGCTTGCGGTTAGACAGGTGCTCCCGCACCCGGTTTTCGAGGTCGGCATAGCTCTCGTAGGAGCCAAGTTCCCTGGCAAAATCGTCGTCCAGCTCGGGCAGGATCCGCTTCTTAATAGCTTTCACCTGTACTTCGTAGGCTACAGTTTTGCCCGCCAGCCTGGGTTCGGAGTAATCGGCTGGATACACTATCTCGGCCTTCAGTTCCTGGCCGGGTTTAGCCCCGCGCAGGGCATCTGAAAACGCCGCAACCGTATCCTTGCCGCCAATCTCTACCAGGGAATTCTCGCCGATGAGCGGCGCGGCCTCGGGTTCGCCTTCAATCTGGCCCTTGTAGCTGATCTCGGCGGAGTCACCGTCCACCATAGGCCTGTCTTCCTCCACTGGCTCAATGGTCGCCCGCGAGTCGCGCAGCATCTCAAGTTCCTGCTTGAATTCGTCGTCGGTCACCTCGACCGAAGGCTTATCGACCTTTACTTCCTGGTAACCCTCGATCGAGAACTCGGGCAGCACCTCAAACACCGCCTTGGCGTGCAGAGGCGAGCCATCTTCCACGGTCAGCTCAGTCACGTTTGGCTGGCCAACCAGGCGCACGCTCAGCTCGGCAATGCCGCGGTTGAACCGCTCGGGCAACAGGCTGTCGATTACTTCTTTGCGGATGTCGGCGGCAAATTTGCGCCGAATGATGGTTTCAGGCACTTTGCCGGCACGGAAGCCGGGGATCTTCGCATAGCGGCGGTAGTTCGCGGTCACACGCGTGAAGGCCTTGGCGACCTCCTCGGCGGGCACGTCGATCACCAGCTCGCGGGTGCAATCGGGGTTCAGGACCGGACCATGCGAGTGCGCGTGGCCTTCGTGGTCGTGGCCTTCGTGACTGTGGCCCTCGGGGCCTGGGGTAGGGTCGGGCGTTTCTGTATCGGGGGTGTTGTCGAGAGTGCCGGTGATGCTCAACGTATTAGCCTTCCAGGCGCGGAGTGCGCCATTGATTACGACCTGGGGCGGGACTTGGCAGGGGCTGACCGCTTCTCGCGGCCACTCCCATTTCAGGTTCCATTTCAACCGCCGCCGCGTGCCGTCCTTCGAGCTGGATCAAAGCACATTGTGGCCGGGGAAACTCCTCATTTCATGGTAAGTGGGATTGCAAGCCGGGTCAAACCGCGAAGGAGTCCAAAAGAGCTGCGCGGGACCGCGAAAGACACTGTTTTCCAAACCGCTGGTTAGTCTCGAAATTGGCAATAGGAATGGCTTATCGTTCCGTATCGTCCAATTTGGGCTGGCTATAACGCGGGCGCGAGGTCGTTTAGCTCTTCAATGCGAAGCATTCGAATGTCGCGAACACAGCCCTTGAACCATGGGTACGTATTGCTCAAGGTCTGAGCAGCCAGCACGCATTTAACCGCGTCCGTCTTTTCATCGCCAAAATATACGCTACCCTGTTGCCAGCTGAAGCCCAGAGGAAGGAGAGTGTTTCTTATGTCGTTGTTGGCATTTT
>JBEKCW010000466.1:0-4192 GCA_050014675.1 Occallatibacter sp. | reverse complement strand
AATGCCGGAATCCTACAAGCCGGAGTTCATGGATCACAACGTTCGCAACATCATGTCGACAGGTAAGGCGTGGGGAGTTACATGGTGGTGTTCCCACGACATCGATCCAAGCATCAAAAGCTTTGATAGATACGAATATGGTCTCGGTCTTCTCGATCTTGAGAACAAGCCAAAGCCCCTGGGGAAGAAATTTGCAGAACTCGCTGACGAGTTCAAGCGATCACGGCCTGAGGCAGTTCCCAGGAAAACCGCGTTGGTTATTCCCGATCGAGGACTCTCAACGACAGCATGGCCTCCGGATTGGAAGTACGCCACGCCTTATATGAACCTTATCGATCGCGGAGTTATACCGGCGATCGTTCTCGAGAGCCGCTCAAAAGACGAGGACTACCTAAGGGCCCGCGGCATAACCGATCTGATCCAGTCTGGCACGTAGGAATCAGTCAATGGTTCAGATTGCAACAAGATAGGCCGCGAATGACTTTGTACGGTTTGAATTTGCAATTCGTTTCTAAGGCCCTTTATCGATTGAACATTGAAGCATGTCTGTTGGTTGCGGTCATTGTTGGGATATGTGGTGCGCGTGTAGACGCTCAAAACGTAACCCTCTCGCACCTGCGTTGCGCAAACCTTCGCGATCCCTTGGGAATCGATGTGGCCCAGCCGCGTTTCAGTTGGATTATCGAGTCTGGCCGCAAGAATGAAAGACAGGCGGCTTATGAAGTCGTCGTGGAGGGTTTCTGGGACTCATACACCGAACTGGACTGAAAATGGGGTCAGGTCATTGGAAGTGAGTTTACGCCGGATACTCTGAGGCGCCGGAGCAATGCGCCCCTCCCGCCATTCCAAGCAGGGGAGCGTGCTTTCAGGCATCAACCATGATCGTCGCTTCAACATAATCGCAATAATATTTACTGTTCGCCTCATCCACACACTCGATATCCCGTCCAACAAATTACATGCTGTGACCAATCGCAATGCGGCTCATGCGAGGTGCGACGCGATTGCAATTCCGACCCGCCTTTGAGAACGTGAAGGGCCCAACACTGCCGTTGCTCGAAGAAATGTTTATTCATTTTGCGGGGGGATTGCCACCATGGGGCGCAAATTCCTTAGGCTCCTGCTGGTCGTTGCAGCGGTCTCAATGTGCCAAGCCCGTACACAGGAGCCGGTTGTGGACCGCTCAAGTGTGACCACTGAGATGCGGCTTGAGAATGAAGGCTGGTGGCCTACCAAGGGAGAGCCGCAGCGAAGCCTCTACGTGGGGAATGACACGTGCGCGGCGTGTCACCGGGCGATCACGGAATCCCAGGAGACGACGCCCATGTACCACGCAGGAGTGCGAGCCGGGCAGTCGGTAACTGTGGAAGAACATGGGCAACTGAACTTTCAGGAATCGAGCTTTCACTACTTGCTAACGGGCACGCCGGAAGGCGGAGCTACCTTCTCTGTAAGCAACGGTACCGAAAGCAGCACCGCCGATGCGACCTGGGCCTTTGGAGCCGGCGAGGTTGGACAGACTTACATATTGGAGAAGGATGGCGACTATCTCGAAAGCCGCTTAAGTTACTTTCCAACTATCGGCACGCTGGATATCACAGTCGGACACTCACCCCAGCCCCCAGCGGACACTAAGCAAGCGCTTGGCCAAAAATTGGACGGAAGCACTTTAAACCTTTGCTTTGGATGTCACACCACGGCAGCCACGTCGTCAGAAAGATTTGAGCCTGAGAAGGCTACTCCTGGGGTCCAATGTGAAGCCTGCCACGGACCGGGAGCCAAGCATGTCACGGCGATGAGGGCCGGTGATGATGACCCCAATTCGACAACGATCATGAATCCAGCTCACCTCTCTTCCGCCGATTCTGTCGATTTTTGCGGGACTTGCCATCGCACCGCGGCGGATGTGACCGCAGGGATGCCGGCAAATATGCAGAATGCAGGCCTCGTGAGTCTGCGCTTTCAGCCCTATCGCCTCGAGAAGAGCCGCTGCTGGAAGGAGAATGGCGATGCTCGCATTACATGTGTAGCCTGTCACGACCCGCATCGTCCGCTGGTACGTGAATTGAAAGACTACGATTCGAAGTGTCTTGCGTGTCATTCCCTCAAACCGGAAGCGCACGGAGTGAAACTGCCGCAAACAGCCTGTAAAGTTGCCACGGAGAATTGCGCATCGTGCCACATGCCGAAATACGAGGTGCCGGGTACCCACGCCAAGTTTACCGATCACTATATCAGGGTTGTTTCGGCGGCCGAGCAAACAGCAGGCTCCCCGCCAAGATAATGTCAGGGGGTTTGAAGTGTTGAAAAAACCGGCGCAAATACAAATCCAAGGCTACCGTCAAGCTGTTATAAATAAATCAGCTTTACGTTAAGCGACGTCAAAACACCGCCGCGCACTTGTCGCACGGCGCTGTGCGGCTCGATTATTAATCGCTGGCATATTTTCGACTTTCGACAAGAGCATCGGGGCTCTGGTTGCCTCCAATTAGAAACTATTGCCGAATTGGGCTTCGCAAGATGGCCACAGCTCGAATTGCGCTTTCCGATACCATATACCCCTTCAATCAGCATATCCACCCCCGCCCGCTATCGTTCTTGTTTTGTCTCATGCTATTGCTGGGTAGCGCGGCTGGGGCGCGGGCGCAGGTCACCATCCACGTGCCCGCCGACCAGCCCACTATCCAGAAGGGCATCGACGCCGCCAAGAAGGGCGATACGGTGCTGGTTGCTCCCGGCACATACAACGAAGCCATCGATTTTGAGGGCAAAGCCATCACGGTCGAAAGCTCCGGGGGGCCGGCCAGCACGACCATCGTCTGGGCCTATCCGCCTGTTCTTCTCGGTGTGTTTAATCTCTTTACGGTTACCTTTCAGACCAACGAGACGCGCAGCAGCGTTCTCAACGGATTCACGATTACTGGAGCGGGCCTGCCCTTCGATCAGTTCCAAAAGGAAGTGCCCCAGGGCCTTTTTGACGTTGCGATCGGGGCAGTGACCGGGGGAATAGAGGTCTTGAACGGAGCAGCTCCGACGATTGTGAATAACATCGTCACCGGAAATGGCTGCGCCGGGATATTCTCCATCGAAGGCGCTCCGCTGATCGAGAACAACGAGATCAACAACACAATTTACCCGACGTTCACCGGACTGTTGTATTCGCCGGGGTTTGACGCATGTTTCAGCGGACCCGACCCGGGGCCTTTCAGTCCTCCCGCTTTCCCGAACTACGGTTACCCCGGGACTGCACTCTGGCTCGGATTCAGTCCCAAGGGCAAGGCTCCGACCCCACCGGCGGTCGTCATTGGAAACACCATCGAAGACAACACCTTCGGCGCATATTATCAGGCGCTGCCTGTCGGAACGGTCGACGCATATTTTGATGCTCCCTCCGGACCCAACTGGCAGGGAAACTATTACGTCATCGAAAACAATATCGTCAGCAACAATGTGACCAATGGCTACGGCGGAGGCATGGCTCTGGCGGCGCCGGGAATCGTGGCGCAGAACCTGATTTACGGCAATCAATCATCTTTCGGAGCCGGTGGAATTATCGCCTTTGGGCCTTCCTTCGATCTCTATCCGCAAATCATCTCTGCGGCTAACGATGGCCCGGCATCGGCACTGATTGTGAACAACCTGATCGCAAATAACAGCGCTACGCAGGACGGTTCTCAACTGGAGGTTGCCGATCCAACGCAGTTGGAATTCGCAAATAACATCATCGTAGGAAACGACTCCCACGCGGCGGTCTATATCGATCCCAATTATTTTCCGCTGAACTTCACCCAATACGGAAGTCCAAACCAGGGCAGTTATGCTCAGGGCATCTATCTCAACGACGTAGTCTTCGATCACAACGATATCTTCAATCCGGCAGGCACGGCCTTCAACGGAGGCGGGATTGTCACTGACCCTACTGGTACTTACGGCAACATCTCCGCCGATCCGCTCTTTTCAAACGCCGCGAACAACGACTACCAACTTCAATCGGGCTCGCCCGCCATTGACGCGGGAAACACCAGCGCCCTGCAGCAACTAGCGAATCTGGGCTTTGGTTTAACCAAGGATTACGCAGGCAATCCTCGCGTACAGGACGCGACCGGCACAGGCTACCCGATTGTGGATATGGGACCGTACGAGTTCGCTGGGGTCCAGGACAGCGGAGCGACGACCATTCTGCTCACCCCAG
>JBEKCW010000465.1:0-4199 GCA_050014675.1 Occallatibacter sp. | reverse complement strand
CCGACACCTGATAGTCGCCGTGCGTGGAGCCCGTGCCCGGCTTGGTGAAGATTTCGATGCGGCCGTAGCCGAGCCGGTCGTATTCGGCGGAAAACGGATTTTGATTCACGCGGATTTCACGAATCGACGATTTGGGCGGCAGTTGTCCGCCGGTGAACCCGTCGATGTAGATTTGCCCGCCATTGGGGCCGGCCGCTGGTCCTGCCAGGGCTTGCAACTCGTTCTGCAATTCATCCGGATCGTCGGAGAGCGCCTTCAGGTCATCGCCTTTGATGACCACGGCGTTGGCATTGTTATCCGGACTTGTGTTTACCGTGTTGGCCTCCGCCTCAACCTGCACCTGCTCCTGCACTTCGATCTGCATAGTGGCGTTGACGGTCTTGCTCTGCCCCGCCGTCACCACTACGCCAGGCAAGGTAAACGCCGCGAATCCCGTTTCGGTCGCGGTTATGCCGTACTTTCCCGGCGCGAGGCCGGTGATGGTGTACTGTCCCACGCCATTCGAGATTGCTTTGCCCGCCTGCTGGCCTGAAGATCTGGTGGCAATCACGGTTGCATTGGGAATCACGGCTCCCGTGGCGTCGGCGACCTGCCCGTGAATGCCGCCTGTCGCTGTGGAAGCCGAATTCTGGGTTGAGCCGCCATTCTGCGCTATCGCCGGGGTTACTGACAGCGTTCCAGCCAAAACAAATAATGCCGTAAAAACCAGGGCGCTTGAGACGAGATGGATTCGGGCGCGCAAACAGGTGCGCTCCCACAAAAATGGGAAAATGAGTCTCACAATTCCTGCCAAAAAAAGAATTTTTAATGCAATGCGGTTTGGTATTTCCCAAACCGCTTCCAGGCCCACGGTTACATGCTTGTTCGTTATCCGACCATCGCTCTCATCTTGCAGGGGTTTATGGATAGTTTCGAGAGCGTTTTTTATAACTCGAACAGGTTGGCATGCATTGCCAACAGGAGCCGTGCTCCCTTATGCATTGGACGAAGTTGCCGGGCCGGGAGTTTCATTGCAATCGTTTTCAAGAGCGGCGCCCGTACATGTATGGTGGTATGCGGTACGTTAATTGCCGTCCAGGGGGAATGACCGCAATGCATCAACTTGATCGCAGAAGCTTCTTGATGGCCGCATCCGCAGCATCGGCCGGAACCATGCTAACCGGAGCCATTGGGCCGTTTGCCGCTGCGCAAACGGAGCCGGCACAGGCTGTTGCCGCCAACGACCACATTCAAATTGCCTTAATTGGCGCCGGCGGCCAGGGGATGGGCGACACCAAAACCGCCATCCAGGTTCCGGGCGTAAAACTGGTGGCGGTGGCCGACTGCTACGACGGCCGGCTTGCGCATTCGAAGGAGCTCTGGGGCGACGATATTTTTACCACGCGCGACTACCGCGAGGTTCTGGCGCGGAAAGATATTGATGCGGTGATTATCGGCACGCCCGACCACTGGCACAAGCAGGCCAGCGTGGACGCGATGAAAGCCGGCAAGGACGTGTATTGCGAGAAGCCCATGATTCATCTCTACAGCGACGGGCCGGAGATGATTGAGGCTTCGCGGTCGACGGGGCGAATTTTGCAGGTGGGCAGCCAGCGCGTTAGCTCGATGATTTACGCCAAGGCCAAGGAACTGCTGGCTGCGGGCGCGATTGGGCAGTTGAACATGGTGACGGCGCGCTGGGACCGGAACTCGTCGATGGGGGCATGGAATTACACGGTGCCGGACGATGCCTCGACGGAGACCTGCGACTGGCCGCGATTCCTGGGGACGGCGCCGAAGATTCCGTTCAATGCCGAGCACTTTTTCCAGTGGAGGAAGTGGAAGGCGTATGGCAGCGGCGTGGCCGGCGATTTGTTTGTGCATCTGTTCAGCGGCACGCACTTTATTACCGGATCGAAGGGGCCGACGCGCGGCATGGCGACGGGCGGGCTGAGGTTCTGGAAGGATGGACGCGACGCGGACGATGTGGTGCTGGGGCTGTTCGACTATCCCGAGGGGTTCAACTTGAGCCTGCGCGTGAACTTTGTGGATGGCGGCGAAGAGAGCGAGGGACTGGTCTTTACGGGGTCAGAAGGAACGATGGAGATCGGCGGGGACGGAGTGAGCGTGAACCGCGTACCGCGCGAGGCGGAGCCGGGACTCACGCTCGGGACCTTTACTGATGCCATGCAGAAGACGATGCAGGCCGAATACGACCTGAAGTATCCGCGCAAGCATCCGGAAGGGAAGCCGGCGGCGCAATTCGAGCGGTACATGGCACCCCCGGGCTACTCTGACAGCTACGACCACTTCAAGAACTTCTTTGCCTCGGTTCGCTCGCGGCAGCCGGTGGTGGAGGATGCGGTATTCGGATTCCGCGCGGCCGGAGCGGCGCTGCTGAGCAACCTGAGCATGGAGCGCGGCGCGGTGGTGAAGTGGGATCCGGAGGAGATGAAGCTCTTGTAGGGAACAAGGGAACAAGGGAGCGAGGGAACAAGGGAACGAGGGCGTGAAAAGGGGATTCGCGTTTGGCGAATCCCCTTTTTGCTTTTGAGGCCGGCCCGTTCCGGAATTTCTACGAGATCATTGGGAAGTAGGCGCGGATGGCGCGGTCCAGTGTCACGGGGTCGAGATGTGCCACTTTTTGCTCGTAACGCGCCTGCCAGCAGACCTGGTTGACGATGTCGCGCGGATGGCAGCAGCGCAGTTCCTCGTTGAGGGTGGTGCGGATGAAACGGATGAGATCCTGGGGGATGCCATCGTCGTAAGTGACGTTCTTGTCGACGGCGACGCGGCGGAAGATCTCGGCAAACTGCTCGTCGGTGATGGTGCCCAGCTTGATCTTGGTTTGAATGCGGCGAATGAACGCGGGATCGACGAGGCTGGAGGGGTCGTTGTTTGAGGCGAAGACCACCAGCATTTCAAAGGGAATCTCGAGTTTTTTGCCGCCGACCAGGGTGAGAAAGTCGATGCGGCGGTCGAGGGGCACGATCCAGCGATTGAGCAGCTCGTCGGGGCGCAGGCGCTGGCGGCCGAAGTCATCGATGATGAGTACGCCGTTGTTGGCCTTCATCTGCACCGGGCTCACGTAGAACTTTGATGAGGGGTTGTACTGCATGTCGAGCATTTCGGCGGTAAGTTCGCCGCCAACCAGCACTGCCGGGCGATGACACTTAACCCAGCGCTCGTCGTGGGCCGAGGGCTTGGGCATATCAATTGCCTTGTGCATTGCGGGGTCGTAGACAGTGATGATCTGGCCGTCGACTTCAACGGCGTGGGGAATCCACACCGAATCTTCGGCGAGTACCCGCGAGAGAACCTCGGCGACCGTGGTTTTGCCTGTACCGGCGGCGCCGTGAAGGAAAATAGCGCTGCCCGAGTTGAGGGCGGTGCCGAATTGGCGAAGCAAATCAGGGTCGATCACCAGGTGACTGAAGGCGCGCTCCACATCTTCTTCGTGCACTTCAACGTGCTGCACGCTCTGCTTGCGGGTTTGCATTACATACGATGAGAGGGCCACCGGGGCCACGCCGGTGTACTGGCTCTGCTGCATCAGCTCAATGGCCCGATTACGGCCTTGTGCGGTGATGCCAATGTGCGGAATGTTGCCGCTCATGCCGTTGACCTGGCAAAGCGACTGGGAGCGCAGGCGGCAGAAAATGTCGTCGGTAACTTCGTAGCTGAGCTTGACGCTGTCAGCTAGCTCGAGCATGGAGATGGAGCCAACCAGGTAAAGGATCTTGAGGACGAGCTCTTCAACCACCGCCTGGCGAATGTCGAGCTCTTTCAGGCTGCGGGGCTTGACGTCGGGGCCGGACAGGGCTCCCTTCGTCACGTTGATGGGGGTTTCATACTCCTGCATCGAAAGCAGCGTGGCCATCTGGCTCTCCTGGGTATTTCGATACCAATCTAGCGGTAAATCGGGAGATTGTGAGTCCCTCTTTTGTCGGGTCATGGGTCCCTCTTTGGTATCAGCTTGCAAATCCCTCTAACCAGGAGCTTTGTTCCGCGTGCAAACGCTGTCTGCCTGCGACAGGCGGCAAACATCGCCACAGATATGATTTTAGAGGCTTCCTGCCCCTTTTGCAGTTCACTTTGGCTGGTGCGAACCATTCCGCTCAACAGCCGGTAACCGAGGCAGAAAAAAGTGGACGAGCCGGCCTTTGTTAAACTTCTCCAAGGCCATTACCCGATAAATTACCATCCACAAACAGGCCGGG
>JBEKCW010000464.1:0-4214 GCA_050014675.1 Occallatibacter sp. | reverse complement strand
TGTGATGGTCTTCCCTGAAGGCACGCGATCGGCGGAAGGTACGCTGGCGCGATTCAGAGCGGGTATCGGACTGCTGGCAAAACAGAGCGGCGTTCCGGTGTTGCCTGTGGCCATTCGCGGATTGGGTGAATTGAAGGCCGGCAACAAGAGGTGGTTCCGTTCCGGCAGGCTCGAAGTGCATGTGGGAGACGCGATCAGCTTTTCGCCGGAGGCCACTGAGGGTGAGATCACTGAGCGGTTGCATGCTGAGGTGGAGAAGCTGCTTAAAGACAGCCAGTAGTAAGTAGCCAATAGCCAATAGCCAGTAGGATGTTGCTGTCAGCTCATGTTGGTCCCTGCAAGAGAAGTCTCCGTGCGCCGTCCCTACGGGACTAGCCAGTGCAGGTTGGCCAGCTTACCCCACCCTGAAGTGCGGGGCTAACAACCACTGCGCCTACGGCGCGATTACCGGACATGACATACGCAGTCATCAACTTCCGGCAGCTCGTAGCAGCGCAACTTTACGCGACAACTTCGTACTCCGATTGGACGAGGCCGCTCGGGTAACTTCGGGTGGCGACGTGGCGCAGCTTAATGTCGGAGGGCAGGGCTCCAAAGAGTGGAATCCCGTCGCCAATGAGGACGGGGACGCGGGTGACTGTGAGCTTCTGGATGAGGCCGGCGCGCAGGAATCGCTGAATTGTGATGCCGCCATCGACATACGCGTGATGGAACCCCTGCGCATCAAGCGCGGCAACAATCGCAGCAGGCTCTCCCCGCATGTGCGTAACTGTAGGAGGCAGGTTCGACAAATCAATTGGACTGCTGCTCAGGACTAGGACGCGCTTTTCGCCGTAGGGCCATTCCGCGAATTTCGCCACAACCTCGAAGGTCCCGCGCCCGATGACGAGGACGTCCACCGTCGCCACGAATTCTTCGTAGCCGTGGGGTTCGCAATCCTCGGGCAAGAAATCAAGAGCCCCATCGCGCCGGGCCATGAAACCGTCAACGCTGATGCCGACAAAGACTGAGGCTTTCATAAGCTCCTCCACTGCTGGCCTGCATTCTTTCTCTCGCCTCTTGCACTTGATTAGAGGCGATGCGCGCATAATTGAATTATGCAAGTCTCCGGGACTCTGACCCAGGATGAAATGAGCGGAAAACTGGCGGCTGAAAGCTCAAAAAACATACCCTGCGGGGGGCTCATAAAGTTGATAGGGTTCGGTCGATATCGCATTGCTGCGAACGAATATCGTCAGCAAAAATAATGTAACAAATATGCGGTTACGTTTCTGGTAAGAAGCAGGAGAATATTCAAGCCGACCCTCCGGGGCGGCAGGTTGTATCGGTGCGTCTACCCACGGTTCCGTCTCTGTTCGCTGATGCGAACGAAAGCTCCACTGTGGGCTATTATCGTTCGGCCCCAATGGGGCCGATGGCAGCGGCGAGGCAGTTTCATTTGTTGCGGGTCGGTGAAGCCGGTGGCGGACTGATAAGAAACAAAACCAAGTACCGGCAGATTGAAACTTGAGGTATCCCACCCTAGCGACAAAAACAAAGACGTCGCGAGGGTGGGGCACCCATTTTTAGTGCTTGATTGAGACTGGTTGGTCGGACTTTAGAGATAGGACACTAGTTCCCTCGTTCCCTTCTTCTCTGCTTCACCGCGGCTTGAAGTAGCACGTACCGCCGGCAAGCGTCGGGGTCCAGATTGAGGGGTCGGCGGGTTGCTCGCTTGAGCCGAGGAAGAGCAGGCCGTCTGGCTGGAGAAGGTTGTGGATGGTGGACAGCAGGCCGCGCCTTGTCTCCTGCGAAAAGTAGAGCATTACGTTGCGCAGGAAGATTACGTCGAACTGGTCGCCGGCTCGATTGAAGGGCGGGCGCGGCCCGCACAGGTTGGCCTGGCGAAAGTTGCACATTTTGCGGACTTCGGGCTTCACGGTCCAGTATTCGCCCTGATGATCGAAGTAGCGAACGACGAAGCGGGCGGGCAGGCCGCGGTTGATTTCGATTCGCTGATAGCGCCCGGCGCTGGCGTGCGCAACCACATCGGCGCAGATGTCGGTGCCTTCAATGTGGATGTTCCAGCCGGGCAGCGAGGGGAAGTGCTCAAGCATCATCATGGCGAGCGAGTACGCCTCTTGACCGGTGGATGAAGCGGCGCTCCAGAAGCGCAGCGAACGCTTGAGGCGGCGAGCCTCGATGATTTTTGGCAGCAGTTCGGTGCGCAACAGGTCGAAGGGGCGCACGTCGCGGAAGAAGCTGGTCTCGTTGATGGTCATCGCCTCTGCGACCGCGTTTTCGAGCGTGGGGTTGCGGCTGGCGCGAAGCCGGCGAACCAGTTCCGGCACCTGGCTCATGCCCTGGTTACGAATCAGCCTGGAAAGACGGGTCTCAAAGAGATAGTCGCGCGAGGGGTCGAGCACGTTGCGGGTAAGGCCGTAAACGAGCTCGCGGAGATATCCGTAATCGGCGGCCGCGGCGGTGGCGATTTCCATGGTTACACCACCTGCTTCAAGATGTTCGAGGAGCCCGGGAATTCGGAGACTGCGGTGGACCCGCGTCCGGCCAGTTTCACAATTTCATTGGCCATTGCGTCGAGCGCGACAATCTTGTCGGCGAGGCCTGCGCCGGCAACCGCGCCGGGCATTCCCCAAACCGTGCTGGAAGCCTCGTCCTGCGCTAAAACGCTCCCTCCCTGCTGGCGAATCATGCGGGCTCCAATCAAGCCGTCGGAGCCCATGCCGGTGAGCACGACCGCAAGAACGCCGGGGCCGAAAGTTCTGGCCGCCGAGCGGAAGAGCACATCGACCGCGGGCCGGCAGTGGTTCTCAGGCGGGCCCTGGTGCAGATGCATTGTGGGTGCGGCTGAGGCAGCGGCGGGCGAACGGAGCTCGAGATGCCAGTTGCCCCGCGCGACGGCGACTTTGCCGCGGCCGATCGGTTCGCCTTCAGATGCCTCATGGACACGCAGAGCGCAACGGCTATTGAGCCGCTCGGCCATCAGCCGTGTAAACAGCTCGGGCCTATGTTGCACGATGAGCACCGGCACTGGAAACGCCGCCGGCAATGCGGGCAAAAGAACTTCAAGCGCGGCGGGGCCGCCGGTGGAGACGCCGATGACCAACACCGAGGGAGCCGTTTCACGATGCGGCGCGATGCGCGGCAACGGGGTCTGCGGCCCGACGGGAAACGGCGTTAATACGGCCGAAGCACCTGAAGCAGGGAGCCGCGGCTGGGCCGGGGCAGTGAGCGCCAGCACTTTGGGAACGAGCTCCTGCGTCAGCGCTCGAATAGAGGCCTCGCGCCCGGCCTGGCCGGTTGGCTTGGCAACGTAGTCTGATGCACCGCTGGCCAGCGCGTCGATGGTTACGCGCGCCCCACGCCGGGTAAGCGAGCTGCACATGATTACCGGCACGCGAATTCCGCGGCTGCGCATCTGGCGTAACGTGGCCAGCCCGTCCATTACCGGCATCTCCACATCGAGCAGAACCAGGTCGGGCCGTTCGTTGGCAAGGAACAACAGGGCAGACGCGCCATCGGCTGCGGTTCCAGCTACCTCAAGATGCGAGTCGGAAGAGATGACAGTGCGCAGCAGGCTGCGCATGACCGCGGAGTCTTCGACAATGAGGATGCGCCTGCGGCGTTCGTCTCTCATGACGCCGCCGTCTCTACGCCCATCATGGCCAGCTTGTCGCCAAGGGCCTCGTCGTCAAATGGCTTCATGAGGTATTCGTCTGCGCCGGCATTGAGCGCGCGCACAATGTAGTCGTCTTCGGCCTCGGTCGTAACCATGAGCACTTTGATCTCCAGATAGCCTTCGGCGCGAACGTGTTCCACCATCTCAAGGCCGTTCATCACCGGCATGTTCCAGTCAACCAGCGTGAGATCGAAGGGCGCCGAGGAATGGATGCGGTCGAGTGCGGCCTGGCCGTCGCCAGCCTCTTCGCACTCCATGCCCCGGTGCTCGAGCAGGCCCCGCAGGAAGCTCCTCACGAAGCGGGAGTCGTCCACAATCAGAGCTCGCATGCCTGCCTCCTCCGCGCCTCAGCGCTCGGCCATTTCCTGCGCAAGGCGCATGGGATCGAGCCGCTCGGGATCGAGCATTACCAGCAGATGATCTTTGAGCTTGTAAGCCCCGGCCAGCAGCGCGCTGTGACGCCGGTCGAGAATTGAGGGATTGGGCTCGAAATCCGCAGGTGAAACAGTGAGCACCTCGCCCACCGAATCCACCA
>JBEKCW010000463.1:0-4215 GCA_050014675.1 Occallatibacter sp. | reverse complement strand
TGACCACTGATCACTGATCACTGACCACTGTCTTTAATGCATCGCCGCCCCGCCGCCAGCCCCCTCGCCCGGACGATTCTTGCTCAACATGAACGCCAGAAGGACCAGGCAGATCGACATGTACATGAGCTCCATATACACATCCTGGAAGCCCTGAGTTCGCGCCTGCAGCCCAAGCTGGTTATAGATCTGCCCCAATGCCCGGCCGCCGCTGTTTCCGGCGCCGAATTTATTTGCGAAGAAACCATTCATGGTGGCCAAATGCTGTTGGTAGGCAATCGAGCCCGGCTGCATCGCCTGCTGCAGGTGCTGCTCATGCCACATGGCGCGCGAGGTTACTTGTGCGTTGGTGATGGCGATCAGAATGCTTCCGCCCAGGTTGCGGACAAAGTTGATGAGGCCGGCCACCTGGTTGCTCTGTTCCTTGGGCATTCCCACGTACGCCGCGGTGGTAATTGAGATAAAACAGAACGGCAACGGCAGCATCTGCACCACGCGCAACCACGAAGCCTCGGCAAAGCTCATATCCAGATTGGTGACCACCGCTGCATAGCGGAAGGTGAGGACAAACAGGGTGAATCCGCCCACCGCCAGGGTGCGCGCCGATACTTTGCCGGTGGCGTATCCGGCCAGCGGCATCATGATCAACAGCGCTACGCCGCCCGCGGTCAGAGCCAGGCCCGCAGTGGTTGCGGTGTACCCCAGCAATTGCTGAGTAAACTCCGGCTGCAATACTGTGTTGGCGTTCAGCACGCCGCCCACCAGCATCATCAGGAAGCAACATATAGCGAAGTTCTTGTACTTGAAGAGCCGCAGGTTGATGAGCGGGCTCTTCTGCCGCCACTCCCACACCACCAGCGAAATAAGCCCGCCGATAAACAGCACCGCGAAGAACCGGATAAAGCCTGAATGGAACCAGTCATTCTCCTCGCCTTTGTCGAGCATGATCTGCATTCCGCCCATGGCGATGGTGAGGAACGCGAGGCCCATGTAGTCCATGTTCTTGAGCTTCGAGCGGTCGGCCTTGATCCACGGCGGATCTTCAACCAGCCGCGTAACCAGATAAAACGCAACAATGCCGACCGGGATGTTGATAAAGAAGATCCAGCGCCACGAGAAGTTGTCTGTAATCCAGCCTCCCAGCGTTGGGCCGATCGAAGGCGCCAGCACGGCGACGAGTCCATACAATGCGAAGGCCTGGCCGCGCTGTTGCGGTTCAAAACTGTCGGCCATAATCGCCTGGGCCATGGGCTGCATGCCGCCCCCGCCCGCACCCTGGATTACCCGGAAGACGAGCAGCATACCCAGCGTAGGCGCCGCGCCGCACAAAAAACTCGCGACCGTAAAGATCACGATGCACATCGTAAAGAAGTTCCGGCGCCCCATGACGCTTGAGATCCAGCCGCCCAGCGGCAGCACAATGGCGTTCGAAACCAGGTAGCTGGTGAGCACCCACGTGGCTTCGTCGGGACTCGCGCCCAGTGTGCCGGCAATGTGCTGCAGCGCCACGTTGGCAATCGAGGTGTCCAGCACCTCCATAAACGCGGCCAGCGCCACCGTGGCTGCAATTGCCCACGGGTTCACGCGCGGTTTCCAGCCCGCGTGCTCGTCCACGTTCGGATTGGTGACCGTCACCGTCCGCGGCTTCTCGATTGCTGCTGACGGCAAGGCTCCTGCGGTGTCCGCCAAGGGCTCTCCTCTAGAGTCGGTTAGTAACTTTCCGCGTTCGGCTTTGTTGTATGATGCCGGGGAAGTTGTTGATGGTTATGAATTAAAGCTTCCCCCGCTCGGAAACCGTGGACGAGGGCTTAACAATAGATTCGCATGGCGCCGCTTTGGGTTCAGCGTTTCGAATTCGTCAACCCGTCTTGCAAAGCTCTTCGGTAAGCCGGTCGCGGTATTTCAACGTCAGGCCTTCTGCCGAGCGAAGCAACAGCAGATATAACCCCACCGCCCCGGCAGCCAGCACAGCAAAAACCGCGGCTCCCAGCCACGGCAGGTGAAAATAATGCCCCGCATACGTAATGGGACCCTGTACTACCAGCCCGCCTAAAAGCACCGCCAATACCAGCAGGCTGCTCGTCCGGTTGGTTGGGGTGGTCTGCTTCAACTGCCGCGTCTGGCCGGGAACGTATCTTCGCGGCGCTTGAACCGATCTCAGCGTGCCAAAGGCGAGATTGGTGGCGACAAAGAAAATCAACCACAGCCCCGTGGCAACCTCGACAGACAGCGGTATCGGATCCTGGGCAAGCAGCAAAACCAAACCCCACGCCGCGGCCACTTCCACCGCAACCAGTGTCAGTTGCGTCATGTTCTTAGCCACAATCACGTTGCTGATTTTTATGGGCGCCATAAAGTAGAACTGAACCCCGCTGCCGTCGGCTCCAAAGACGTTGTAAAAGGCCGCCACCGGTCCCAGCAGCACATAGCCCAGCGCCGTGGGCAAAAAGTATTCCACGTGTCGCGCCGCCGGTCCCCGCTCCAGGATGAAGACAAAAATCAACGGCATGAAAAGGCCGATCAGTGCCTGGGTGTTGGACTTCAGAACCATGAACTCCTTGCGCAGGCAAGCCGCAATTACCGGCGGAATCAGGCTGTGCTCGGCACTAGATTCGGCACTGGATGCCGAAACCCGGGCGCGAGAGGTTGCTGCCGCGCCAGCGGCCGGAGCTTTCACGATCCGCTCCGCACGCCTGGCCGGCGCCTTGCTAGCCACCGAAGGCGAATCAACCAGCAACTCCCCCAGAAACTGCTTGTGCAACCGCACGGCAAAGATCGCCAGAAACAACGCCGCATACAAGAGCAAGCCGGCGAGCCGCGGCAACACCGCCTGCAAATGCCACCCTGAGAGAATCGCGTGAGCAGTCAGCCCCGGCGGAAGCCAGCCCAGTGTCGCAGCCCAGTTATGAGCCGCGCGCATATACCACGGCATCATCACTGGGTGCGTCAAATCCGGGCGTGTCAAATCAGGGCGTGTCATGGCCTGGTGCGCGTGCCCGGCATGTTCATGCATTGACGAACGCGTCGGAATCGCCAACTGTATCCAGACAAACGACGTCGCCATAAGCACGGCAAAAAGTTCGCGGAAGCGCCGGTTTGCCATCCAGCGGTCAAACCATGCTCCCAGCATGCGCGTGAAGAATACGTTCATCAATGCGAATGCGGCCATCGCCATCAGCGCGGGCAAAAGCAGGTCGCGCCGCGCAATCCCAATCCCAACAGCCACGGCCAGCGACGCCAGGCAGCCCACAATCGTGCTCGGTGTCATCAGTCCGATCAGCGTGCGCAGCGCCAGGTAACGCGGAAACGGAATAGGGAAACGCGTCAGCGTTGACGGGTCGAAGGTCTTCGTAGCCGTTGCAATGTTCATTCCGTTGATGCTGACGAACTGCCAGAAAATCATCAGGCCAGCAAGTACCGGGGTCAGTTCTCGCAGGTGGCCCTCACTCATCAGTTCCCACGCCAGAAAGCCGCTGAATGCCACCGGTCCCAGCACCATCACCGCGAGAACGGGCCAGAGAAAGATGCGCAGAACGATCGCGAACACCAGCCCGCCAATCCGCAACTTTCCTTTCGAACGGCGCCGAAAGAATGTGTTCACAAACAAGCGCCAGCGCAGCCACGCCACGGCCACCAGCTGCACGCGCGCAGGAATCGGAGTCATCGCCGCCAATGCTCCAGTGCTGCCGCTCAGCTCAGCCAAGAGAGCTCCTGCTCGGGCGGCGTCTCGCCGCTCGCGCCCACAATTTCAAGAAATATCTGTTCAAGGCTTTGCTTGCCCGGCTCTGAATTCAGCGCGCTCGCCGCCTGCGTGGCCGCGCTCAACCGGCCCGCGCCGGCGCGCAACTCTTCAAGCGAACCCTGCGCCACCAGCTTGCCCTTGTGAATAATCGCAACGTGCGTGCATAGCCGCTCCACAATCTCAAGCACATGCGACGTGAGGAACACCGTCGCGCCGCGCGCGATCATGCGCTGCAGCATCGTCTTCAGCGTCCCGGCTGCCACCGCGTCCACTCCCTCAAACGGCTCATCGAGAAACAGCACCTTGGGCCCGTGGATCACCGCCGCGGCCAGCGCCAGCTTCTTCTGCATCCCGTGAGAGAAATCCGCAATCAGTTTCTTTGGCTCATCGGCCAGATGCATAAACTCAAGCAGCTCGCGCGTTCGCTCAAGCGTGGTCGTCTTGTCCAGGCCGTACATCCGCCCCACAAAGCG
>JBEKCW010000462.1:0-4238 GCA_050014675.1 Occallatibacter sp. | reverse complement strand
CCCACATCGCCCGGCCATAGCCAAAGGTCTTCGGCGTTTACAAAGTAGTTGGCGGCTCCGCTATCGATAAAGTCGTGTGTCCGGTCAAATGCGGTTCTGCCCCGCGACAACAGTGCGGGACCAACACTCTTTGGGTTAAGGCCGGCATACTGGCAGCCCGCGGCTTGAAGCCCGTTATAAGGGTTCTCGCTGGCACAGGTGATGAACTTATTCCCGAATCCCGTCACGCTCGGCGCGGGGTAGTTTGCGCCGGCCTCCAGAGCCGTGATTGTGCTTGAGTTTCCCGTAATGTCGATCGGGCCGAGCGAGTTGAAGTACATTCCATCGACCTGAGATGCACTGGCGTCCCATTGAAATATGCCGCTTCCCGAGGAACAGTACGGAGTGCCAAGGTGATGAGCCTCCATGCCCCTTCCATCGATCCGATAAGCGGTCCAACCTGCCGCACAGGCATGCCCGTGGCCGAAGTCGAACTCCTCTTCTGGAAAGTCAATTGACCAAAACCACGGAATTGGCGCGGGCGCTGTAAACGAAAGAATGTTAGGGCCTATGTGCACTGCTGAAAGCTGCACGTCCCGAATGGTGTTGTTGTTGCCGCCATAGGCGAGGAACGGGTAGTTGCTGTTGATCCAGGTGTGGTCGATGACGTTAAAGTCGCAGATGCCGGCGCACTGCTTGTTGGCTGACGGGGCGATACCATCGGAGGGGACAAACATGAACCCGAACGTGGTGCTAATAAAGTTCTGCTCCCAGCGATCCTGATAGGGGCTGGCCGCTCCCTGGTGGAAGAATGCGCAAGTGTTGTTCGCTTCCGTGCCATCGGTGTTCAAAATGTTCACATGGGTAAAGTCCGCTTCTGTCGAACCGATGTCGTTTTCCACTCCTGGAGAGGCTGTGGAATCGTACGCCCATGCGCAGTTTCCAATAGTCTGGGTCGGGGAAAGATTCATCACCGAAATATAGGCTCGAGCGCCTGACACCGTGGTTGATGCTGGAGTTACGAGAGTAACCTGCTTCGACGATTGAAAGGAAGCAATGGCTGCCGTCAGATTTCCGCCGCTTCCGGCGCCATTGACGCTCGCCGCCTGTCCTACATCGCCGGGCTGAAAGTACGCGGTGTTTGACGTGAGTACTGCGCTGCCCGAGGTCATCGCCGCGTCGAAGACTGTCCTGCCCGGAAGACGATGCCTGAACTGATTTGTGCCGCTTGATGAAGCGTCGACGCTGTTGTCAACGAGGATAGCCAGGTCATGCACTGAAAACCGCTGGCGTGGTTTCATATAGTCCGGAGACGATGGATCGCCGGGAGCAAACACGTCCTTACCCGGTGCGCCCCGCACTGCCACTGCTGGAGGGGAACTACGAAATCCTGCCGCCCCCGGCGGACCGAAGAAAGAGACGCCTCTCGGGTTCACCGTCCCGCCAAGATAGTAGATTGTCGACCCGCCCGCAGCCGCCGGATTGGCTGGAAAGTAAACCGCGCATCCAGCCTTGTAGCAGTGATCGAAGGCCTTCTGAACCGCCGGCGCGTTGGCTGTGCAGCCCGAGGTCGATCCATTCACCGTGCAGTCTCCCACGGCCCCGAACTCGGTGACAGAAACCCAGGTGGCATTGTGCAGATTATCGAGCGTCACAGCTTGTCTGGTGTCGCCGTCGCTCGTCTGATCATTGGCCGCTGACGCGAGCCCGGCCAACACTCCCCAAGCCGCTGTGCAAATTACCGCTGACCGGAAAAGCCTGACGCGAGAGAACATGTTTCTCCTTCTCGAAGGGTGTTCACACTATATCTTTTTTGTCTCAGGCCCCGGAGTGCGTCCTGCTGCTCGAACAGCTACTAGCGCCTCATTACCAAAGTAATCACATTTGAGACTTCCGTCGGCTCTCACAATTGCAGGAATTGAGTCTGAGCGTTGGAAAAAACTAGTCGATGCAGGCCAGCTATGATACTTTTACGTATGTATTCTTACGTCGATTGAAGACGTTACGGTCATTGTAAGGTCACATGATGATATCCCCCATGTGGGAATCGTGGCGGCCTTCTCAAACAACTAATCAGCTTAACTGCGGAGGATAAACGCATGCATGCGCGTGTTTTGAAGTCCCTAAGCACGGTCGTTGCCTTAGCGTGTCTGGCAATAGTGCCGCAAATTTCAGCGGCCCAATCAACTGCGGCCGCTAGCGGATCAGCAGAGGGTTCACCCTCTCGGTGGGATATCTTTGTGGGTTACAGCTATCTGGCGCCATCCGGAACTGTGAATACCATGGATGATAAAGGCAATCCCCTCACAGCGAACTACGACGCGGTCAATGTAGGCGGGCTGTTCAGCGGCGCCTATTATTTCAATAAGCACATTGGCGTCCAAGCCGAGTTTGCGATTCATGAGTGGGGCCAGGGAGTAGCCGACAGCAACATCGGCACCGAGGGAAACGACGACGGCTTTATCACCTTCGGCGGCGGCCTGATTGCCCGCTTCCCAACCGGGAACATCACCCCATTCGTTCATGCTTTGGTTGATCTCGAGGACGTTAGCGGCCCCTATCACAACGGGCCGCAAGTGGGACCGGGGCTTACGGTCGGCGGCGGTATGGACTACGAGACGCCGTGGCTTAATCATCACCTGGCGCTCCGCTTGTTTCAGGCTGACTACGAGTACATGCACGCCGATTTCGGCACCGGAGATTTGGGTGGCCGGGCAAACATCAACGCTGCCCGGTTGAGCGCGGGATTTGTCTTCCACGTAGGCCAGATCGCGCCTCCGCCGCCGGTGACTTTGGCCTGCACGGCCAGCCCGACGTCGGTATTCCCCGGAGACCCAATCACTGTGACGGCCGCGGCCGGAAACCTGGATCCCAAGCTGACCGCTGTTTATAGCTGGACCGGGACCGGAGTTTCAGGCAACGGCGCTACGGCCACCATAGCCACCAGCTCGCTGGCAGCCGGCACCTACTCGGTGCAGGGCACGGTGAAGGAAGGCAAGGGCGACAAGCCGTGGGAGACCGCCAACTGCTCGGCCAGCTTCACGGTCAAGGAATACGAGCCGCCGACGATCAGCTGCTCGGCCAATCCTTCCACCATCAAGCCAGGCGACACGTCAACCATTACTTCGACCGCGGTTAGCCCCCAGAACCGTCCGCTGACTTACAGCTACACAGCGTCGGCCGGCTCGGTTTCCGGCTCGGGCACCACTGCCGAGTACTCGTCCGCAGGTGCTCCGACCGGAGCGGTAGGCATTACCTGCAATGTGTCTGACGACAAGGGCCATTCGGCCAGCGCCAACACCACGGTGACCATCGAGGCTCCGGTGGAAGCGCCCAAGCCGCAAGTCTCGTCGCTCTGCTCGATCAGCTTTACGACCGACGCAAAGCGCCCGACCCGCGTAGACAACGAAGCCAAGGCTTGCCTTGATCAGGTGGCCCTCGATCTGCAACAGCAAAGCGATGCCAAGGCGGTTGTAGTGGGCGAATCGGATGCCAAGGAGAAGGAGAAGACTGCCAAGGAAACAGCCATCCAGAGCAAGCGCAAGCATCCCAAGCCAGTCATGGACGATGCCGCGCAGCGCGCTGTCAACTCCAAGGAGTACCTGGTGACGGAGAAGGGCATTGATGCTTCGCGCGTCAGCGTCGCGACCGGAACCACGGACGGCCAATCGGTGGAAGACTACCTGGTGCCCGCCGGCGCAACCTTCACGGCTGACGTGAATGGCACCACGCCGGTGGATGAGACGGCAGTCAAACCCGAGGTGCGCAAGCCCCTGGGAATGAAGCCGGTTCACCACAGGAAGGCTGCGGCTCAGTAGTCGACGGAACAAGGCCTGCTCTCGGGCTGCGAACACAATGAAGCCGGCATTCCCGCACTCGCGGGAATGCCGGAATCGATTCGTACAATTCCTTTCTCAACCATTTAAGGCTGACCGGTAAGAGGGTCAGCCTTATGATTGATTGTGAAAGCCTTTTCGACCATCGTGACTGGGCAATTCTATGAAGTGTTTCAGGAGCCCGCTGCTTCAATGAGCTGTTCGCGGATTGGCTTTAGATTCGCCCGAGGTCGCCGGGTTCTCACGTGGACCTCCACACTTTTATTTATCTTCTCCGCTTCGCGGTTGTCGGTCACCCAGTCAGCCTGGCCTTCCATTGGACCGGACGGCGGCGACGCACGGGCTTTTGCTGCGGTTCCGGGCCAGCCTGAACACCTCTATCTGGGCACGGTCGACAGCTGGATCTATGAATCATTCGATAAG
>JBEKCW010000461.1:0-6592 GCA_050014675.1 Occallatibacter sp. | reverse complement strand
CGACGGACCTGCCGATAACAAATTGGCCCAAGCTGGTTGAAACCTGGATGCGGACGATCAAGGTGATGCCGGCGGAGTGACAGAGATCAGAGATAAGAGATCAGGGGAAAACAGTGCCACGTGCCCCGTCCTTTTCACGGTCTCATCGTGAAAAGGGTGGGAAAGCACAAACGTAGCCAAGGCAACAAATCTCGCCGACAGTTCTACAATCGGCTCATGCTGCTTGCGGTTCTCACCATCTCAGATCGATGCTCACAAGGGCTGATGACCGACACGGCCGGGCCGGCTGTGGCGGCCGCGCTCAAGGCCGCGTGGCCTCAGGCTGAGGTTGAAACACGTCTGCTGCCGGACGACGAGGAGCAAATCGCGGCCGCGCTGCTTGAGTTATGCAAACTGGGCGCGGCGCTTGCTCTTACTGTTGGCGGAACCGGCCTGGGACCGCGCGACCGCACGCCTGAAGCTACGCGGCGTGTGATCGATCGCGAGGCTCCGGGGCTGGCCGAGGCGATGCGCGCCAAGAGCGCTGCGGGCAATCCCTATGCGTGGCTTTCGCGCGGGGTTGCGGGGTTGAAGGGCAGCACGCTCATTGTGAACGTGCCGGGGAGCGAGCGCGGCGCCGTGGAATGCTGGGCGGCGATTGCCCCGCTGGTGCGCCACGGCCTAGAGGTGATACAGGGCGGGCAGACGCATCCTTAGTTGGCTTTTCTCATCGTTGGCTGTGCTGAGGAGTTTGGAGAACTGAGGGTCAGGAGACCCTCAGCACCGCCGATCTGGAGATCGGCGGTACAACCGGGCTGGAGCCCGGCGCCGCTGCCCGGCGCTACATTTGGTAGCACGATTCTGGGAATCGTGTGCCGCTTGTCACAGCCTTTTGTGATCCTGCTGGATAGCGTTCAAGCTGAGGCAATTCCAGTGAAGCTGCCAGCGGCGACAGTTCTGCTTTGGCTCGGGCTGCTCGCCACGGCGGGCGCTGCGGAGGGCGCGCAGCTTGCGGGGCGCGTTTCAGACGCCGCCGGAGAGCCGGTTGCCCAGGCAACGGTCCAGCTTTCGCCGGGAAGCGGCCTTGTCGGCAGCGTCATCGAGGCAACCAGCGATGCCGCTGGAAAGTTCCTGCTCACTGCGGCCCCGGGCAGATACGAGCTGAGTGTTGAAGCGCCGCGCTACCAGCGCCTTATTGAACTGCTCTCCATCACGACTTCCAGCACGAATCTCGATATCCGCCTGCTGCCTGTGGTCACTGAGTCCGTCACCGTTACAGCCGACATCAACCAGGGCGACGTGCTCTCGCCCGATCCCGCGGTCAAAGTTTTCGCAACCGAGAATCTGCTCGACGCCAATCCCGGCCGGCCTGGCGCGCCCATCTCCATTCCCGGCTACCCCATTGAGACCGCATCGAGCGGCATCAAGGCGCCGCAGTATTTTGCGCCCGGCGTGGCCGGCGATCACGGCGAGCCCATCGCGCAGTACATCCAGGTGGGCACTTATCTTGTGCCTAACAATCTCTCAGCCAACGCGCACGGCAACGGCTACTCCGACCCCAACATCTACATTGCCGGCGTGATTGAAAGCGTGGAGGTAGACGGCGGCGCATACAACGTGCGCGAAGGCAATCATGCGCTGAACCTTGCAGCTACCTACGGCCTGCGCACGCATCTTGCGCCGTTCGTCACGTTCAACGGCGACTACCGCGACCTGACCGCGACGGCCGGCATGAGCCCCGGCGAGAATTCGTGGCTGGCGGCGGAAGGCTCCTATGGCAACGGCTTTCTCGATCGCCTGGAGCACCGCAGGCAATTCAAGTTCAACGGAGGGCGGGTTTATCACATAGGCGGGCACGCGGGCGGGCATACGATCACGCTCTTCGGAATCGCGTACCTGGGCTATGGCTACGTGGCCGGCCTGCGGCCCATCTATGGATTCAATGCGGTTGATGCGGCGGCTGGATGGGTTGAGTATCCCGACACCATTGACCCGCGGCAGAAAGACCAGACCCACACCGCGCTGGCTGTGTTGAACGACGATTGGAAGCTTGGCTCGAATACCGACCTGCAGTTATCCGGTTTCTTTCGTACCTACAATCTGTCTCTGTTTTCGGATTTCGGTTTGGGCCTGATTCGCCAGAGCGAGTTCCGCACAGTGGGCGGCGCGAGCGCAGATTACGTAAAGAACATCTCGCCAAAACTCACGCTGCTGGCCGGAACCGACTACGAACGCGAAGCGCCGCGGCGCGACGATCTTGACCACTACAACTTCTACAACCCGGCCACACCCGGCTGGTATGGGCCGTTCGAAAAGATCGACGGTAACAATGTGACCATCTCTCCCGTGACGCCCTACGTTGCTGCGCAGGGCTTGCTCGGCAGCCACCTTGACTACTACGCAGGCTGGCGTCGCGACGAGATTTTTATCGACAACCAGGACCTGGTCACGCCCGCTAATTCGTGGAGCAAACTGGTTGGATTGAACTCGCCCAAGGCTACGTTGACGTTTGTGCCGAGAGCGCTGCGGGTTGTGCCGCTGGTTTCGCTGAGCTTCGGCAAATCGTTCTTCACCGAGGATCCGCGCGAGGGCACGGCGCTCGATGGCCCCACCGCCGTCGATCCGGTTGAGACCGCGCGGTCGTATCAGCTGGTGGCGAGCAAGACGTTCAACAAAACAGATGTGAAGATGACGCTGGGCCACGAAACGCAGACGGCCGAGTACGGCAAGATCGATCCCGACCAGGGATTGCAGTTTGACCTCGGCCCGGGGCGCATTCGTTTTCTTGCCGCCACGCTGCGCCAGGGGTTTGCGCACGGATCGTTGCTGGCAACGTTCGAGCAGGCCGATGCGCGGCTGATTCAAAATTCATTTTCCGTGGTGCCTGAAGCGCCGCGCCTCATCGGCGACCTGACGGGAACCTACGATCGGCTTCCTTTTCACATGCAGGCCAAGGGCGAGTTTGAGTATGTGGGCCGCAAAGTTGTGGGCCAGGGATGCAGTGAGGCCAGCTATTTGAGCGGCGATCCAAACGCGCTCAACTACTATTGCCTCGGCGTGCCAAATAAGGAGTTTCGGTTTGCGGCGGCGCGGCCGTTTATGGATGGCCGTATGAATCTCGGCGTGAACACGATGATCGCCAGCGGCTGGACCGGGCAGACTACTGAGGACTTCGGCGCAGCGGGTGTTTACGGCCCAGGACTTGTCGGGCTCGGCAGCAACGGGCTTGTACCCGCGAACCCTGTCAACGAGGTTGTGGGTGTGCGCATTCCTTCCTACGCGAGCTTGAATCTTACTTGGCGGTTCGGCGGGGAAGGCGGGCGGTAGGGGGGCAACTTCCGAGTTGGTGACGAACCGCCCGCGACAAGGAAGTACTTGACTCATTGCAATGAGTCAAATACACTCATCATATGGCTAAGAGGCTGCAGGTCATCGTTCAGGACCCCGAATATCGCGATATTCAGCGTGCGGCGCGTTTACGCCGCATGTCCATTGCCGAATGGGTGCGGCAGGCACTTGTGCAGGCCCGCAGGAGCGAGCCTGGCCGCGAGGTTGCGTCCAAGCTCGACGTCATTCGAGCGGCGGCACGCATGGATTTCCCTACGGCCGATATCGACCGTATGCTCGAAGAGATCGAACATGGCTACGGATCGGGCGTGCAACCGTGATCTTTGTCGACTCCAACATACCCATGTACCTGGTGGGCGCTCCCCATCCTCATAAAACCGATTCCAAGCGTTGGCTGGAGGAATTGGTAAACGGGCGAGAGCGGTTGGTGACCGACGCGGAAGTGCTGCAGGAAATACTTCACCGCTATGTGTCGATTGAGCGGCCGGATGCGATTCAGCCGGCGTTCAATGCTCTGCTGGGAGTCGTAGATGAAGTATTTTCGGTGGATCAGGCGGCAGTCGAGCGAGCCAAGGTGATCGTGCTGGGTCAGAAAGGCCTCTCGGCGCGAGACGCAGTACACCTGGCCATAATGCAGATCCAGGGGATCAATAGAATTCTGAGTTTCGATCAAGGATTCGACGGTTTCGCGGGGATCACTCGGTTGTCTTGAGGCCTAAACGTGTGGATACGGGCGGCGAAGAAACCGCATAGGTTGCCGGTAAGAACGAAGCCGCAGGCGCCGCGGTCGCTGCGGTAGTGGCTGCCGAGTGGTTTTGTGGCCGGTTTAGGGTGGGCACAGGAGGTACCTACTGTGACCCATCTTCGCAAAATGATGCTCGAAGAGCTCGAGCGTCGCAACTACTCTGCTGCTACGACGCGGCGTTATCTGCGCTTCGTCGAGCGGTTCGCACAACACTTCGGCAAGTCCCCGGACAAGCTCGGTCCGGATCATCTGCGCAGCTACCAGGCCTACCTGCTCAGGGAACTCAAGCTCTGTCCGGGAAGCGTCGAGAACCACGTGGCCGCACTGCGGTTTTTCTACGTGCGCACGCTTCGTCGCCATGAGTTCCGCGAGTTCCTGCCCTATCCGAAGAGTCCGAGGAAGCTGCCCAACATCCTCAGCCAGGAAGAAGTCGCACGTCTGATCGACGCCGGCAGCAGTCTGTTTCAGCGCACGCTGCTGATGGTTCTTTACGGAACCGGCATGCGCCGCTCCGAGCTCGCCCGGCTCAAGATCGACCACATCGACAGCCAGCGCATGATCATCCATGTGATCGACGGCAAGGGCCACAAGGACCGCGATCTGCCCCTGAGCCCGACCTTGCTGGAGAACCTGCGTGTGTACTGGCGATGGCTCAAGCCGCGCACCTACCTGTTCCCGTCACGGGTGCATCGCGATCACGAGCAGCCCATCAGCGACAAGATCGTGTGGCTGGCGTGCACCCAGGCAGCGGAGAGGGCGGGCATTCGCAAGAGAGTTTCGCCGCACCTGGTTCGCCATGCATGGGCCACGCATCTGCTCGAAGCCGGCACCGACCTGCGCACCATCCAGCTTTTGCTCGGCCATGAGGATCTGGAGGTAACGGCCCGCTATCTGCACCTGTCCGCGCAGCACCTGCAGAAGGTCGCCAACCCCATCGAGGAACTGAAGCTGGCGAGCGTGGACCAGAGCCGCCGTCTCTATCATCGTCCGCGTTCATGACGCGACCGGCCATCGAAGTGGCCGACATCGTCCGTCGCAGGGGCAGGCAGTTTCTGGAACGCTTCAAGGCCGTTCTCAGCTATCAACAGCTGAAGGCATATCGGGCCGTGAAGCGTTGCCGCACTGCTGCCCTTGGCGGGCATCGGGATAAGTGTGAGGACTGCACGTACGAAGCACCCTTCTCCTACAACTCATGCCGATCGAGATGCTGTCCGAAGTGTCAGGCGCAGGCGCGCAGGCGATGGCTCCAGATCCAGCAACGCGATCTCGTGAACACCAACTACTTCCATGTTGTCTTCACCCTGCCCCACGAACTGAACCCGCTGGCACTGACTTCACCCAGGCCACTGCTTGACCTGCTGTTCGAGGCCAGCTCCCAGACCCTGCTCGAAGTGGCCGCCGATCCCAGGCGTTTGGGTGCAGAGATCGGATTCTTATCCATCCTGCACACATGGGGCTCCAACCTGCTGCCCCATTATCATATTCACGCAGTCGTTCCCGGCGGTGGACTGTCGGCCGATCACCAGCGCTGGATTCCGACCAGCCATCCGATGTTCCTGGTGCCGGTTCCCGTCCTGCGCACTGTCTTCCGTAAGAAGTTCCTCGCAGGACTCTGCCACCGCTACCGCAAGGAAGTGCTCAACCTCAGAGGTCCAGCCGCTGCGCTCCGCGATCCTGCCTGCTTCGAACAACTGATCGACAAGCTGGGCAACAAGAAATGGTATGTCCATGCCCAGCCTCCCTTCGGCGGCCCCGAACATGTGCTGCGTTACCTCGGCCGCTACACCCACCGCATGGCCATCTCCAACCACCGCATCACCGCTTTCGACGGCGAGCGCGTCAGCTTCCGCTGGCGCGATTATGCGCACGGCGGCAAGCAGCGCGTCATGACCCTTGATGCCGTGAACTTCCTCTGCCGCTTTTTCCTGCATGTGCTGCCAAAAGGCTTCGTGCGTATCCGCCGCTACGGCCTCTTGTCCAACCGCTTCCGCAAACAACTGCTGCCCCTGGCGCGCACCCTGCTCGCCGCTCAGGGGCGCGAACCGCTGCCTCTTCCGCCACTGCCCGATTGCGCCCCATGGCACTGCCCACGTTGCGGTAAACCCATGCGCGTCGTTGAGCGCTTCACCGCAACAGAACTCCATTTCGCAGCCTTCGACTCCTCATGAACACCGTCGCCAACACGCTCCGACGGCTTGCTCCATGCACGTCTCTGCGGCAGTGTGCGCTCAGCGCCCAGAACAGCTCAAATTCCACTTCGAACACCATCCCGAAAACGCATGCTTCGAGTTTCCGCTGCCATCGGCAGACCGATTCCCATCACCAACGGCGAAAAATCGACTTACAAAACAGCTCACCGAAATACCAGATGCTATTCAATATCCATAATCCCAATCAGGATCACCGCGACCCCGGCGCCTGCGGCTTCCTTCTTACCTCCTAATCGAAAACGCCTCGCGAACACATCTAACCCGCCCCGAAGCTGTCGTGCGCGAGACGTTTCCGATGTAGGCTAGCGGT
>JBEKCW010000460.1:0-4265 GCA_050014675.1 Occallatibacter sp. | reverse complement strand
GCATCGATGCCGGGCAGATGTTCGGTCTGCTGGGTCCAAACGGCGCCGGAAAGACCAGCTCGATCCGCATGATGATGGGCATCACCATGCCCGACGCGGGACGGGTTGAGCTGTTCGGCAAGCCGTTCAGTCGCGCCAGCCTTGACCGCGTGGGTTACCTGCCCGAGGAACGCGGACTTTACAAGAAGATGAAGGTGCTGGA
Source organism: Occallatibacter sp. (assembly GCA_050014675.1). Classification (GTDB taxonomy): domain Bacteria; phylum Acidobacteriota; class Terriglobia; order Terriglobales; family Acidobacteriaceae; genus Telmatobacter. The sequence continues at coordinate 4,063 of JBEKCW010000460.1, read as the reverse complement.
CCAGCTGGTGTTTTTCGGCCAGTTGCACGGCCTGACTGCCGAAGAAGCCACCAAACGGGCGCTTATTTGGACCAGGCGGATGGAGATTGCCGACGTACTCGACAAGAAGACGCAGGAGCTTTCAAAGGGCATGCAGCAGAAGATCCAGTTCATCGCGACGCTGCTGCACGATCCGGGGCTGGTGGTGATGGACGAGCCGTTCAGCGGGCTTGACCCGGTGAATGCCACTTTGCTGCAGGATGCGCTGCTGGATCTGAAGTCGCAGGGGAAGGCGATTTTGTTTTCGACCCACCGCATGGACCAGGTGGAGAAGCTGTGCGACTCAATTTGCCTGATCAATGGCGGCGTGGCTGTGCTTTCAGGCAAGGTGCGCGAGATCAAAAGCCGTTACAAACGCGACCGGGTGGTGGTGGAGTTTGAAGGCCGCGACGAATTTCTGAAGAGCGACGAGATTGCCGAGGCCACCAACTACTCCGGCCATGCCGAGATCAAGCTGAAGCCGAATGGCGACTCGCAAAAGCTGCTGCACCTGGCGGCGTCAATGGCGACCATCTACCGGTTTGAGCTGGTTGAGCCGTCGCTTGAAGAGATCTTCATCCAGACCGTGGGAGGCAAAGCCGATGCGTAATATGCTGCTGATTGCAAAGCGCGAATACCTGGAGCAGATACGCGGGCGCGCCTTCAGGATGTCGACCGTACTTTTGCCGCTCCTGATTGCGGCGCTGCTGGGTTTTAGCCATTACATGGAACGCAAGGCTAATGTCGGTGAGCGCATCGCGATTGTGGCCGAAGATCCGACGCTGGCCAACGAGGTTCGCCAGCAGATGCTCGATGACAAAGACGCTCAATACAAAGTGGACGTGGTGTCGCCGGCCAGCGCCGCCCAGCGCACAGAGTTGCTGGGACAGGTGCAGAGCAAGCAGCTTGATGGCATTCTGACCGTCGACTCTTCCAATCCTCAGAAGATTACGGCCACCTTTGTGTCCCTCTCGGTCGCCGATGTCTCGGCCTATGGCGGACTGCAAAACGCACTGAATCGAGGCGTCATTAATGAACGGCTCATCAGCAAAGGCTTGAGCAAGGCCGATACCGAAGCGTTGCTGACCAAGACTTCAATCGATGCTTTGCAACTGGATGAGCACGGTAATGTCGGCAAGAGCAACGGGAAAGCGATTGTGATCAAGGCGACCATCATGCTGCTGGTGCTGTCGATCCCAATTATGCTGTACGGGCTCGATATGGCGCGGGCGATTATTGAAGAGAAGTCGTCGCGAATTTTTGAGGTGATGCTGGCGGTGGCCGAGCCCAGCGACCTGCTAGGCGGTAAGCTGCTTGGCGTGGGCGGCGTCGGTATTACTCAAATCGCCATCTGGATGGTTGGCGCCATGGCATTCATGGGGTCTGCACTGGCTGCGGAATTGCTCACCGGCGACATCGCCATCCACTTTACCTGGCAGGAAGCAGTGTTCTTTCCTGTCTACTTCGCGCTGGGATTCGCTCTCTTCAGCACAATCTTCTCGGGCCTTGCGGCGACCTGCGAAACCGCGCAGGATCTGCAGAAGTTCATGTGGGTAGCAATTGTTCCCCTCTACGTGAGCATGGGCCTGCTTTCGGCAATGATCAAGGATCCCAATTCTGTTTGGAGCATTGCGGCGACGCTATGCCCGTTGACTTCGCCCTACGTTGTGATTGCGCGTATGGGCATGACTACGGTGCCGCTGTGGCAAGTTGGCCTGTCGGTGGTTCTGCTGGCGCTCACTTTCTGGGGAACTCTCTGGTTCTCGTCGCGGCTCTACCGCGTGGGAATTCTGATGTACGGCAAGCGCGCCACGCTGCCTGAACTGATGCGCTGGCTGCGGTATAGCTAGGCAAGCTTTCCCGTTGCGGGCGAAGTGGTCGGTCGCGGTTCTGTGCCAACACTCTTGAAGTCATGCCGAATCGAGCGCCGTAGGCGCAGCGGATGGTAGCCCAGCGCTTCAGCGCTGGGAAAGCAGCAGAAATTATCCTGCAGAGTCCCGTAGGGACGGCGGATAACTCCACGACGGTCGTTCCGCTAAAATTCTTTCAGTGACCAGACTCCACAGATCCAGGTTCACCCTCAGGCAACGCCTCATTCTTGCCGTAGCTCCCCACATCGTGTGGGTGCTGGTGTGGCTTTTGGGATGGACCTGGCGCTTTGAAGAGATTGCCGAAGAAGGCGTCACTCCGCTCATTGGCGGCGCAGGTGCGGGGGCCGAGATCTTCTGCTTCTGGCATCAGTGCGTGCTGCCCTGCGCCATCTACTATCACCGCACGCGCGCGACGATTCTCATCAGCCGCAGCTTCGACGGCGAGCTGATTACGCGGACTCTTGGCCTGTTTGGATTTCACGCGGTGCGCGGATCGAGTTCGCGGAGCGCGCGCGAGGGGTTGCTGGGGCTCAAGGATGTGATTGAATCGGGCCGGCCGGCGATTTTTACCGCGGACGGGCCGCGCGGGCCGATTTACCAAACCAAGATGGGACCGATCAAGCTGGCGCAGATGACAGGAGCGCGGATCGGAGCGTTCCATCTGGAGCCGGAGCGTGCCTGGACGATGCGTTCGTGGGACCGGTTCCTGGTGCCCAAGCCCTTTACGCGCATTGCCGTGAGCTGGGCGCGGTGGACCGAGGTGCAGAGCGATCTGGCGCCGGCCGATTTTGAAGCGAAGCGTGAAGAGCTGAATGCGGCCATTGAGCGCGCGCGACTGCGGGCGCGGGCGCATTTTGGGAAAGCCGATGCCTGAACAGTCTGATCCAAGAAGTGAATCCGCGGAGCGCGTGCTGGATTTTGATTTTGAGCTGCCGGAAGAGCTGATTGCGCAGCAGCCGCCGGCAGAGCGCGGCCAGAGCCGCATGCTGCGAATCGATCGCGCTACGGGCGGCTTCAGAGGTGGCATGTTTCGAGAACTGCCTTCGTTGCTGCATGCGGGCGATCTGCTGGTGCTCAATGACAGCCGCGTAATTCCGGCGCGGCTCTATGCGCGGCGAACGCTGGTGCGCGAGCGCGAACGGCCCACGGGACGCATTGAAGTGATGCTGACGGCGCCTGCCGGCGAGAATTGCTGGCGCGCGCTGGTGCGGCCGGGGCGCAAAGTTGCGAACGGCGAGCGGCTGGTGTTTCCAGGGCCGAACGGGGAGATTTTGCTCGAAGCGGAGGTTCTTGAGCGCGGCGAGTTTGGCGAACGGCTGTTGGAGTTTGCGCCGACGGACGATTTGTTTAGGGCTCTCGAACAGATTGGTCACATGCCGCTGCCGCCGTACATTCATCGCGACGATGCCGACGCAGATCGCGAGCGGTACCAGACGGTCTACGCACGGGAGCGGGGTTCGGTTGCCGCGCCAACGGCCGGGCTGCACTTTACGCCTGCGATGCTTGAGGCGATTGCGGCACAGGGTGTTGAGATTGCGCGCGTCACCCTGCATGTGGGGCTGGGAACGTTTGCGCCGTTGCGCGTGGAGCGCGTGGAAGATGTGCGGCTGCACAGCGAACGCTACACGCTAAGCGCGGAAACAGCCGCAGCACTGACTCGCGCCCGGAGCGAGGGCAGGCGCGTGGTGGCTGTGGGCACCACCGTGGTGCGCACGCTCGAGTCGATTGCGCGCGAAGCCGAGGGCAGGGAATTCAAAGCACATTCGGGCGAGACGTCGATCTTTATCTCACCGGGATTCGAGTTCAGCGTGGTTGGCGCGCTGCTGACCAATTTTCATCTCCCGCAATCGAGCCTGCTGATGCTGGTGAGTGCGTTTGCCGGCCGCGAACATGTGCTGGCTGCCTACCGGCACGCGGTGGAAGAATGCTACCGGTTTTTCAGTTACGGGGACTGCATGTTCATTGGCTAGAGAAAAGAGAGAAGAGATCAGAGCACCGTATTGGCCGGCATTGATCAAGGAGCGTCGCGCAGGGGGTAAATCGGCGCCGAAGGCTTTTGAGCTGCAGCACCGTTCGCGTACCGTATATCCATGAGTCACGATATCCATGAGTGAGGCGGCAGCAAACACGGCTGCAGAAAAGGGCGCAGGGCCTGGGGGCATTCTGCGTCGCAT
>JBEKCW010000459.1:0-4286 GCA_050014675.1 Occallatibacter sp. | reverse complement strand
TCAACGGCCGCGGCTTCAGCGGCCTGCTCTCGCTCAAAGGCTTCGAGGGCGGCTGAGAAATCGTCCATGGACTCCGCGGCTGCCACGTGTTCAGGCTGAGCTGCTGGTGTCACTGGCTCGGACTCGGTTACCGCTGTCACGGGTTCAGACTGGGTTGCCGCAGCCACGGCCTCGGGCGCACTCTCAGGTGCAGCCTCGGCAACTGGCTCAACGGACTTGGTTGGTTGGGTATCGGCGTCCAGCTCAGGTAGTTCTACGGCTTGGGCTGTCTCGGGGTTGGACGTGGACTCGTACGACGGCTGGTCAAGACTTTGCAGGGTCTCCAGCTCGGTCGCAGGCTCTAGCGTTGGGATTTCGAGTTCGGTGTTCAGGGTTATGCTCTCGGTTTCGGGATTGAGGACGTTTGCCATTACTGCAAGCTCCGGGATTCAGGTCGTCCAGCGGTAGATCTGGCCGCTGCACTGTGGCTTGTGCGCCCGCCGCGGTGAATCGCAGCCTGAGGCGCCAAAAGCCCAGGTTCCCGTCGCCGCGCTCGGTGACTTGCCGGTTGCCGTTTCCAAAGCGACGGCCTCACGCCCGATGACTTGCCTCGGGTATAAGGCTTAGGGTCTCCTTGGGAAACACCCGGCAGGCAACGGCTTGCTGGAAGGGCGGCCGCAACTCACTGCTGGAATCCGCGCAGGAAGCTACGCTTTCGAGTGTAGCAATCATTGCAAATAAAGGTCAAACCAGGAGGAGCCCGAGACGCATCCCATTTGCGCGCACATAGTGCCGTTTTGGCATCCACGATGAACAGCGCGTAAGCTTCTGTTTTCAGGCTGACTTGGGCCGTTCCGCTCTAAAGCGTTTGACTGCATCCCCGGACAAGGGTGGAGCCACTCAATCTGATAAGCCGGCCGCATTCGCAAAAAATTCATCGAGCAGTCCTGGTTAAGATCGAAAATGCGCAAGTAAGATGAGGTCTCGCTCGAATTCCCGCTGGAGCAAATATCATTCAGGATTGCGGTGCCTGACCCGGAATATTGCCCAATTACCACTTCGCCGACTGTTAAAACCGCTCTACTTACCTGAAACCTGAAGGAAAAATGCCGTGCGAATACTAACGACACTGCTTGTTTGCCTGCTTACCGGCACCGCATTCTCAGAAACCTGCACGCTTGAGACCTATGCTTCATCGTGGATGGCGACCGGAACGCCATTTTCAGTCAAGTGCCCGTCAGGAGTGTACGCGGGGCATCTGGTGACGACGCCGGCGAAGAGGTTCTTCCGGCGTGGCCACATGTTCCTGGTGTTCGATCAGCCGGTTGCATTGGTCTCAAAGAATCCCGCGGATGAGGGGAAACTTGAGGCAAATCGGGGCAGGCAGATCGCGAATATTTTGCTGGACGGCGGAGCCGGAATCGGGACCAAGGATCTGACTGACGGGCTATCGGGAGCGGTCTTCAAATCCTGGGAGATGATTCCCATTTCGTGCATAACGCTGGCGTTTTTCTCGAATGGCGGCGACATTCTGCTCAAGCCGGGCTACCAGCTGCAGGTCACATCGCGCAGGGATGCCATTCTGCCAAAGGCGACCACTTCGGCGGGGAATTGAGCGACAATGTCACGATGGATCATTTGTGGACTCCGTGGCGTTATGCCTATGTGACTTCAGCGGATACGACCCGGCGGGCAGGGGTTCCGGCGGCGCTGAGCGCGTGGGAGGGCGACCTGGGCTGCGTCTTCTGCAATCTGATTGCCTCGATCGATTACGCAATTCGACAGGGGATGAGTAAGGAAGAGGCCGAGGCGGCCGGCGGGCTGATATTCCGCGGCGCGCATTGCTTTATCTGCATGAATGCATACCCTTACACCAGCGGGCATGTGATGGCGATGCCCTATGCGCATCTTGACCGGCTGGCCGCGCTGCCGGTTGAAACGGCCCACGAGCTGATGGATCTTGCGCAGAAGGCCGAGCGGGTTCTGGAGCGGCTTTACCAGCCGCATGGGTTCAACTTCGGGCTGAATGTGGGCAAGGCCGGAGGAGCGGGGGTGGCTGGGCACATCCATTTGCATGCCATGCCGCGCTGGCTGGGCGACACGAATTTTATGACCACGGTGGGCGAGACGCGGGTGCTGCCTGAAGACCTGGCGATTACGTGGCGGCGGATGCGGGAGGCGTTTGCGGAGGTTGAGAGTGGGAAGTAAGCGGCGTGGTCAATCGATAGTTTTTGTTTGCTGGTTTTGTAACGTGCTTAGAGTGATAGCAGTCATCGACAACCGAATCGGGGGAAACATAGGATTCCAAACAATACATAGTTATCGATAACTGGAAGCGGGATTTTTTTGAATTCCTCAGGTAAGTGGATCACGCAGAACGGCGTTTCTTGTTGTGGCGCAACGCGAGGGTTCGGGGCAGCTCAATCGCATTCGATCAGATTTTTTGAGAGCGCGGATCGATTCATGTCGAACTGCTTCCGGGTCCTGTCGAAGCGCTTTCTCGTCTTCGGTTTCTCCGTAGCCCTTTACATCTTCTTTGTATTGCCAGGATGCAGCATAAGCGGAAGGAACTCGCGTCCCCCAGTGACACCATCGTTGAGCGGGTTGAGCTGTACCAGCGCCGCGCTGACGGGATCGGAAACCGACGCGTGCACCGTGACACTAAGCTCGGCGGCGCCTGCCGGCGGCTTCGCGGTGAGCCTTTCGAGCAGCAGCTCCGCAGTCACCTTGCCCGCCAGCGTAACGGTGCCGGCCAGCGCCACCAGCACGGGGTTTACAGCCACCGCATCGGCGGTAACAAGCGCCCAGAGCGTTACCCTGTCAGCGAGCGCCAACTCTGTCTCTGAAACCTTTGCGATTCAAGTTAGTTCTTCAACCCCGACGTTGCAGTTGAGCACCAATAGCCTGTCGTTCAGCAACGTTTCGGTTGGCGGGTCCGCTACGCAGACGGTTACCATGTCATCCACAGGGAGCGCTTCTGTTACGGTGAATTCCGCGACGGTATCAGGCGCAGGCTTCACGGTTTCAGGCGTAACTTTTCCGGCTACCATTGCTGCTGGAACATCGGCCAATTTGAATGTGCAGTTCGCCCCTGCTGTTGCCGGCGCTGTCTCCGGTGAACTGACTGTTGTGAGCAACTCTTCTACGAACGGCACCTCCGTCGTCGCTCTCAGCGGAACGGGAGTGTCGGGTGTCGCAGTCGCGGTAAGCCCATTGAATGCGGCCGTTCCCGCGAATGCCACGCAACAATTTACCGCTTCGGTGGTTGGAACTCAGGACACTGACGTCGCATGGACCGCGACCGGCTCCGGGTGCAGCGGAACAGCCTGCGGGACGATTTCATCGAGCGGCCTTTACACGGCTCCCACGTCGGTACCGTCGTCGTCTCCAACAGTCATAATTACAGCCAGCAGCGCTGCCGATTCAACCCAGTTTGCAACCTCAATTGTTACCATTGCGCCGCCGGTGGGGACAACCTACTACATGGCGGCCAACGGCAGTGACGGCAACAATGGTTTATCCGCCGGCAGTCCGTGGGCATCGCCGAATCACGCTCTGCACTGCGGAGACGAAATCGTTGCGGCTCCAGGGAGCTACGCTCCAGAGAACTTTCAATGGAACTTTGGAACTGTCACCGGCACAGGTCACTGCGTCGCCCGTATGACCTGCCAGACATTTGATGCGTGCAAGATTTCTTTTCCGGCCAGCAATGATTTCGGAATGGCGATCCAGACCTCGCACTGGATGGTCGATGGCTGGGAGGTAACGGCGGCGGGTAAATACGGCATATGCTTTGAGGCTTATCCCAGCACGTCGAGCGCGAGCATGCAAGACATTGTGTTTGCCAACGATATTGCGAATGGCTGTGAAGGCGGAGGCTTTTCGCCGGTTTCGAATCCCCCGGCAGGGGCGGATTACTTCGCTCTGATTTCAGACATCTCATACAATGCCGCCCAGGCAACCGGTGCTTGCAGCAGTGGGATCTCGATCTGGGAACCGATCAACTCAGATACTGCGCCGGGGACGCACATGTACATTTCGCAGACGTTCACGTGGGGGAATGTCGAACCTGCCGTGTGCGCGAACGGACCGGCGACGGACGGCGAGGGCATTATTCTGGATACCTGGAACCAATGGTCATACTCGGGCCAGGCAGTGATCGAAAATAACCTGACTTTTTACAATAATGGGATGGGCATTGAGGTTTTCGAGAATTCGGAAGCCCCGATCTACGTGCGGAATAACACATCTGCGAGCAATGACACCTCGGCTGTGAGAAGCACGGGATTATGCGGAGAAATTGGAGG
>JBEKCW010000458.1:0-4316 GCA_050014675.1 Occallatibacter sp. | reverse complement strand
GCCCGGCCTCTCTACGGAGAACCCGGCACCAACTGGGTGAGGGTGATTTACTCCGCTCGCACAGTAGCGAGCCGCTTGCCGCTCATCACCCATGCCTATGAGCAGAATGTGACCCACGATGCGCCGCGCAAGGACTTCGATGTGCCCTACGCGCGGTACTTGAAGGTTCATTACAAGGGCCTGACCGTGATGCCCGGCGACGAGACCGACGGTTGTGAGCCTGAGATCAGCCCATTTGAGATCGCGTTGCAGAGCTGGCAGACATTCAATCTTGCTTACAACGAAACACACGATACCGATTGGCTGGCCGAGCGCGACCATGTTGAAAGCCTGGCGCTGCCGTACGAGCCAAAGAACATGATCGACTTGAATTGGAAAATCCAGTTACTGTCTGCATTGGACCGCCAGAAGTACGCAGCGCAGCTCGACACTCTCATCGACAAACTCTACGAATACGAAACTCCGGAGGGCGGATGGCCGTATCCATTCGATAAGAAGGCCAAGCCTGCTGACTTTATCTCCTATCACGCGGTTCTGGCGCTGGCTGAAGCCGGCCACCGCCCTGAGACCGACGAGCACATGGCGCGCGCCGTCAACGCCATGCTCGCGGCACAACGGCCAGAGGGGAGCTGGGAGAGCGATCCCGTCTACCAGGGATTCAACACGCCGTTCCGCGCCACGCAATTCGCCGTAATGGCGTTGTCTACTTTGTATCCGGGCCCAACAAAGGCCAAAAACTGGGACGCGGCCTACCCTGCGCCTGCAACCAAACTTGCAACCAACGATCTCCCGCTGCTTCTGGAACAACTGGATCAGTATTGGGATCTGGCCCCGGAGCCGGAGCTCGTTCAGATTCGCAAAGTGCTGACCGATAGCGACCAACCGCTCGCGCGTGAAGCCGCCGCGCGCGCGCTTGGGCACATGGCTGACCCCGGCGCACTGCCTGCTCTCGTCAAGGGCCTGGGCGATCAAACCAAGATGGTGCAGGTCGCGTCAGCTTACGCGTTGCGAATGGTGCTGTCGCGGCGACCGAGCGTTGCCCCGCGAGGGCGTGCGATGCTGGCCGCTGCATTGTCATCCCCAAACGCACGCACCCGCTGGGGAGCGGCTCGCGTCTTCAATCAGCATTTCAAAGATCTCACCGGCGATCCAGTATTGCTGGCCGCCCTTGAGCGAACGCTGAATGATCCGGTGCCCTACGTCCGCTTTGAAGCCGCCAGCGGGTTGTGGCGCTGGTATTACTGGCAGGTGGACCAACCCGCGGTGCGGCGCGGGACGCTTGAAGCACTCGCAATCCGCCTCAATACCGAGACCGACGAAATGGTGCGGCGAGGACTGAAGGAAAGCATCTACGACCTGCTCGATGAAAACACCGGATATCTATCCGCGTGGGTCAAGGCAAGCTCAAAGGATGAAGATAAAGACCGCATCAACCAGGGCTATGAGGCGGTGGCGCGCGACCAGGCACAGGTGCTTGCCAAGGTATTGCGCACTGCAACCCCGCTGGGCCGTGAGGGAATCCTCACTGCGCTGTGGGATTTTCATATTCGACACTATGCGTTGCCGACGCTCAAAGCAGACACGGTTTCAATCGGCCTGCCCGCGGTTCTTACTAAGTACGTAACCGGCGTTCCCGATCTGCATCGCCCGGGCTACGAGTATCCACCCTATCGTGAAGCCGTCGATTTCAAATACGACGTGCACAATGGTTTCTTTCAGACACGCATCGGCAACGACAGCGACTTGATCCACTTCTTCAAGAGTTCTGGGCCCGAGTTGGAAGACGCGCTTCTGGATTGCCTGAAAGGCGCGGATGAGTCAACGAAAATCAACGTGCTCAAGGCGGGCAGCACTCTGAGTGAATCCGGCGACGCGCGCTTTACACTCGCCGCCCTGAACCTTTCAGAGGATTCGAGCGCCGACGTGCGCCAGACCGTGCGCTACGTCTACGAGGACGGCCAGCGGGGAGTCTTGAATCTTGATACGCGCTCCGCGCCCGATCCAAATCTTGTCGGCAGAATCGTCGAGATTCTCAAGCACGGAAATCCCGACAGCCAGGCCGTCGTTCTGCCCTTGCTGGCAGCCCTGCCCAGCGGTTCCGTATGGGAACAGCAGACAGACGTTGAGGGCGCGTTGCGTTCAATGCTCGAACAATATCCGCAGCCGGCAAACTTTGGCCAGGTGCTCGACGCTGCTTCGTCGTTCAGCAATCTGATTGAAGAGCCGGCGCTCCAGCAAACGGTATTGGATGACCTGAATTCCTACATGCCCGACACACAGCGCGCCGCCGTGCGGATTTCGCTGGGACACTTTCTGAACGACCCGAAAACCGAGCCTGCGGTGAAGACCGCATTTGCAAAACTGAATGCTTCAGGGCTGCGAATTCTGATGGAGGAAGCAAGCGATCCGCAATTCCTGAGAAAACGTCTCGGAGTTTCGGGCGGCGCAATATCGCAGGATCAGGACGTACTCAACCGCCACCCGGCCTCATCGAAGGCTCGCGAACCGCTGGAATATCCCATCGTCGTAGACACGGTGATGGCCAGCCTGTTGAATGCCGACGCCAACGTAAGCGCCGCAGCTCTCGATACGCTCCGCAAGGTGCCGGGTGTGGAGAAGCGTCCCGATTTTCTGGCGGCAATGAATCGGCTTCAGAATTCCACCAATCCGCGTCTCAAACTCATCGCCGTTCGTGTTCTAAATGGAAAAAGCCTGGGGGATGCGCTGACCGACGTGCAGCCTGGCTCGGTGCTCGACTACCGCACTTTTGTCACACGAATCGAGCCCATCCTTGCCCATCCCGGGCCGGATGGGAAGGCATGCGTCAACTGCCACGCCAGTCATGTGATCTTCAAGCTGAATCCGCCCAACGCCGAGGGTCAATTCTCTGACCAGGATAGCGAAGGCAACTACAAATCCGCGATGCGCGTCGTGGACATAACCGAACCGGACAAGAGTTTGATACTTATCAAACCCACTCGCCCTACTGACAGCGCAGCCGACGTTGGCGACTATCTAGCCACGCATAACGGGGGCCAGCGTTGGCATGGGAACCAATCGAGCGATGAATACCGTGCGATTCTTGATTGGATTCGAGGCGGCAGGACGCAGACGGCGAGCGCGTCAAAATGAAACGAATTCCAGAGTCCGGTCCGGTCTCTGGAATTCGCGTAAGGCTTTCCGATTGCAGCCGTTCAATCCACCAGTTCACGCTCAATTTGTTCGAGAGTCTTTCCCTTGGTTTCAGGGAGCCGGAAGTAGATAAGAAGAAATCCCACAACGCAGACTGCGGCATAGACCCAAAAGCAACCTGCGAGGTCGAGCTTGGCATACATCCAGGGAAATGTTTGCGCGAGCAGGAAGTTCGCGAGCCATAACGATGCAACTGAAACGGACAGCGCCCCTCCGCGAATCCGATTGGGGAAGATTTCAGAAAGGACAACCCAGGTGATTGGAGCCAGCGAATAGCTATAACAAGCGATCGCCGCAACAACAAGAACAACCGGGACAAGCCCTGTTACATGCAAGTGATACGCCATGCCGGTAGCAAGATAAATGACCGCTAATCCTCCGGCCCCGCTTAGCATTAATGCCCTCCGGCCCCAGGTTTCGACGGTGCCAATGGCTACCAATGTCATGGTTACCGCAACAATGCCTGTAATCAGTATGCTGAAGAGAATTCCCGATACCGCGTAGCCGGCTTCAGCGAAGATGCGAGAGCCGTACTGAAAGATTACGTTGATTCCGCACCATTGCTGAAAGACCGCTATCGATACCCCAAGCGCGAGAACCTTGAGCATCTTCGGAGTACAAAGTTCTCGAAGATCAACTTTATCAATATCGTTTGCGAGAGTACTTTCGATTTCTTTCACCGACTCAGTTGCATAAGCGTGGCCACCGATTCTGTTGAGTATGCGTGCTGAATCAGCTGAACGCCCTTTTTTTGCCAGCCAGCGCGGACTCTCGGGTACAAAGATCATGGCTGCAAAGAATACTGCTGCAGGCACAGCGGTGACAGCAAACATCCATCGCCAGGCCAACTGGACATTCCACGAGTCTAACGGAATCTTCGCGAGGGTCATGCCCGGCTGCATCGGCCGTACGATCAGCCAATTTACGAACTGGGCTCCCATCACACCGAGCGCGATTGTCAACTGATTAACCGAAACCAGTCGCCCCCGCATGCTGGCAGGCGAAACTTCTGCGATGTAGAGCGGCGACAGGCACGATGCAATGCCTATGGCGACGCCGCCAAGCAACCTGCTGACGATAAAAACAATGAAGGTCGGAGCCAAACCCGTCGCCACAGACGTGAG
>JBEKCW010000457.1:0-4327 GCA_050014675.1 Occallatibacter sp. | reverse complement strand
CTTTGCAATGGTACGCAACCTGAGCAAGTGGTGCAGCTACCAGCTCGGTCTACACGAGAGATCTCTTCCCCTCGTGTTGAAGAAAGCGATTTCGGGGCAGCCGAGTTTCTGGCAGGAGAGCCGTTCTTTCCCCATCCTCTTGTCATCGTATCGCGCTCCTGGAACTGTATCTGATATGCGACTGGTCGATCTGAGAGGCAGCCAATTGTCCGATTAGTGCCGCTTCGAATTCCGAGAAAAGGAGCAGGTAGAAAATACATGTCGCAAATCGCAGCGGTCTTATCGCAACTCACATCTTCCAGGGTGCCGCGCGCGCGGATTTCCTGGAATCTCGCAGACGTCCATTTCCACAAGCCGGATGCGCTGGCACTGATCCTGTACAGCCTCATCCGCGATCTGATTCCTGCGATTTTCCTGGTCGCATTGCCGTTTGCGAACAATACGGAAATCGGATACTCATTAGCCGTTCCTTGGCGGCATAGGCAGTTCGGCCCTTTGGATATGACTCTCCTGGTGAGCCTGACGATTTGCTGGCGGCTGATTGGCGGAGGCAAGCCGGCGGCCGAGAGGAACTGGGCCAGGAGCCAGGTGATCGGCAATGTTGCGTCCGCGCTATGCTGCTCGGCGATTGTCTTTTCTCTCGGCCCTATACAGTCCTCTCTCATTCGTTCGCTGCAAATGAGCCTCGGCTTCTTCGTGGCTTCCAGTGCCACGAGCTTGTTGCTAGTGGAAGTTGCCTGCGTCGCGAACTGGGCGGTAATCAGCTTTGTCCTTGCCAGGCGCGAAGTGATCCTCGTAGGATCTGGGCCAAGAGCGCAAATCCTGTATGCGGAATTGATGAAATCACCGATGCGCCGGGTAGTGGGCGTGGTCGACGATGAATTTGTCGGTACGCTTGAAATGTCGCGCTGGTATTTGGGTGGCATTGCCGACCTCGATCAAATTCTTCGTGACCATCCGGTGCAGACGGTGTACTGCGCTCTGCCGATTAAGTCTATGTACAGCGAGACGCAGCGCGCGATCTCCATCTGCGCACAAATTGGCGTTGAGGTCTATCACGCAGTGGAACCGTTCGCCACTAAGTTTGCCCAGGTAGATCTCCACGAGGGCGCCCACGAGAAACTATGCGTCCTGAGTATTGTGCGCGCGGATGCCATGCGCTATGTCAAGCGGACCATCGACATCATCGGAGCCCTGTTGCTGCTCATTTTGACCGCTCCGATTGTTGCCGCAGCGGCCATCCTCATCAAACTCAACAGTCCTGGCCCCATACTCTTCTTCCAAGAGCGCTGCGGGCTGCATCGCCGGCGATTCCGCATTTTCAAATTGCGGACGATGGTGGTAAATGCGGAGCAACTCCAGGCCCGGTATGAATCGATGAACGAATTGGACGGTCCGGTCTTCAAAATTCGCCAGGACCCGCGCATCACTGCAATTGGCGGCTTCCTGCGCAGGACATCGATCGATGAACTGCCTCAGCTATGGAATGTGATCAAAGGAGATATGTCGCTGGTCGGTCCACGTCCGCTCGCCCTTCGGGACTTCCATCTTATCGACGATAGCGGCCATCTCCGCCGCTTCTGCGTAAAACCCGGAATCACTTGCCTTTGGCAAATTAGCGGGCGAAATAATACCAGTTTTGAAGACTGGGTACGCCTGGACCTGGAGTACATCGAACGCTGGTCTCTCTTCCTCGATGTCAGCATTCTTCTGCGCACCGTACCTGCCGTACTCAGCAGGCGCGGAGCAATGTAGAAATTGGGGTATTCCGCCACGGTCGTCGCGGGGCCAACCATTCCATATAACAAGGTTTATCGATAGAGAGATTGAGGGTATGCATGAAAGCGCGCATTATTGCCGTCATCGTCCTATACAACACAACCGTGGAGGAGTCTGTAAGTTACAGCAGTTTGCTGCGTGCGGCTGAGGCAATGCCCTTCGGTGAACTCGATTTGGCCGTGATCCTTTTCAGCAACACTGCGGGAGCCGTGGAACCGCAAGGACTGCCGCCAAGCGTGCTCTTTCTGAGAAGCCCAAACAATTGCGGCTTGGCGGCGGCTTACAACCGCACTCTCGACATCGCGATCGAAGGCGGGTATGAATGGATGCTGACGCTCGACCAGGATACAAAGCTACCCTCGGATACATTTCGCGTCTTTGTTGACACGCTGATGGCACTCGACAGACGACCAGATGTCGCGGCTGTAGTGCCCCAGATTCGTGCGAAAGGGCGCATCATCTCTCCAAACTGGTTTTCGGCAGGAGCCTGGCCACGCATGTTTCCTTCGGGATTTACCGGCATTCCATCAGAGTCAGTTTATGCTTTTAATTCCGCATCGCTTCTCAGAATATCCGCCCTGCGACAAATCAGCGGATATTCGCCCTGGTTTTGGCTCGATAATAGCGACTCGTATCTTTACCGGCAATTGAGCAAATTCGGCAAGCGGGTGTATGTGGCAGGCAACCTTAAGGTTGAACACGACTTCTCGATGCTCAACATGCGGGAGCGCCTTTCTCCAGAGCGCTATCGGAACATCTTGCTGTCTGAGTCGGCCTTCTGGGATATGGAGATGAATGGACTCGCGGGACTTGAGCGCACGGCGCGCCTTGCCGCGAGACTGATCAAGCATTTGCTTCGGCGCGACAGTATGGAGCTCCAACGACTCACCGGCCAAGCATTTTTGATGCGCATGTTCCGTTCCCGCGAGTACAGGATCGCGCGTTGGCGCGAGGCAACACAAGCACGCCTAGGAGCCGCGCTCAAGGGATATCGGAAGCCCTCGGATCGGCCCATGGTTTCAGTGTGCATGGCTGCCTACAACGGCGCGCCATTCATCGAAGCGCAGTTGCGCTCGATCTTGCCGCAGCTTGCCCCTACCGATGAGATCGTGATTGTCGACGATGCCTCGCGCGATGGAACTGTCGATTGCATTCTGCGCATCCGGCGCGAGTTGGAGCGGACCCCGGGCGCTCCACGCATGCTGCTGATCCAGCACCAAACCAACCGGGGCGTCGTTTCTTCCTTCGAGGAAGCGGTTCGATGCGCCACGGGCGACATACTTTTCTTCTCCGACGACGACGATCTTTGGGCGCCGAATAAGGTACATAGGATCCTCGACGTCTTTGCCGCTCAACCCGGAAAGCAAGTCGTTTCCACCGGCTTCAGCCTGATCGACGAGCACGACCTGCCGGCAATTGACTCGGAATTCCTGCGGCACCGTAGGTTTACTCCGGGTCTGGCTGCGAACCTGCTACACAATCAATTTCAAGGTTCGACAATGGCGTTTCGCTCCACGCTGATCAAAGACATCCTGCCCTTTCCGCCAGGCAAGCTTTTTCTCCACGATGCTTGGATCGGTTCGCGGAACCTCCTGGAGGGGGGTGGCACAGCTCACATCGATGAACCGCTTCTTCTCTATCGGCGTCACTCAGGAAACTACACCCGCCGGCTAAGCCGTTTGAATCAGATCAGGAGACGGATGCAGCTCATCGCGTCACTTCTGCCCCGTGCTATTCACAAACTTGGCGGGGGCGACTGGCCAGCTGTTTCACAGGCGGGAGAGGGCAGTCCCTCTGACGACTCCACGCGCGCCAATCCCAGCCATCGCTGAGATCGCGGCATACGATACAGAAGCCGCTGATGAGACGACTTCGGGGTTGAAGAGACCGGCGCAGATCCACATAAGCAGCACAACGGCCAATCCCAGGCTCTGTATAACTCCACGGCCCGGTTGTGGCCAAAGGTCGCGAAAGTAATACAGCGTCAACAACGAAAGACCGAAGGTCCCGACGACACCGAGCTGTCCTGCCAGCGCAAGCAGTTGGTCCTCGTAGGAATAGGGAGCGTCATCGTTGCGGATGATGCGGCGTGTATAGCTGCCCATTCCATGACCGAGAACCGGCGCGCTTTGGAAGAATTCCTTTAGAGCATCTAGCTGGCCAGCACGGTCCTGATCGGAAGCATCAACGATCCTGGAAGAGAACCTGAGCTCAACCACCGTAGTCAGTAACGGAAGGGATGATAAAGAGATGGTTGAAAGTGCGGCGATCAGCAAGACCTGAAAGAGGTCCTTCTTCCCAAGGAACAAGCCGAGAACGATTGCGACCACCGAAAATCCCCAGAAGTAGCGGGAGAACGAGAAAAAATCCGAAGCGAGCAACACTACCAGCATCGCGATGGCGCTGGCGATGCCGAAGCGCAGATCCTTCCTGTATCGCAGGATGGCAAATATGCAAATGGGAATAATGCCGTCGGAGATGAACTGAATTCGCCCCAGCATGGATTCGAAGTCGAAGGTCATGAGCGACACGCCGAATACGTTCTTAA
>JBEKCW010000456.1:0-4338 GCA_050014675.1 Occallatibacter sp. | reverse complement strand
CCTCAGCTTTCAACGAAATGGATGGGCGAAAGGCGTTGGCTGCGCGTGATGAATGGAGCCCGGCGCCAGGCGCCTTCCGCAGTATGCATGTTTCCAGTCTGCGCTCATGGCTGGTAATTAACGGCAATGGGCGGGCGAAAAAACTGCGGCTTGTGCAGGATTGTGAGAAATGCGGGATAACAACCACCGCGCCTACGGCGCGCAGAGCGAACCGGTTACCACGTGTACTTCACCTTATAAGTCACAATCGCGCTGCCCTGCGCGGGAACCTGTGCCGGAATCTCGATGGTGTGGCTGTCGAGCTTGTTGTAGTCTGCCGATTTCTCCTCAATCACCCAGTTGTTGCCGCGATAGAGATGCTCAAGAACTTTCACATTGACTGCCTCGGCCTTCTGATTGGTTAGCTTGATCTCGAATGTCTCTTCCATCGATCTATGTTGGTGGTCAATGGAGAAGTCGGTCTGCCGCCGCGCGCCTTTTACGTCGAAGGCGCTGCCCGTAGTGACTCTCACGGTGTCCTCGGCAGGAGTGTGGTTGATGACGCTCTCACCCACAAACTCCACCTGGCCATCGGCATCGCGCCGGTAAAAACGCAGCCGGCCCGCGGGAAGCGGAATGCCGAGATGATTCGCCTCGGTGTTCCTGATCTCTTCAACAATGGCAACCTTCTGGTTCGCGTCGCCTACGTGGAAGGCCTGTTCCATATTGACTCCGCCATTGTAGTAATTCTGCTGATCGCTTTCCGCTCCGTCGTAGATATAGCTGCGCTCGACTGCAATTCCCGCTGCATCGAGGAACTGGACCTGCTTGATCTCTCCGTCTGCAAGCGCAACGGTGCGGTGAAGATCGTACAGATGGAAATCGTCAAACGGTTTCTGCGTCACCACGTTATTGGCATCCACCTTCACGGTCTCACTCGCTCCGGTGGCAAACAATCTGCCAAACTGCGGCGGCTGGATTCTGGCAACGTCTCCTGCCATCAGCTTGATGTTTGCCCTGGGAAAATTGGCGCCCGAGTTGTTCTTGATGGTGACCCACCCCACCATGTTGGCTTTTTCTGTGCCTTCGAGGGCCGCGCCGCCGCTTTGCGCGACAACGTTGTAGGTCGCCTCCCAGTTAATGCCGTTGGTAATGTAGGCAAGCTCGGCGTCAACCTTACGCGGCTTATCCGTCTCAATTTGCCAGCGCAGCGCCGGTTTCAGCAGCAGGCCGTCGGTCGAGGCAGGGAAGAGTGGCATTCCCGGCAGTTGAAACTGCATCTGGCCCTTCACTTCAATCAGGGCCGGAGTCTGCTCCAAGTTGCCGTATTGGTTCTGATTCATCGAGGGCGCGCGGATGATTTTGCCTTCGACGTTGGTGCCCGGAGAGATTTCGAATTCAATCGTCTTGCCTACGTATTTCTGCAGAAGAAAGTCCTGCGTGACGATGGCGGCTTCGTAGTTTTGCTCGAGGATTCGGAAAGAGGGTTTGGCCGAATCGCGAGTCTGGTCGAGCCCGCGCAGCATCACAGAATCGGGCTCAAGCCGATTGGTCACCTGGTTGGTTTCAACGCAGTTGATGCCGGCCTGCAGATCGAGATTGAGCGTGGTGCGGGCCACGGCAAAGTCCTGGTTATAGATTGTGAGCGCGGTGGCCGGCGGTTCGGGCGCGGCGGGCTGCTGTGCGGCCGCAACCGATGCGGCGAAGAGCGCTGCTAGAAAGCAACGGGAAAGATTCACGGCGTGCTCCTTTTTGAGGTTCGGTGAAGGCGGTTCGGCGCATCCCGCGGGCGTTGGTCCCCGGAATCGCCAACCTATAATGAGGAACGGAAAGGCGCGCCGAACTTGCGCGGATTTTTTTGAGATCGAATGATTACTCTCGACGGACGCATTGCGCTGGTCACGGGCGCTTCACAGGGAATTGGGCGAGCCTGCGCTCTTGAACTGGCCAGGGCAGGCGCCGTGGTCGCTTTGGCCGCGCGCAATGAGGCAAAGCTTTCTGAAGCCGCGGCTGAAATTGAGTCGGCCGGCGGTAAGGCCGCAACTTTTGCGCTCGACATCGCCAGCGAAGAATCCATCAAGACAGCCGCGAAAGCTGTCATCGAGCGCTTCGGCAAAGTTGAGATCCTGGTAAACTGCGCCGGCATCACGCGCGATACGCTCATGCTGCGCATGAAGCGCGCCGATTGGGACGCTGTGCTCGACACCAATCTCACCGGGGCATTTTTGCTGACGCAGGCGGTGCTGAGCCCCATGCTGAGGAACCGATGGGGGCGCATCGTCAACATCTCCAGCGTGGTGGGGCGGACAGGGCAGGCGGGGCAGGTGAATTACGCGGCCTCCAAGGCCGGCATGATCGGCTTTACGCGCTCGCTGGCCCGCGAAGTTGCCTCGCGCGGCATCACCGTGAACGCCGTGGCGCCCGGTTATATTGAGA
Organism: Occallatibacter sp.; assembly: GCA_050014675.1. Classification (GTDB taxonomy): domain Bacteria; phylum Acidobacteriota; class Terriglobia; order Terriglobales; family Acidobacteriaceae; genus Telmatobacter. Next base: position 1,923 of record JBEKCW010000456.1, on the reverse strand, counting down.
CGCCCATGACCGCGGTTCTGGGCGAAGAACTGCGCAAGTCGATGATTGCTTCCATTCCGCTGGGACGGCCGGGAACCGACCTTGAAGTGGCTCAGTCGGTTGTGTTTCTGGCTTCAGACGGAGCCGCGTACATCACCGGACACGTGCTCGACGTGAACGGGGGCATGTTCATGGGCTGAGGCTGACTTCGAAGCCGGAATTAAACGAGTGGCAACCCTCAGGTTATCCACCGCGCTGGCTTCGACATCAAGTTTCGCGGCCCGGCGCCGATAAGACCGCTGAGGTGTACCGATGGCCTCTCAGTCTTCGACCGTCCCATGCACAATTGCAATGCCCGAGGATCAGGCCGGCGGGTTCCGCTACGTAGCGCGGCAGCCGATTCTCGACTTGCGCGGCCGTGTCCACGGCTACGAACTGCTCTTCCGTGATGGGCCGCAACAGCTTCAATTCAGCGGCGACGGCGACCATGCCACGCGTACGATTCTCGACAACATGGTTATCTTCGGCCTTGAGAAGCTGACCGGAGGCCTGCCGGCTTTTGTGAACTGTACCCACGAGGCCTTGACCGGCAGGCTGGTCGATGTGCTGTCGCCCAGCATGTTCGTGCTTGAGATTCTTGAGGACATTGAGCCGACGCCGGAGCTTATCCGCGCCTGCTGCCGGCTCAAGACGGCGGGATTCCGCCTTGCGCTCGACGACTTTCGCTGGAGACCCGGCAGCGAACTGCTGGTTGAGATTGCCGACTACATCAAGATCGACTTTACCCTCAGCGACAAAGAGGAGCGCCGCGCCATCATGGAGCATCTTCAGGGCCGCGCTATGGCGCTGGTGGCTGAAAAAGTGGAGACCCAGGAGCAGTTCCGCGAGGCGCGCGACGAAGGCTTTACGCTCATCCAGGGCTATTATTTTTGCCGGCCGCAGCTGATTGAAAATCGCAAGGTGCCCGCCAACAAGCTTACCCAGGTTGAGATTCTGCGGCTGCTGCGCGAAGACAACCTGAACTTTGAAAAGCTGTGCAGCCTGGTCAAGCGCGATGCTTCGCTCACCTACCGTCTGCTGCGGCTGCTCAATTCACCCGCCTGCGCGGTGCGGCAAGAGGTCAGCTCAATCAAGTCGGCGCTCATCGCCATTGGAGAAGAGGGGTTCCGGCGCATTGCCATGCTGGCCATTGCCAGCGAGCTGAACGCCGGACAGCCCAGTGAACTATTGCGCCTGGCCTTTGTGCGCGGGCGTTTTTGCGAACTTGCCGCCGAAGAGTGCGGTCTGGATCCGAAGGAACAATACCTGGTCGGCATGCTGAGCCTGTTGCCTGCCATGTTGCGCGTGCCCATGCAGCAACTAACCCCAGCGCTGCCGCTGCGCGAGGCCATCTGCGTCGCGCTGATGGGCGCAGCGGTTCCCGAGCGCATGCTGCTTGAGTGGCTGATTTGCCATGAACACGGCCAATGGGACGAGTGCGACAAAATTGTGGACCAGAATAGTTTCGACCAGCTCAAGCTGCTGCACTGCTACGCCGAAGCCGTGCTGTGGGCCGAAGCGGCATTGAGCGCCACGTAATCCGCGGCGGGTCAGCGAGTCAGCGAGTCGGCCGGCAACAATTCGTAGCTCATCAATGCCAGGCGCTTGCTGTCGGGCGACCACGACGGAACATTAATAGTCCCCTGGCCGCCGAACAGCGTTGTGAGCACGTGAACTTTTTTGTCGGCCATCGACATCAGCATCAGCGCCACATCTTTCTCTGGCGGATGCCCCTTCACATCCGCCGCGAACGCCAGAAACACCATCCATTTCCCATCCGGCGAGATATGCGGGAACCAGTCGTTCGTTTCGTCTGAGAGTACGTGCTCCTGGCCGCTGCCATCGGGCTTCATCCGCCAGATCTGCATGCGCCCCGTGCGCACCGAGTTGAAGTAGATCCACTCG
>JBEKCW010000455.1:0-4350 GCA_050014675.1 Occallatibacter sp. | reverse complement strand
TGCACCGAATGCGGCGCCAGCACAATGGTGCGATAGTTGCCGTGCCCGCCGCCTTTCACCACCTGGTGATAGTCGCCCTGCTCAGGGCCTATGTTGCCGAGGCCCGGGCCGCCGCGCGTAATGTCGGCAATCACGCAGGACAGCTCGGCGCCGGCCATGTAGCTTATGCCTTCCTGCATCAGGCTGATGCCCGGTCCGCTCGAGGCCGTCATGCATCGCACACCCGCCGCCGCGCCACCGTACAACATATTGATGGCCGCTACCTCGCTCTCGGCCTGCACATACACGCCGCCGGTTTGCGGCATGTAAAGCGCGGCAGCCTCGGCAATTTCGCTGGCCGGCGTTATGGGATACCCATAAAACGCACGGCAGCCAGCCAGAATTGCGCTCTTGACGATCGCGTCGTTGCCCTTCATTAATTGCTTGCGCATTCCATCGCTCCTCTTCATGCGGCCGATGCTGCTGCGGCCGATGCTGACGCGGCCGGTGCGGACCCAGCGACCGCCTGGCCGCCGGCGTTCGCGTTATCGAGGACGTAGACCGTGATTGCGCCCGGCTCAGGACATACCATGAAGCACACGCCGCAGCCGGTGCATCCCTTGCCCGCATAAACCGCCGTGCGATAGCCGTAGTGGTTAAACTTGTCGCTCATGCCGATCACGTGCGGCGGGCAAGCCTCATTGCACAGGCCGCAGCCCTTGCACTCCTGCTCATCAATCGCAATCAACCCGCGATCGCGCTTCCCTGTTACTTGATTCGTTGTCGTAATCTCAGCCATTTCAATTCCCTTCCGTCCCCCACCCTGCGACTTTTTTGTTCCTGTCGCTGGGGTGAGGTGTCACACTGGCCCCCAATCACACACAAGCCACCGCTCTCGCCCGCTCAAGATAATGCGCGCGCACAGCAAAATCCTCCAACTCCTGTCTGAACTCCGGAGCAGCAATCGCAATCAGCGCCTCGGCCCGCTCGCGCAGCGTCTTACCGTGCAGATACGCGATTCCATGCTCCGTCACAACGTAGTGAACATCGGCCCGCGAGGTAACAACTCCCGCGCCCGGCTCAAGCACCGGCACAATGCGCGAAACCGAGCCGTGAAGCGCCGTCGACGGCAGTGCAATAATGGGCACTCCACCCTTCGACCGCGCAGCGCCGCGAATAAAATCGATCTGCCCGCCAAATCCGCTATAGGGCCGCGTGCCGATCGAATCGGCGCAAACCTGCCCTGTCATATCCACCTGCAAAGCGCCGTTGATGGCCACCATGCGCTCGTTCTGCGCCACCACGAACGGATCGTTCGTATAACTGATAGGCCGAAACTCAAAGCTCGGATTCTGGCGGATGAAGTCGAACAGCTTCTGCGATCCCAGCACAAACGCAACAACAGCCTTGCCGCGATGCAGTGTCTTGCGCTCGCCGTTGATCACGCCTGCTTCCATCAGGTCGACAACCGCATCGCCGACCAGCTCGGTGTGAATGCCCAGGTCGCGCTTGTCGCCCAGGCAATGCAGAACCGCTTCAGCAATGCCGCCAATGCCGGTCTGCAGCGTGGCGCCATCGGGAATAAGCGAGGCCACGTTGCGGCCCACGCGCATGTGAGTTTCAGTCAGCGGCTCAGCCTCAAGCTCCAGCAGCGGCCGGTCGCTCTCAACAAATGCGGAGATGTGGCTCACGTGCACATTGGTCTCGCCATGTGTGCGAGGCATCTGCCGGTTCACTTCGGCAATTACTGTCTTTGCGTAGCGCACCAGGGTCAGCGTGCAATCGACCGTTGTCCCCAGGCTCACAAATCCATGCGCGTCCGGCGGCGATACCTGCATCAGCACCACGTCAAGCGGTAGCTGGCCGGTTTCGAAGAGGCTTTCAATCTCGCTCAAAAAAATGGGAGTGTAATCGGCGCGACCGTTGCACACAGCCTCGCGCACGTTGTCGCCAAGAAACAAACCGCGGTGGCGGAAGTGTCCCTCGTACTCAGGCCGCGTGTAATCCGCCGCGCCCAGCGTCTTCATGTGGATGATTTCAACGTCGCGGACTTCGGGAGCGCGCTGAACAAGCGCATCGACAAGAACCGAGGGAGTGCCGCAGCCAGACTGGATCCAAACCCGGTTGCCTGATTGAACGGCCCTGAGCGCGTCATCCGCGCTCATCGACTTGCTGCGATACTCGTCGCGCCAGTTCATATTGAATCGCCCATAAAACGCGCCTCGTGAGGAGCGTCCAAACACCCCTCCAGGCCCGCTCTATAGTCCCGCTTGAGTCAGGGACATGCTGTGATGGGTGTCACGACGATTTCGCTTTATCTTCTAGAGGTTCAAGGCTGATATTTTAGATATTTGTTAACTGGAAACTGCGATTTTCCTTAGAAATGAAAACTCCCGTTCGGGCGATTTTCTCGCTCTCAACGGCCTCTGTTCCCGCAGTTCCAAATCGAGTTTGCCGTCCCACCCTTGACGCGATGAAACTGCGTCAAGGATGGGGCAGCCTTCGCGTGTTATAGAACGAACGATGAAAAGCCAAAGGCGAGATACTTGCCTGCTGCTTCGCCGCCTACTGGGCCGGCGCAACCGCTCCGGGGTAGATTCCTTCAATCGGCGCATTCCGCTTCTGATCCAGATCGGGCTGCGGTAGCGGCTTGCGCGGCAGCATCTGGTCGCGCATGGCGGCGTTGTAGACAAAGATCGCCTCGACCGTCGCAATCTGTTTCAGGTCGGCCGGCGATAGGCGCTCATACACGTCCTGGTTCGAGTGATGCGCGCGCGACTCGTAATCCAGATTGTCCTGGATGAACTGGAACCCTGGAATGCCGACCGCATCGAAGCTCAGGTGATCGGTGCCGCCGGTATTGCGCTCGGTGATCGTGGTAACGTCGAGATCTTTCAAGGGCGCCATCCACTGCGCGAAGATGGGCGCGATTGCCGCATTGCCCTGCGTATAGATGCCGCGAATTTTTCCCGAGCCGTTGTCCACATTAAAGTAGGCGCTAATCAGCTTCTGCTCCGGCTTCACTTCAAGCGGCCCCGCGGCGCGGCGCATGAACTCAGGCAGTTGCAACTGATCGGGCGAGGTTGAAGTTTTCGCCTGGCCGTAGTGAATTGAGCAGTAGCCGCGCGAGCCAAACAGGCCCTCCTCTTCCCCGGTCCACAACGCGATGCGAATAGTGCGGCGCGGCTTCACTCCCAGTGCTTCAAGAATTCTCACCGCTTCCATGGCAACAACAGTTCCCGCGCCGTTGTCGGTCGCGCCCGTTCCGGCAATCCAGCTATCCAGGTGCCCGCCCAGCATCACTACCTGGTCTTTCAGATTCGGGTCGGTGCCGGGAATCTCTGCAACCGTGTCAAACCCATGCTCGTGCTCGCCGGTGACCTTGGTCTCAACGTCGATCTCGACCTGCACCGGCACATGCGCCTCGACCAGCCGGTAAAGCCGCCCGTAGCTCTCAATCGCCGCCACGGCCACGGGAATCTTCACCGCTTTGTCGGCGATATAGGGCGTGCGGCCGAGAGTTGCGCCGTTGTCGTCAAAAAAGGTTCCGCCCGATCCGCCGCCATTGGCGCCGTCGCGGCTCGGCTCAATCACCGCGGCCACTTTTTCATCGGCAAAAAACTGCGCAATCCGGTCGATGAGCCTGAATCGCTCCATGCGCGTCTGCATCCGGGCCCGCATCTCGGGAGTCATCGCGCCGGGCACTCCCTCGCTCACCGGGAATTCGGCAACGTCTTCGAGCGTCTGCTCGGTATTGCGCTCAAACAGCGGCTTATCCACCGGCGGCACCGGCCGCATAGCGCCCAGCAGAACAATTTTTCCGGCCAGCTTGCCCTGGTACTTGTCGAAATCTTTTTCGGTCTGGATGTCGACGAAGGTAACATCGCCGGTCACTGGTCCGGGAGTGGAGGGCGACCATGGCGTGGCCTGCAAAATCAGCACCGCCGTATCCGGCTCAACCATGCGCGCCCAGGTGTTCAACTGCTGCCAGCCCAGGCCGAACTCGCCCCAGTCTTCAAGGCGCGCGTTCTGGAGCCCGATTTTGGTCAGCGTATCGCGGGTCCACGCGTTGGCCTTTGCCAGGTTGGGCGAACCGGTCAGGCGCGGCCCTATGCCGTCGGCGAGTGCGCCGGCAAACTCCATCACGTGCGAGTGATTCAATCCCTCGTCGCGAATCCGCTGGTACATGGTCAGATCGAGGGTTTCAGTGGCCTGTTGAACTTCTGTATAAGGGTCGACAACCGCGGGTGTTGCCGCCGCTGCGGTTTTGGTCTTGGGTTTGTCGGCAGCATAGAGAACCAGCGACGCGGCTGCAAGGCCGCAGATGGTAGCCAGGCGAAGAGACTTGAGGTGCATGATTTGGACTCCATT
>JBEKCW010000454.1:0-4359 GCA_050014675.1 Occallatibacter sp. | reverse complement strand
TCGCGGTGGCGGCGCTGCCGCTTGGGGCCTGCGTTGAGATCGACCTTGTCGTCAAGGCCTGAGGCGACGCACGGAGGTCGATCTCATGAAGTACGCATTTCACATCGTCGATGTTTTCAGTTTGACACCGTTCGGCGGTAATCAACTGGCGGTTCTGCCTGAAGCGGCCGGCATTTCGACCGAGGGCATGCAGAAGATTGCTCGTGAATTCAATTTCGGCGAAACGACCTTCGTCCTGCCGAAGAACGATCCTGCAAACACGTGTCGGGTACGCATCTTCACACCTCGGACAGAGCTCGACTTTGCAGGGCATCCCTCGGTCGGCACAGCCTGTGCGCTTGTGATGAAACAGCACGTGGGGCTTAGTGATCCAATCCGGCTCATTCTGGGGGAGAATGTCGGTCCCGTGACGGTTGACGTCGCTCAGCGAAACGGTGGGTTCCACGGCACGTTGACGTTATCGGCGAAGATCGAGGCGCCGACCGGCGCACCTTCTGCGGCCGAACTTGCCGCCGTCCTGTCCGTCGAACCCGCCGAAGTGAACCAGGTCTTTTTCGCGGGCGTCGGTGTTCCATTCTGTTTTGCGCAACTGAAGTCGAACGAGGTGGTCGATCGGGCAGCGATTAATCGGGCCGCCTGGGCAGCAACGCTCTCACGAGCGTGGTCTCCCCACATCTTCTTCTTCGCGGGAAATCTGCAGGATAGCGGCAAGCTCTATGCACGCATGTGGGCACCCGCGCTTGGCGTCGAAGAAGATCCCGCGACGGGCAGCGCTTGTGCCGCCCTCGTGGGCGTCATGGCATCGAAGCATGATTTTGACGGGACGGCCTATCGCCTTTCGATCCAGCAAGGTGTTTCGATGGGGCGCCGAAGCGAAATCGAAGCGGAGGCGCGCAAGAGCGGAAGCGTCGTGACCTCTGTCAGTGTTGGTGGCGCCACGGTGTGGATCGCAAGCGGAGAAATCGAGGTGCCGCCGTCCGCGCTTGTGTCTTAGGCCGTCGAGGGCGCCGCCATGCGGGTAAGCCGGCGGTAATGAGTGACCACAACGTGCAGGCTCAGGGAGGCTAAACCATTCGGACCCTGGACGATTGGATCGTCCACGTGAAAGCCAGTGGCCACAGCATGCTTGAAGAAGATCAGTTGAAATTTCACATTGAGAGCTACGGCAACATCGCGCAGTTATGGAGCAGCTACGCGCTCGAGAGCGACGGCAAGCAAGTCGCGCGGGGCGTCAACAGTATTCAGGCGATCAAAGAAGCCGGCGGCTGGCGAGTGACGGGCATCATGGTGCAGGAAGAGCCGGTCTCTATGCCGCTGCCCAAAGAATATCTGCCTTAAGCAAGACAAGCGTAAGAGCGGTGAGCCGGCACGGGGCGGCTGGACGCGCGGCTTGCGGAGCTGCGCAGGACTCTTCACGAAACCATTTGCTTGAAACAAACCAGGAGAGGATCCACTATGAGAACGTTTCGAATTGCAAGTGCGTTGAATGCGCTCGCCATCCTCGCAGCAGTGACTTCCATCGCTTCGCAAGCTCAGCCTGCACAAACGGTTCAGGCAGCTCTGTCCAGAGAGGCTGGGACTCTTTCCGACAAATTCACAGGAATGGCGCGAGTGATGGCAGGGAAATATGATTGGAAGCCGGGTCAGGGCGTGCGTTCGGTGGGCGAAGTATTCAACCTCATTGTCATGGAGAACGGCATACTCGCCGGAACGCTGACCGGTGCAACGGACGGCGCGAAGCCGGCGCCGATTACCGACCCCGAGAAACTGCAAGAGGCGTTAAAGACCTCCTACGCCAACCTGCAGCAGACGATCGCCGGACTCTCGGACGCCGATCTGAAGGCGCCGGTCAAGCTGTTTGGCAAGGATATGACAAAAGAAGGCGCAATCCGGTATCTCTTTGCAGACCAGCACGAGCACCTCGGACAGTCGATTGCCTACGCGCGCACGAACGGCGTTGTTCCGCCGTGGTCGAAGTAGGCGACCTATCGCCTTTCCGCAGGCCGATGCGCATTCAGGCTGATGCAACTGCGCACCACATCAGCCTGCCTCGATCGAAGAATTCGATCTTGATGAGCTGCGGGACGGCGAGATCCTGATACGGGTCGCCACGGCTGGAGTTTGCCACACCGATATCGCCAAGCGCGACCGGCAAATGCTGACCGAATCGGTTTTGCTGAGCTTGATGTCGGCAGCCGTCGGGGTGGGCGCTGCGGCCATTGGCGTACGAGTCCTGGCCGGAGTGTTACCCTCGCAACTGCCGCGGCTCAACCCGATTGGTCTGGACGCCCGTGTGCTGGAATTCTCTCTTGCCATTGCGCTGCTGACTACCTTTGTCGTTGGGCTCATCCCGGCGCGCGGCGCGGGACGCATCGAGCCGGTTACTGCGTTGCGCAATGAATGAAGGTTTCGTTTAAGATCATTGCGGCGAGGCGGGTGGCCGCTACGGCGATCTAAAGTAGGACCAGGGCCCTCGCCACCCGTGACAAAAAGCGTCTCTCTAAGGCAGTCTTGATCGCTTATGCCGCCTGAAATCTTGAACGCATTTGGAGTCTTGAAGGTTTCAGAATGCAAACACTGATAGTGGGCGTCGGTGCGTTAGGCGGGACCATCGCAGCGCGTGCTGTCCGTGCAGGATTGCCCGTCCGGCTTGCGGCTCGCAGCGCCAATTCCGCGGCGGCGTTACGAAGATCGGGTCTGCGAGTAACCGGCACCGGAGGAGAGATAAGGGCAGACGCAATCGACGTCGCCGCAATTGAGGATTACAAAAAGGAAGGCCAATTTGACCTGATCCTGCTTGCCACCAAAGCGCAGGACGCGTTGGAAGTTGCGCCCCGCGTGTTGGGCCTGCTCGCGCCCGACGGGGTTATATTGCCTATACAGAACGGCGGCGTTGCGCGGTTGCTTGCGGACGATCTGGGCGAAGACAAGATTCTTGGAGGATTCTCAAATCTTGGCGCCACGATGGTTGAACCCGGTGTCTACGAGCAGAAGAATGCCGGGCATCTAGTAATAGGCGAACTTGCCGGTGGTGTCAGTGAGCGAGTCGAGCGGGTTGCGCGCGCGTTGGGTCGAGCGATTGAGGTCAGGGTATCTTCAAACATGACCGGTGCCATCTGGTCGAAGCTGCTGATCAACTGCTCGATTACAACCATTGGCGCTCTCTGTTCTCAAACCATGCGCCAGTACATGGAAACGAAGGCAGGAAAGAAGGTCTTCCGACGGACGTACGAGGAGGCGTTGTCCGTGGCACTTGCAACCGGCACTCGGCCGGAGCGCCTGGCCGTGGACCCAATTCCGCCCGGCTGGGCGAGCAATGTCGCCGTGGAGGGACGCTATGAGTCGTGGGTCGAGGCAATGATTGCCTTCTACGGGGATATCAAACCCTCGATGCTCCAGGACTTCGAGCGTGGCCGGAAGACTGAGATCGGCTTCATCAACGGCTATGTGGTGACGTTAGGCCGTGCATCCGGAGTGCCTGTGCCTATGAATACCGGAATTACAGGCCTTGTACGCCAGATCGAGCGTGGGGATCTTCAGCCCGCGCCAGACCGGATAAACGACCTGGCTGCCCAAACTGCGGACTAAGGCCAGCGCAGAACAAGAGCCCAAGTGGCCCGTCTTTTTGAGAAAGAGTGGCCCGAAATTCTGAGATCCTGCAAGGTTCTTGACCGGCACCCTTCCAGTTGGCATGAAGCCTCCGGACCTCTTTGGATTTGGACATCCCGAAGCTGCTCGGTTCTCCTATTGGTTTGCCGGAAACGGATGGTTTGTCGGATTCGGTGCTGGATCGAGCAATGGATGCGGGGTGCGGTTCACTGAATTCCAGTGGGGGCTTTCCACGTGGCCGAGAAGTCGGCAAAATGGACAGTTGCCGGTTTTGCGGCCAGTTGGATTAGATCACTCCGGCCGCTCTTGATCTCAATTCCCAACACGCGCGCGTCGTATAGAAGACGTGTCCCGGTCAAGGAAGCCTTTCACCAAGCTGTCGCCATCCCGGAACACGAGGTACTGATCGGCAGTCAACTCGGTGTCTTTGGCTTTCACTGTGCTGAGAGCGTCGTTGCCGGCGATCACCAGCACCATGCAGGCGCGATCGAGCGGGTTCTCGGCTGCGAAAATAAGGGCCTGACGTTCCGATGCGTGCACATCTCCATTGATCTTGAAGGCAGCCCCTTGAAAATCGAGGCCGAGGGGCGCCGACCAAAGAGCGAGCGCAGAATTGGCCTCGGGCCGACCGACAAACACCACATTTCGGTGACGAAGCAAATCATCGGAAACTTCGAAATCCTTGTAGATGGGGACTTCGCTCTCGTAGGCATTCAGAAACTTGTGTTGCAGTTGTTCGGCGGTGAACCG
>JBEKCW010000453.1:0-4365 GCA_050014675.1 Occallatibacter sp. | reverse complement strand
AACGACCAAAGCGCCCGGTAGACGTTCTCGGCCATGTCCTTTGCGTCGGGCGAGAGTGCCACATAACGCACCCAGGCTGGATGAATTTTGACAGCTGTGTACATGACGACCGAAGACACGGTGCCCACAAGAAGCCCGCAGAAGCCCCCCTTGGGCGTCGCACGTTTCCACATCATTCCCATTATGACGGCGCCAAACAGGGGCGCGATGAAGAATCCCAACAACGCCTGCATGTAGTCCATGATGCTTTTGAAGTGGGTAACGAAGTATGCGGTTCCGATGCTCAACACCACGCCGAGAATGGTGCACCAGCGACCGATCCGCACATAATGCTGGTCTGACATTCCCTTGCGTATGTACGGCTGATAGATGTCGTAAGTCCACACCGTGGCAAATGCGCTTACGTTGCCAGCCATGCCCGACATAAAACCTGCAATAAGCGCCGTGATGCCCAGGCCGAGCATCCCAGGACCGCAATAACGCGCGAGCATCAGCGGCAAGACCTCGTTGTAACTGTGCAGGCCTGGCTGCATCGCGCTCTCTGGCACCAGGTGGTACGGCAGGACGGCCAAGCCGAGCAATCCGGGAAGAATGACGATCAGCGGCACAACCATCTTGAAGTAGGAGGCGATGATTGGCGCCAACTGCGCCGAGCGCAGGTCCTTGGCCGCCATGGCGCGCTGCACCACGAGGAAATCCGTGGTCCAGTAGCCGAAGGCGATGGCGCCTCCAAGGCCGAAGACGACGCCTGCCCAATTGACTCCCATGGGATTGCTGGAGAAAGAGCCCAAAGTGCTCCAAAGATGCACGTATTCGCTGCTGTGCATTCTCTCGAAGATTTTGGCTTGCAGGCCTGACCACCCGCCGACCTCAATCAAGCCCAAAATCGGGATAATAAGCGCACCAAGCCAGATGAGAAAGAATTGAAGCACTTCGTTAAAAATGGCCGAGTACAGACCGCCGAGAGCCACGTAAACAGCTACAGTCAAAGACGAAACCCAGATGCTGAAGTGTATGTTCCATCCGAGCACGACTTTCATCACCAGCGCCATGGCATACATATTGATGCCCGACATCAGGATGGTCATCACTGCGAAAGAGATTCCGCTGAGAGCGCGGGTGGCTTCGTTGTAGCGCAGTTGAAGATAGCCGGGAACGGAGTGGGTTTTTGAGATGTAATAGAACGGCATCATCACCAGCCCGAGGAAGATCATCGACGGGAAGGCGGCAATCCAATAGAAATGTGCGGCCAGGATTCCATACTGGTAGGTGGACGCGGCCCAACCCATCAGCTCAATGGCGCCCAGGTTGGCGGAGAGAAAACTCAATCCCGCAACCCATGCTGACATTTCGCGCCCGGCCATGAAAAAGTCGTTCGAGGTGCTGGCGTATCGCCTTAGATAAATGCCGATCCCGAGGACCATCACAAAGTAGATGCCGATGATAAGAAGATCGGAAGGAGCGAGTTTGACCAGGCGGTCTGAGCCGGACCAAACAACAGCTGCAGCGAGGGAACACGGAAATGCCATCTAACCGTCCTTGAGGAATTCAGATTGCTTCTCAGGTTGCTATGCGGTGGCGCAAGCACCTTGAAGTGGGGAATGACTGACCAAGAAGATTCTTTTCTGCGCTCCCATTTTTCTCCGGATTTGGAGTTGGGAATTGATTCAACTCCGAGGGATTTATTCCGCCAGCACCATTTCTTCGCATTCGCGGAAGTAGCGAATGCTGGTGTCAACCAATGCGTCGAGCTTGGTCTTGTCGGGTTTACCATGCATCGCGGGGTAGGGATCACCGCCGGGACCAAGAGGCTCGAAAGTGACAAACCTATCGCCCTGGTTGTAGCCGATCACGTAAAGAGCGCGAATGACGGTAGACACGTCCAGAAACCCCTCGCCAAGGGCGCAGCGATTGCTGTCAGCGAAATGCAGGTTCACAAGGAGGTCGCCGGCATCAAGAATCGCGTCGCCGATGTGCCGCTCCTCCGACTGCATATGATATACATCGCCATTGATGTGCCCGACACCAGGATGATTCACTGCGGCGAGATACCGTTTGGCGTCTGCCACAGTGTGTACAAGGCTTACCTCAACCGAGCGAATGGGTTCAATTGCGGCTAACACGCCGTGCCGAACGAATAAATCGCCGCGCATTGCCAGGGTCTCGGCTGAGCGCTCAAACTCGACACCGTCATAGGCCTTAGGCCGACCGACTGCGCCAGGAACGACCAGGAGATAAGTGCCACCCACCTGCTTGGTAAACGGAACTTCCCTGTCGAGATAGTCGATTGCCGCCTGCCTGCATATGGCGCGATTACACGCCAGATCGTTGTCGACGGAAAACATGCCGCACACGCCAGAAACTTTCAGTCCGTGGTCCGCGAGAGTCTTCAGCGTCTGCTCGACTTTGTAACCAAGATCGGGGCCGTAGTGGTTTCCATGCAACTCGATATACGGCACTCCATTTTTCTCGAGCCTCGCAGCTGACTCGGCAAGGGGCTCACGGCCAAATCCCCAGTTGCTCCACGAAAGCTTGAGGCGTGTCTTGAAGTTTTCTGGAGAAGCCTTCTTCAGTTCGCGGAATCGCGCCTGGATCCTGCTGTTGCTTTCCTCAAAATGCTGCTGACGCATCTCGTTCTCCCTCCCTTATTGCAATCTTGCGTTTTCAACGCGCATGATCTCCTACGTTAGGCATATTCTTGTGAACGCCGGGCCCGAAGTAGCGCAGTGTCACCAGCGAATCGGTTTTCGAATGGTTCTCAAACGTCACCCCGTCTATTGCTGCCTGGTGCGAGATGAAGACTTCGTCCTGCGTCATCTGTCCGAATCGGATGATCGAGGGACAATCGACTTCGAGTTTACCGATGCGTCCGTGTCCCTGGGTAACAATCACTCCGCTGGCGCCGGCATCGCGAATCTTACAGCTCGCTCCCGGCATCACGGTGAGCTCGCGGGCGCTAAACTTCTGCTCGCCTTCGATCGTTCCGTAGACGATCCATTTGTCCACAAAACCTTCGCTTGAGGAATCGTCCACCGGAATCGGCTCCAGATAATGATGCTTCTTGAACTCTGCGTCGGTGTTGGCCTCAAAGTCGGCCAGGTCGACGAGGAAATCGAGGTCCCATTGCTTGTCTTCCGGAACATCCTGAGTGAGCAGGCTCCGCGGCACAGGGCGCCCTTCAACCATGGACTGGAACATTGCCAGCACGTCGCTGCCCCACTGCGGCTCATAGGTCAGCAGCGAGCCGGGAGCATGCAGGATGCGGGGCGGAACGAGCCAGCCGGTACCGGGCTTGAGACGATAAGCTTTTGAATAATCCAATATCCCGTTATCGCCTGTGTCCCAACGCTCGAGGCTCTCGCGAATCGCCGCTCGCGTGGTACCCGGTTCGAGCCCGAAGTAGGTATGAGGAAAATTGCCAAGTGTTGCGTTTAGCTGTGGCGGGAAATAGTAGCCCTCCGGCTTACCTTCGCGGCCCACAAGCTTGGCCTGAGCATCACTCTGATGAAGGTGATGCATAATTGGGCCGGAGTTATCAAAATACTTACTGTAGACTGGCCAGCGATGATAGGTTTCCCAGATTTCCTCCCCAACCAGACGCGGCCCTTCGGCGTCTACGGCATCCTTGAGCGTGAAACGGTCGCTCTCTGAAACCACATAGCTGAGCCCTTCATCGGGCGTACGGTTGGCGTTCATGGCGGGAGTAGTAGACGCGAACCAACGCTCGTCAATCCCACCCCGATGCGCGCCAAATGCATAAAGATCGCGCTGATCGAGTTTGAGTCTTCGACCCGGCTGGAGATAGACCCTCGGGACCCAGGTCGGCGCCAGTCTCAGGATTCCTTCCCCGGCCTCTAATGCCAAGCGGACAGCGGCGTTTACTGTAGTGGACTTACTCATGATTGCCTCCGTTCATCCGATCCGCGATCGGATTGTCGATTAATTGGTTAATTCCGCCTTCGCTTCAACAAACTTCTCCAAAGCGAATTCAAGATCGGACCGTGTGTGCGCAGCCGAAATTTGAGTGCGGATGCGGGCCTTGCCCTGGGGTACGACCGGATACGAAAATGCGATAACATACACGCCCTTGGTGAGCAGCATTTCCGCCATGCGAGTTGCCGCCACGGCATCCCCGAACATCACCGGCACGATGGGGTGGCTGCCAGGAAGGAGATCGAAGCCTGCCTTCGTCATCTCCGCACGGAAGTAGCGGGTATTCTCTCGCAACTGTTGCCGCAAATCGGCCGAATTGGTTACGAGGTCCAGGACCTTGAGAGAGGCCGCGACAATCGGTGGCGCAACGGAATTAGAAAAAAGATAGGGGCGGGACCGCTGGCGCAGCAGTTCGACAATTTCTCGGCGCGC
>JBEKCW010000452.1:0-4365 GCA_050014675.1 Occallatibacter sp. | reverse complement strand
CGAGTTTCCGGAATAGCTGGCTGCATAGTTCAAAAGGCACTCCCTTCCCCGTACTGTTGAGTTGCTTGATTCCTTGAAAAGCAATCGAGAGATTTGCTGGTTATTCTTAACCTGCAAGTACTCATCGACAGATGATGAGTTACTATTTGAGTTACTAATTAACTTCTTAGCCTTGTTACCCACCCGCGCATGGAGGGACCGGTCAGAGTGTCGACATCTTCCCCATTGATCTCGCTTCTGAACCAGCCGTCTTCTTACCGGCAGCCGCCGACATCGTTCCTGGTGTCGTTTTTTATCCATGGCTCGGTCATTGCGCTTGTTTATATGGCCGTCGTCTTTGCGCCGAAGATCGATACCCACGCACCAGTGCGATTCGACATGCGACAGCTCGATTTGCATGTGCCTGACAGTGAGCTCGCGCGCCTTCGATCCGGAGCCGACAGTTTTCCCGGCCCGCTCTCTGACCAGAAAAGCCCTGGAACGCGTGGGGATGAAGCTGCTCACAGGCCTTCTCCAAAACTCATTCCCCATACCCCCGTCGGGCCACAGACGCTGATGCAGCCTGATTTGAAGATTGCCGCTCTGCTTGACCATGAGATCCCTCTTCCCAAAGTCGTGCTGTGGTCGGCGAGCAAGGTAGTGGTCAAGAAAATCGTTGCGCCCAAGCCGGTAAAGCCTCCCAGCGTCGATGTGAAACCGCAGGTCGATATTCCCAACCAGGAAACGAAGCTGGCCGACATTCCGCTGTCATCGACCAACAACTTGTCGGTGCACCCGCTGGTGACCGCCAGCAACACAACACCGATCGTGGTTCCGAAGCCTTCGCAGCAAATCGACGTGACTCCCGTTGCTACGACGCAGACTCAATTGCAGCCAACTCCCGCGGCCGTCATGTCGCTTTCCGACATCACAGTCAAGGACGCGAATGTCGCTCTGCCGGCGGTGAACGAGGCCGCTCGGGGCGATGCGAATGGTTCAATGACTGCGGCCAACACAAAACCCATACCGGGCCCCGGAAATGAGAACGCCGCCGAGAATGCGACCGGCAACGGCAACTCCAAAACCGCAGGCATTCACCCGGGCGCGGGCACAGGCAATTCAGGAGTTCCTTTGGCAGGCGGAGGCAAGACTCCGCAGCCGGGAGGCGGCGGCAACGGCCCTGCAAACGGGTCGGGACAGACGTCAGGCAACGGAACAGGCGACAGCGACCGGCCCACAGCGACAAAAATCGCCCGGGCTCCAGATGGCCGTTTCGGCGCAGTGGTGACGGGCACCTCGCTTGAAGATCAGTTCCCCGAGATGGGCAACGTTTGGCATAGCCGCATGGCTTATACGGTTTACCTTCATGTTGGACTGGCCAAAAGCTGGATCCTGCAATACGCGCTGCCCCGAGCAGCGGATGCAGCGCAGGCCGGATCGATCGGCCAGCTCGACGCTCCCTGGCCATTCAATATTGTGCGGCCCAATCTCGCTCCCGGGGCCATCGATTCAGATGCGCTGATGGTGCACGGATATGTAAATACGGCCGGCCGCTTTGAGAGCCTCGACATCGTTTTTCCGCCCGCATTCCCTATGACTGATTTCGTATTGCAGTCGCTGTCGCAATGGCAGTTCAGGCCGGCGATGCAGGATGGCAAACCAATCCGCACCGAAGTGCTTCTCGTCATTCCCGACGAAGATGAATAATCTCCGCCGGCATGCTGCAATTTTGCGGCGATTGTTGTTCTCTTTCGAATCGCCTTTATATGGTGCCGTTGGGGATGAGGAGCGCCGAGGTGGGACTCCGGACGGCAATCCGCTGATGGTCATCTCTTAAGAGAAGGGGCCAAAAGCTCCTCTTCCGGCTCAACATGAACCAAGACTTCTGCGATCTGTGGCACCTGCTCCAATACAGCATCCTCCACATCATGAGCAATGTTATGCCCCTGACGCACCGTAAGAGTTCCTTCGACGACGATATGCAGGTCAACGTAATAGCGGAAGCCCATCTTTCGGACGTGGCATTTCTCAAGGCCGATGACTCCTGTAACAGTTAAGGCAACGGAGCGTACCTCCTGTTCTAACCGAGGGGCAGGAGCGGTATCGAGTAATTCTCGGAAGGGCGCACGAAGCTGCCGCCACGCATTAAACATGATGACTGGTGATGCACAGAGCGCGGCCCAATCGTCCGCTGCGGCATTTCTGGTCCACAGGGCGACCGAGATGCCGACAAACACGAAGGCCGAAGTGATGGCGTCGCTCAGGTGATGCCAGGCGTCGCTGCGTACGGCGGTGCTGTCGATTCCTTCGCCGACGGAAGAGACATAACGGGACAGCAATGCCTTGATTCCAACCACAGCCAGCAGAACCCACAGCGTATATGGCTCGGGTAAGGGGTGAGGAGTCCTAATGCGTACGATGCTCTCGGCCCCAATGACGATAGCGGCCACGATCAGCGCAAGGCTCACGATAATGGCCGCTACGGGCTCGGCTTTTCCGTGCCCGTAAGGATGATCCTCATCAGGCGGTTTGATGGCCAGGCGCAGGCCGAGGTAAACCACGCTCGAACTGATGACATCGGACAAGGACTCAATACCGTCTGCGATCAAGGCAAAAGAATGCCCGATGAACCCGGTTGTGCATTTGAGCGAGGCCAGGACGAAATTGAACCCAATGCCAATCAGCGAGGACTTCAAGCCCCGCTGGATCATCTGCTCCGGGGTTTGCCTTCTTGCCATACTTCGCATTATCGCCATTATTTGTGGCAAACAAGCAGAGAACTCCGTTCGCAGCGCAGATTTGGACGGAATCCATACAGACAAACGGGGTACGGCAGTCCTGAAATTGCTATAACAGGGTACAAACGCCGGTTTTGCCGCAAAATGAAAGGGTACGAGCTTGGCTCGTACCCTTCTCCAATCGTGCCGTGATTCCGCTGCGCTTAACTCCAGGAATTGGGAATCAAGCGCGCCGTTGAAAAGTTGTTGGAGATGCTGTGGAAGATGCCGGCCAGCGTAGTGATATCCGAGAGGTTTGTTGAAACCGCCACGCACCCTTCGCCGGACAATGAGGAATCGTCGGAGTAGAAAGTATTTGCACTTGTCGCCATGGCGGCTATTGCATCACAGGCCTGGTCGCCCGGAGCCCACGATTTCGCGCCGTAAGTCGAATCTGAAACAGTGGCGCTGACCGTCTTGTCTAGAGTGCAACTGCCCGTGGTTTCAGTACCGTAACCGATTGTGTAGACCGTAGTGCCTGCCGCGGAGGCGGCATGAGCGGCCACAACCGCCTGACCGCACTCGCCCAGCGCGGAAGGATAGGCAGGGTTAATATAGCCGTTCGGGTTGCTGGTCTTCGTCCCGGTTCCGTTGAGCGTGCCAGAGGCGACCGACATCTGGGTTGGGGCGGCAGTCGCGTTGCCGTCGCTGAGGATGATCATCGCATTCTGGAAGCCGTTCCCATTCGTCCCGTTCGACTCGTTGTAGAGAAGAGCCTGCGCCTGGTAGATGACTTGGGCATAGTAGGTGCCCTCCCCGGCCGTAAGATACGGCTTACCGTTCTTGATCTTCTCGATGCCGCAATTAGTTCCTCCAACTCCTGAAGCAATTGCGAGCGGATCGGATGAGACCAGCGTGGAGGTCGTATCCGACGTCTTATAGCCATTCTCGAAGTCCACAATTTCGTAACTATCGGCTGCGGGAAGCATCGCCATGTTCGAGGCGCTGCTGTTCGGAGTCGGGGCGGTAGCCGAGGTAAAGCTATACGGATCCGTGTTTGGAGCCGCGGTTGTGCAGGTGGTGTCATCGGTCGTCGTGGCGGTGGTAATCACCGGGAACACGAACAGTGCCACGTTGTCGACTTCCTTATCTCCGACTGCGCAAGTCCCGCTGTCCTGGCAGGGATAAAGGTCTTCCAGCAAATCCTGGAAACCACCCAACGCGCACTGGATCTGGGAGGTACAGGTGCTATTCTTGCCATCGTCCGCGTCTTCCATCGAAGCCGTTGTATCGACGATCACGGCGATGTTGTAAGGGATGTAGGCGCCGCCGCGCATGGCAGCGCTCGATACTGCCTGAATATTGAATGTCGGCATACCGAAGAGCGGGCCGATCCAGGTGGAAACCTGGGCTGTCTGCGTTACCTGGATTGCGTTATTGGCCGCGCCGCCCGCCGGGGGTGCCTCGCAGGCTGTGTTCAGGTTGGTGGTAACAGCGCTCCAGCAACCGAACGTAGGCGTGGTGGTCACGTTGGTCATAATGCCGTTGGAGTTAAATTCCGCGGACTTAGAGCCGTAATCGATGGCGTAAGTGTTCGCGGTAGTGGTGTCGGGCAAGGCGCCGGCGCCCGCCAGTGCAGCCGCGTTAGTTGATTCTTTCAGCAACTCAT
>JBEKCW010000451.1:0-6213 GCA_050014675.1 Occallatibacter sp. | reverse complement strand
TTGGAACGCTGCGCACTTATGCCGAGACATGTACGAGTCCGTCGGCTCTGCTCGCCGGCCTCAATCGCCGCCTGTATGGCCGCGGCGATGGGTTCGCAACGTGTCTCGTGCTCATGGTTGAGCCTTCAGGCAAACTTACGGTCGCCAACGCCGGACATCTCAACCCTTATATCGATGGAGTCGAGATTGAAACCGAAGCCAACTTGCCTCTCGGTCTCGATGAGGGCGTTCGCTACTCTGAGATGACGTTGCAGTTTGACCCGAATCAACTCTGCACTCTGCTGACCGATGGAGTGATCGAGGCCAGCAGTCCGAGCGGCGAGCTCTATGGGTTCGAGCGGACCCAGGCCATCAGCAACAATTCAGCGAACTCGATTGCTGAAACGGCCAGGGAGTTTGGGCAGCAGGACGACATTACGGTGCTGACGGTGAGCCGGTCAGGGGGATGAATGCCCGGCCTTTACGGTGAAACTGTGAAAGCAGTGACGGCAGGTGATTGATTCCATTCGATGTCGTTTCACCGTTTCACGGGAAAAAAAGACATTTTGATTCAGGGCTTCGTTCGGGAGTCTTGCTGGTTGCGGAGATGATCTGGTTCTTCATGGTTTCTGATTACTATTCTGCGCCGGAGGAGTGTAATTAGCTGCAACCAAAATTGGTGGCTAAGTGATTTGAATTCAGTGCCGACCGAGGATGGCCCCTTTACATCTTTTGGGGTGAACCCCTGGGGTGGGACAGTTTGTATCTTTATAGGTCGCCGGTTGAGGGTCGTCCAAACGCGGGGTTGGGTTTGAGGTCTCCCCGGTCACTCCGCCGCGGCGGACGAGGGACCTGGCGCACCCTCGGCTCGACAAGATCCCGCTTGAGATCGGGGTCACCTGTCAAAACCGGAAGGGGGAACCTGGATGTCCACCCCCCAGACGGTTGCCGAAGACCCGTTACAGGTTGAATCCTTCAGCATGCAATTCGCGGATGCAGCGCAGCAGTCCCATGTCGTTGGTTAGAAGCGACCACTGCTTTTCGACTGCGACCGCACAAATCAAAATGTCAGTCGAACTGCACTCGACACCTCGGCTGCGGCAAAGATTATAGAGGCGCGCCGCTTCTTCAAAATGCGATGTCGTAAGCGGCACATCCCGAAAGACGCTCAAGGCAGCCTGCAGGTTTGCAAACTGCACTGGGTCCTTAATGCCCGAAAGAACTTCCTGGCGTATGGGTCCGATAATCGCCACGCGACCGTCTGCAATGGCCTCGGCGAGCGAATCGCGAATCAATAATTCCTCACGACTCAATTTCGCATTTCTGCGACGCCGCAACATCAGCGACCACACACAGCTATCCACGATAACCTTCACGGCTCGATCTCGATACGATCAAGATTACGCATCTTACGAATGTCGAAGGACGGATCGTAATCAATCGTCCCAAACAGTTTGAGAATCTCCAGTTGCTTTCGCCGGTCGATATACTCGGTCAGCGCGGCGCTGACGGCTTCTTTCTTGGTTTTGTGGTTTCCCACTCGCCGAGCCTCATCGATCAATTTGTCGTCGATTGCCAGATTCGTTGCCACGATTCACCTCCGCTTTGTGTAGGATATCACACATAGCGCTGTGTGAAAATTTAAGACTCGGCTCTTTCTCGGTCCGGATTTCCTTTTGGAATCGCCAGTGGCAGAGGAACTATGACCAGCAAAACTAAGCTAGCCGTAATGGGAATATGGAAGATGAAGAATACTGCCCAAAGCAAGGCCAATGCCACCACGCCTATCGTCGCACCCAGTTCTGAGGCTCCAATAAAGTTGAGGGGCTGCCACGTAGCAATCGGCCAGACCAATAGCCCGTTGCTCCCAAGTTCGCTTGAACATATTGGCCGGGCGAACCGGTCTCAGAGGAAAGATAATCCCGCAGATGATATGCCCAGCCCCAAACGAATCCAGCGCCGACCACAGAAACCCACATGAATTGCCATCTATTGCGATAGTCGCGGGAGTGGCCTTGCAAGCCGTCCCAAAGACCGCGAAAAAAGCCAGGATTCTCTTCCGCCATTGTTTGCCTTCCAATCAATGACCGCTACCCGCCAATCAGCTTCGCTCCCCAGATAAGCAGCGCACCGCCCAGCAGGATGCGGTAGATGGCAAAGACTGTGAATCCATGACGCTGCACCCAATAGAGGAACCACTCGACCACGCCGAGTGCTACGAAGAATGAAACGGCGGTGCCGATGATGAGAATGATCCAGAGGTTTGAGGTCATGGCCACGTGGGCTACGGCTGCGCCCGCCGCAGACTTGCTGGGGTGAATCTCCTTGATCAGGTCCCAGCCGGTGGCGGCAATCATGGTGGGAATGGAGAGCAGAAAACTGAACTCGAGCGCGGTGGGACGGTCGAGCGAGACGAGTTGCCCGGCGGCGATGGTGGACATCGACCGCGAAGTGCCGGGGAAGACCGCGGAAAGGGTCTGACATAGGCCGATCCAGATGGCCTGCAGCAAGTTCATCTGCTCCACGTGCGTGGTATCGGCGTCGCGACGGTCTGACCAGGAATCGATTACCCACATCGCAACGCCGCCGATCAAGAGCGCCAGCGCCATGGCCTTGATGCTGCCGAGGTTTTTCTCGCTCCACTTGTGGAGCAGGAGCGCCGGGACAGAGGTAAAGGCAAAAGCGATGAAGGTGAGGGAAAGCGGATGGTTGAAGACAGTCCTGTCGCCCTCTTCGCCGCGGGGAAAGGTGCGCAGGAACCCGACGATGCGGCTCAAGAAGAGCAGGCAGAGCGCAAGAATGGCGCCTACCTGGATGACGATCGTGTACATCTTCCAGTAGGGATCGTCGAGCGGAAGCTTCATGAGCGCTTCGGCTATGCGCAGGTGCGCCGTTGAACTGACAGGCAAAAACTCAGTGAGCCCCTCCACAATCCCCAAGAGCACGGATACGAGATAAAGGTTCAAGAAGCCTCCAAGGGCAAGTGAAACATGGGAGTGGCGAAGTCCGGATGAAAGAGAGAACGCGTCCTGGCCGGGTCAGAGCTGCTTACTGCAGGTCAATACCGTAGACAGGTACTCCTTCATCCAATTTGTACACCAGCAAAGCGGCGCGATACGCATAGTCAGTGTCGGCAAAATGCTGTTTGAGGCTGGCAGCCAGCTCGTGGGCATGGTTGCGCGCCTCGTCGGCTTTGTGGTCGTCGTTGTTTGATGAGTAAATGTCGACCAGCACGGCCAGCCGGTAGATCGCCTGATACAGCGCATCCGCGGTGCGCGGCCCATTGGGATAGTCGTTAGCGTATTTCTCGTAGAGGCCGGATTCGCGCTCGGGGCACTGTGCCGAACCCTCCCACTCGCCGCAAAGCTTGTTATCGAGGAGGTCGAAGGCGGCCAGGGCAGCCCAGCGCGTGCCGGGGTAGTACTTGATCACCTTCCTCAGTTCGTCCTCATCCATCTGCTCGTGCATCATGGGATCGCGTTCCTTGGACGAAGGCAGAGTGGCGGCATCGGTTTTTTCTATCTGCCATTGAATATCGGCGGAGCGCCATGCGGCCTCGGCGGCCAGGGGCGAGTTGGGAAACATCTCAGAGAGCCGCCGGTAGAGCAGCCGCGCGCTCTGGGCGGAGTTCGCCGGCCCCTTGGGGTCTGAGGCGAGAGACTCCTCATTGGCGGCCGCGCCCATCAGAATCTGGTCGGCGTTGGGGGTTGAATCCATGACGACGCCCTTGGCCTGCATCCAGCCGGAGATGGGCGGCGGCGAGGTGCTTTCGTCGGTCTGCATCTCGGGCGCGTCTTTGCCGCGGAGCTCTTCAATGTCGGTGTTGGCGTAGACGCGCAGCCACGGACCGCTCTTTTCGGCGACCACCATCTCGCGGCCGATCTGCACCTTGGCTACTTTTTGCGCTTCGGTATCGGGGCTGATGTAGAGCCAGGTGATGCGCAGGGGCGTGGCGCGCGGGCCGGCCATTGGCTTCTCGAGCTGCGGCCTCTTTTTTTGAGCATGGGCAAGCGGGAGAACGCAGCTGGCGGCGAGCGCGGCCAGAACGATGGAAACGGTAAGGATCCGTTGCTTCATCACTGGAAAATGATAGTTCATCGGGGGGCAGTGGTTGGTGATTAGTGGTCGGTGATTAGTGGTCAGTGGTCAGTGATCGGAGATCGGAGATAAGAGAGCAGAGAGCAGAAACCGGCTCCAATTGCCTGGACCCGGATTCTGCTCGGGTGTTAGCGCGAAAAAGACTGCGCCGGACTGCTTTCGGCGACTCTGATTAGCCCTCCACCTTGATTCCGAGCTGGGCGGCGATGCGTTTGGCCGTGGCCAGCCGTGATGCAGCGATCGTTTGGTATTGAGAACTCACCGCTTCAAGCACTTCAGGAGAAGCTACCTCGGGACTGCCGCTGTCGAATGGCGGCTCAGGATCGTATTCGATGGCGAGTTGTATCTCTTCGGCAGTGCGCTGGTTGCGCAACAGTTCCACGGCCCAGAGTGCGCCATCAAGGCCGGCGGTGACTCCCGCAGTGGACAGAAATTTGCCGTCCACGACCACGCGGCCTTCGAAGGGAAGTGCGCCGAAGTATTCAAGAAGATGAAAGGACGTCCAGTGGGTGGTGGTCTTGACGCCCCGCAGCAAGCCCGCTGCGCCGGTGATCAACGCTCCTGTGCAGACTGAGAGGATGTGCTTGCCTCTCTTTGCGTGGGAACGGATGAAGTCGAGAACTGCCTGATCTTCCATCAGAGCTTCCTGTCCCCATCCGCCGGGAACGACGAGCAGATCGAGATCGGGCGCGTTGGCGAAAGTTGTGTCGGGCGTAAGAATCAATCCCTTGCGGTCGAGAACAGGCACAATTTCCTTCCACAAAACGTGAAAGGTGGAGTCGGGGATCCGCGCAAGCACCTCAAACGGGCCGGTAAAATCGGCCTGATCGATATGCGGATAGATGATCGCTCCGATGTGGAGAGGGGTTGACGGTTCTGTCATTCTTCTAGTCCTTTCGTTCGGTAAGAACCTGTGCCAGCAGAGCAGGATCGACGTTGCCGCCGCTCACGATTGCCACAGCATTACGATATTCGGGCAGCTCATGGGGATGGAAGAGCAAAGCGGCAGCAGCGACCGCTCCGCTGGGCTCGGGAACCAGGCGGGTGGTGGAAACGATGGCACGCATGGCTGCGCGGATCTCAGCCTCAGTCACCGTAATCATGCCGTCGACGAAGGCCTGGATGTGGGCAAAGTTGCGCTCGCCGACGCTTTGGGTGCGCAGGCCGTCGGCAAGGGTGCGGCTGACGAGCTCGGCCGGCCAGGTAACGATTTTGCCGGTGCGGAAACTCTCGGCAGTATCGCCGGCCAGCTCAGGCTCTACGCCGAAGACCCTGGTGCGCGGGCTCAACTGCTTTACGGCCGCGGCTACACCGCCAAGCAATCCGCCGCCGGAGACGGGCGCCAGGACAAGGTCAACGTGAGGAAGATCTTCGACAATCTCGAGGCCGCAGGTTCCCTGCCCCGTAATGATCTGCTCGTCGTCGTAAGGCGGCACGACGGCATAGCCGTGCTCGCGTATCAACTCGTGGGCGCGGGCCAGGCGTTCGCTCGAGGCCACGCCCACATCCACAATTTCAGCTCCCATGGCGAGAGTGGCGGCGCGCTTGATGGCCGGTGCGTTCGAAGGCATCACGATTACGGCTTTGGCGCCCACTTCTCGCGCCGCGTAGGCTACGCCCTGCGCATGATTACCGCTGGAATAAGTAATGACGCCGCGGGAAATTTGCTGGGGGGTAAGCTGGAGGATTTTGTTGGCCGCGCCGCGAATCTTGAAGGCGCCGATGGGCTGCAGGTTTTCTGCCTTGAGCCAGATTTCGCGACCGGTACCCCGGCCTGCGATGCCCGCGAATGGCGCACGCACCAATGGCGTGCGGACTGCGATGGACGCAATGCGACTGGCCGCCTCGCGGATTGCATCAATTGAAACCAGTTCAAGAGTGTTCACGGCAAGTATCGCCACGGCGCGGACAGGGCGTGCGGCGCTCCCTGAACAAGTATCACCTATCGGAGGTCAAACGGATGAGGAGAAAGCAGAAGGCGGCAACTAAAGCGCTAATACCAAAGTTACCTGCGGGCCGTTGTGCGGGCAGTAACCGGGTTGAGTGACGTGAGAAGAAACAAGACTAACTGCCGACACATTGAGATTTGAGGTATCCCACCCTAGCGACAAAAACAAAGACGTCGCGAGGGTGGGG
>JBEKCW010000450.1:0-4375 GCA_050014675.1 Occallatibacter sp. | reverse complement strand
TCACTGACCACTGACCACTGTCCTTACATACCGCCGCCCGCGAATCTGCCACTCGCCGCTGGCCACCCGCGCAATTGCCTCGCTGTACGCAATGTGCTCTTCAGCCAGTATCCGCTCAGCCAGCGAATGCGCATCATCGGTATCCAGCACCTCAATCGCGCGCTGCAAAATGATCGCACCGTGGTCCAGTTCCTCATCTACAAAGTGCACGGTGCACCCGGCCACCTTCGCGCCGTAAACAAACGCATGCTCCTGCGCCTCAAGGCCAGGAAACGCCGGCAGCAGCGATGGATGAATATTGAGAATGCGATTTGGAAACGCCGCCACAAACTCCGGCGACAACAGACGCATGTAACCCGCCAGGCAAACCAGGTCCACGCCATTCGCCTTCAGGCACGCAGCCACATCGGCATCGTGCTCCGCGCGCTTGCGGCCTTTCGATTCAAAGACCGCCGTGGCCAGACCCAGTTCGCGCGCAGCAGCGATGCCAGGCGCATCGGCCACATTCGAAATCACCACTGCAATCTGAATGCCCGGCAGCCTTCCCGCGCGAATCGACTCAGCAATCGCCAAAAAATTCGACCCGCGGCCAGAGAGCAAAATTCCCAGCCGTGCACCTCTGATTCGAGAGACGATCATTCGTTCCCTTCAGTCGGAATTAATGGCTTTTCGGGCGCCTTTTCGTCGGCCCTCTTCTTGAACGCGCCCTTTTCATGAGGCAGGGTCAACAGCACGGTGAGCGGTTCGGATGATGGTTTATATGTTGCGCTATAGACCGTGCCCAGATAGTCTTCACACGAATACTCGATAGTGTGTTGGAGGGCCTTTATCTGTGCTGATCGATCACCAGGAAGGACAAACAAGAGTCGGCCACTTGCCACGCCACCCCTCGGCACCGGATTTTCAGCGGTCTTAGCGTTGAGAAGATCTTGGTTCTCAATGGTGAGCGACTCCTCTCCTACATCGAGAGTGTACGAGCCGCGCAGCCACAATGGCTTCATGGCCTCGTGATGCCCAGAGATCTTGTAGGCAGCTTTCCAGTTCGTCGTGACGGAGGGGTGCCCGCGATTTAGGATTCTTGCGATAGGGAAAAACAAGGTCTGGTTTTTTTCGGCGTCGAATATCCAGATCATCGCGCCTACATCGAATCTGAAGTCCGGAGAGTAATCGGTGGGCGTGTGCCGAAACGACAGGAATACCAAAAGGAAGGAGCACAAAATCAGGCAGCCTAAAATGCTGAGGCCGAGGGGGTCAAGACCATTCTGCCCTCTTACGGTCTGCATCCACTTCCACGCGGTCGCGAGCATGGCGCTTCCCCCCAGCAAAACAAGGAGACGCGTCAAAATATCGTAGTAGAAATTTCCCTTGATGGCATTCCAGAACGAACGGAGCCATCCGAACCTAGCCATGCCCCAATCCTCCGACGACCCGCCACAGCTAGATTATCCTCGTCAATGACGCGTTCCTCAAGGACGAGAACAAGTAGACCAGAGCCGGATGCCCCATCCTAAACGCGCATTTTGCGTTTAGGGTGGGATACCACAAATCTCAACAAGCCCTAACTCCGCTAACGACGCTAGCGCCGCTACCCCCGCTGCTTCTACGTATACTGCACCCGCCGCTCGCCCTTAACCACCCGGCCAATCACGTAGAACTTCTCTTCCGCCCGGTCCAGCAGCGTCTTCGCCTTGGTAAACTTGGCCGCGGGAATCACCGCAATCAGTCCGATGCCCATGTTGAACGTGCGCATCATCTCTTCCTGGTTCACCTGCCCAATTTCACGCAGATGCTCAAAAATGGGCAGCACCGGCCACGAGCCCAGCTCCACCTGCGCCGTCACGTTCTTCGGCAATATCCGCGGCAGGTTCTCAGTAACTCCGCCGCCTGTAATGTGCGCCATGCCTACCGTTACCTGCGCCGCCACCAGCTTTTGAATCACGTGCAGATAGCTGCGGTGCGTCTTCATCAGCGCTGCGCCGGCCTTTTCTTTAATCGCCGTCACGTATTGCGTGGCCTTGTACTTGGCCACCTCAAACAGCAACTTGCGCGCCAGCGAGTAGCCATTGGTATGCAGCCCCGTCGACGCAAACCCGATCAGCACATCCCCGGCCTTGATGTTCGCGCCGGTCACCAGCTTGTCACGATCGACCGCGCCCACAATAAACCCGGCCAGGTCGTATTCGCCATCGGCATAAAAGCCCGGCATCTGCGCCGTCTCGCCGCCAATGAGCGCGCACCCGTTGGCCTTGCACGCCTCGGCCAGCCCTGAAACCACATCCTCCGTCACTTCCCCATCCAGCTTGCCGCTGGCAAAGTAGTCCAGAAAAAACAGCGGCGTGGCGCCCTGCACAGCAATATCGTTCACGCAGTGGTTCACCAGGTCCGCGCCCACCGTGTGGTGCAGCCCCAGCTCAAAGGCAACCTTCAGCTTGGTACCCACCCCGTCGGCCGAACTCACCAATATCGGGTTCTTCCACCGCTGCAAGTCGAGCCGGAACAGCGCCCCAAACCCGCCAATCCCTCCCAGCACATTGCGATTAAACGTCTTCTGTGCCAGGAACTTGATGCGTTCCTTGGCCCGGTCGCCGCCCGTAATGTCAACCCCGGCATCGGCGTAAGTGACGGATTTTTGCTTGATTTGGTCAGGCACAGTCAGAGCTTTCTCGTGGTTTGGAGTCCCGGCGCTCCGAGCAACGCATGGTTGAAGGATTTCGCCGTGGTCTGAGGAGTCAGTGGCCTTGAAACCTGAATTCTAACAGGAATTTGAACTGACGAATCCACAGTGCGGTGACAACCGCCGAGCGCCCGCCCTCGCCCGGTATTTGTTTTCCCGGCCAGGGTGGGCCGCACCAACCCCAATGATGAATACTCTAAGAGGTCGGCGGTATATTGATCCCAAACGCCGATGCTGGAATGGGACCCCAGTTAAAACGTCCAGCCTGAATAGCGGAAGGAAACAGCGAATGAAGCGCATGTTTTATGCAGCTTTTATATATGGGTTGCTTTTGTTTCAACAAAACGCATCGGCCCAGGATTTTATCCAGGCCCGAGGGGCGAACCTGTACAAGTCAGGGAAACAGATCGAACTGCGGGGCACCAATCTCGGCAACTGGTTGCTACGCGAAGATTTCATGGTTGGACTTTATGGTACCCATACCGAAATGCGCTCGGCCATGAACACCGTCCTGGGCAAACAAAAGGCCGATGCGTTCTGGGACGAGTACGAAACGGTCTACTACACCGACAAGGACGCGGAATTCCTGGCAAAGCAAGGCTTTAATGTAATACGCGTGCCGATCAATGAGAATCGCTTCGAGAACCCAAATGAACCCGGGGCTTATGACGAAGGGGCCCTCCGTCATCTCGATACCATGATTCGAATCAGCAAGGCGCACGGCATCTACGTCATTCTCGACCTTCACGCTGTAATGGGCGGACAGTCCAGAGAAATCTATGCCGATTCGCTTTCGGGCACCCCGAATTTTTGGCACTATGCCGACTTTCGCACCCGCGCCACGGCCTTTTGGGGGTTTTTGGCCAAACGGTACAGGAACGAAACAGGCGTTGCGGGTTATGACCTGGTAAATGAACCCGATACCGAAGGCCACACGGAGCTGCTCACAGCATGGCTGCGAGAGACCATGCTCCAAATCCGGAAGGTTGACCCGGTTCATCTCATGATCGTGGAAGGGGACGACTACGGCAAAAACTTCAAGGGTCTTCCCGACGACTTCTGGAACGATAAACAGACGGTGTTCCAATTCCATATTTATCCCTTCTTCGCCTTCCCGCTTACGAAGATGACCGACTATCCGCAGACAATAGACGGCGTACGTTACGACAAGGCATATCTTCGCAACTTGATGCATGAGCAAATTGCATTCGGCCGCCATAGGCCTGTCTACATGGGTGAATTCGGCACCGGCAACGGAGAGCCCAAGTTTGCCTATGCCATGGTCAGAGACCTGATTTCGATAGCCGATGAAGAAGGCTGGTCCTGGACTGAGTGGACCTACAAAGATGTCGGACCAATGGGATTGGTCTCAGTTCGCGCCGACACCCCCTGGAGGACTTTCCTCGCTTCACCCGAAGTGAAAGCCGAACGCGAGCAAGCCAGAGCGTTGTTTGGCAGAGACGGAGCAGATTCTCAGGCCGGGGATTCCGTCGCAAAGATCACCGCAAGTATCGCAGGCAATTTTGACGAGACCACGCAGGGGCAATTCCGTCGAAGAACCGAGCGAGTCTTCGAAGATGAACTGAGCTACGCGATAGTGTTTCATCTAAAGGACAAGAGCGAAGCGGAGATGCGCCAACTCGCAGATTCATTCGCATTCGACTCCTGCAGTCCCAATGCCGAGCTTGTTGACGTATATCG
>JBEKCW010000449.1:0-4395 GCA_050014675.1 Occallatibacter sp. | reverse complement strand
TGCATTCAGGCGGCAAAGCGGCTGTGTGTCAGTGGCAAATGCGCCATCCGAGGCGGCAATCATAATCCGCCGCATCTCCTCGAAGTAGCTGGCGTGCACCTGCACAATCCGTGGATCGAAGGCCCGCGCAGCGCGATCGGCGCGCAGAATCAGCGCAAGCCGCTCGGCCAGGTCCAGATCGTATCCGCCCAACGGAACCGGGTAAAGATTCCGGGCCTCGACCTCGGTGAATGCCTGCACGGGTTGTTTTGCGGGGCCCGAGGCGATAATTGCCGCTGTGCGCGCCGCCCTAAGCAGCCGGTCGGGGCTTAGATTGTCGGTGTATGCGTACCCGGTGCGCTCGCCGCTCACTACCCTGACGCCGCAACCCGCGCTCGACCCCTGGCTTGCCGACTTCACAATTTGCTCGTCGACCGCCAGGCTCGTTGCCGTAACGGCCTCAAAGTAAAGGTCGGCGTAGTCGCCGCCTGCGCTCAGCGCCTCACCCAGGCAGCGCTCAAGCAACCGCTCGGTAATGCCGAACTCCTCAAAAAAATAGAGCTTCTGGTTTGGGTGTGGAGAAGCTTTCGTTGATCCCATCGTCATCCCAGTTTATGCTTTCCGCGTCCAATTACCTAGAAAGCCCGAACGGCGGAAGGGCAATCCCAGGGGAGGATGTCTCGTTGTCTGTTTTCCCCTCGTTGCTCTCTTGATTCGAGATGCGGCAAGGTGCTTCCGTCACGAAATCAACTCTGCTAGGATGCGATCCATGAAAAGAATTTTCGCGGTAATTCTCCTCCTGATGGTCTTCGCCGGCCCGGCCGCTTTTGCCGCTGGCCATCACCATCACCACCACCATCATCACCATCACGCTGGGTAAGCCCGTTTGAGGGTTTGCGCCAGATTGTGGCCTGCTGCCGCCGCCGGATTGCTCTTTTTGTAAGAGTCCGGCAACGCAGTCTTAACCTCTAAACGAAAGCGTGATACGATCTTTGACATGAAGAAACTGCTTGCATTAGCGCTGCTCGTAGCCGTGTGTGCAGGCCCCGCGTCTGCCTTGAACCCGAAACTCAAGATCACTCATCATCACCACATCAGCTACCGCTACAAAGCCCCCAAAAGCTACAAGATGCATATCCACAAGCAAAGGCAGAAGCAGGGCCATCCCGCTTAGCGCACTTCCTCCGGCAATACATCTTTACACTCACTGAGAACGCGTCTACAGACCACCAGCCGCGTGTCATGGTAGTGTTTTGCCATGACCGAAGTTGACCTGCGTTATCCCATTGGAAAATTCAAGGCGCCCGAGTCGAACTCGGCGACCGTTCGCGCCGAACATATTGAAACCCTGCGCCAGTTGCCCGAGCGCCTTCGCGCGGCCGTGAGCGGCCTCAGCGATGCGCAGCTCGACACGCCTTATCGCGACCGCGGATGGACCGTGCGCCAGCTTGTGCACCACGTTGCCGACAGCCACGTGAACAGCGTGGTCCGCTTCAAACTCGCGCTTACTGAAGACTGGCCCACCATCAAGCCCTACGACGAAAAGGCCTGGGCCGAATTGCCTGACAGCAAGACGCTGCCCATCGACGGGGCGCTGGTTCTTATTGAGGCGCTGCATGCGCGCTGGGTGGCGCTGCTTGAGTCAATGAGCGAGCCGGACTTTGCGCGCGGCATCAAGCATCCCGAGCGCGGCCCGTCTGACCTTGCCCTCACTCTCGCTCTTTACGCCTGGCACTCGCAACACCACACAGCGCATATTACCGCGCTGCGCGAGCGCATGGGCTGGTAGCGGCAAATGGAAGCGGGCCTGAACGCCGAGATCTCGCCTGCCGCGCGCCTGGCGCGGCAAATCGAAGAGTACATTCTCAAGCATCCCGCCGCGGCTATTCTCGAAGATGGCCGCGTCCTCTTCGACATGCGGTCGGCCCGCTACTCCACAAAAGATGCGCACGGCCGCTGCCTGCTCGAGTTGTGGAGCGACGAGCGCAACCTGGTGCGCAGCGTAATCGAGGTGCAGCCGCGTGCCGCAAGTCTTCGCCTGATGACTCGCCGCATGGGCGCAACCAAAGCACAGGCATTGGAACTGGTTCCATCCAGCGACCGCCGCACTCCCACGGCGCGCGACGCGGCCCGCCGCAACTATCAACGACTTCTCGAGCGCGCTCTGACGCGTCACTTTATCGGCGCCAAGGTCGACGGCCTGCGCTCGGCCATGGATCTGGAACACAGCTTCGGTCCGGCCTACATCCGCGGCCGCCTGCTCAAAGGCACGGCCGCCGATGCCGTGATCGGCGTGGGCGAGTGCGAATCGGGCGCGATGGTCGACGGAATACTCACGCTCGGCGTGCTCTGGCTCGACTACTGCCGCCAGAAGGGCGATGTGCGCCGCCACTTTGGCGGGCTCAAGGTGATTGTTCCCGCAGGCGCCTGGCGGACGACGGCAGAGCGCATGGCCTGGCTCAATCACGGCGCCGCAAGTTTTGAGATCTACACTCTCGATGAGCGCAGCGAAGAGCTCGCCCAGGTCGACATCGACGATACCGGCAATCTTGAGTCGCGGCTCATGCACGCCTTTTCGGCTGCAGCTGCAATCGAGCGCTGCCAGCCTGGAATTGACCGCCTGATGGAGCTTGTTCCCGCGTCCGCGCGGCGGCGTGTCGAACTCCGGGCCGGCACGCCTGCTGAAGTTGGCCTGTTGCTGCACGGACTCGAGTTTGCGCGCGTCCGCCATGGCGCTGCCGCGCACTCGTTCACCAGCAAGAATGAAGCCACCTTCGGTGCAGGCGCAAACGAAACCGTGCTGACCGACGAAAATGTAGACGCTTGCCGCGAACTCTTCGCGCGCCTTTTTTTGAGCCGCAATTCCGCCGGCGCGCATACCGACCCGCTCTTCCGCATGCAGCCCGAGCGCTGGCTTGAAAGCGAGCTGCGCATGAAGATCGGCGAGCTGCTGCCCGAGATCCGCGGCGAACCGGTCTACTCGCAGGTGCCGGCAATCTCGTCGGGCGATCGGGGATTGCTCGACCTGCTCGCACTCGATCAGCGCAACCGTCTCGCAGTGATTGAAATCAAGGCAGACGAAGATCTGCACCTGCCCATGCAGGCTCTCGATTACTGGATTCGCGTACGCGCACTCAATGCCGACCGCCAAACGCCCGCCGGCGTCACGCGGCCTCTGTCGCCCTTCGAGCGCACCGGCTATTTTCCCGACTCTGAAATTTCTGAGCTCGAGCCGCGCCTCATACTCATCGGCCCGGCTCTTCGCATCCATCCGGCAAACGAGCCGGTGCTGCGCTACTTCTCTCCAAAAATTCAGTGGGAACTGATCGCGCTCAACGAAGACTGGCGGCGCGAGCTCAACATAGTCTTTCGCAAGCGCAGCGGCGCCTGACCGCCGCCCGCCGCCCACCGCCTAATTCCGTCGGTAATATCCCGCCTATAACGCGAATGCTTACGCGCGTCGATAACTCACGTGTGCGGCTCCGGGCGTCTTCACGTCGCGAGCGTCGCGCGGAACGGGCAATTCTGCGCATTCAAGCAGAGGCCCGCGGAGACCCGCATGAAACGTATACTTTTTGCCATCCTGCTCGCAGTCGCAGTGATTGCTTCACCTTCGTGGGGCAAGGAAGGCGGCGACCAATATCCCAATGGCGCTGAAAACTGGTTTGCCGGCGCTATTCCGCCGCCCGGCAATTATTACGTGAATTATTTTGGCTTCTACTGCGGCAAACTCAAAGGCGGATCGGGAGCAAACGCGCTGCTGAATGGCTCAACTCCCTCGGTTGACGCCACATTCAACGCCCTCCGGTTTGTTGAGATATCTCACCTCAAGCTGCTGGGCGCGGATTATGGCGCGCATGTGATCGTTCCAGTGGTTTACCAGTCGGTCGACATGAACGGAACTGCGAGCAAGACAGCAATCGGCGACATCACCGTCAATCCCTTCATCCTCGGCTGGCATCATCCCAGGTGGCACGCCGTGGCCGCTGTCGACTTCTTTCTGCCTACCGGCTATTACGACAAGAACGATGCCCGCGTGAGTATTGGATCGAACTACTACGGCTTCGATCCGCTCGTTGCTGTAAGCTTGTTGCCGAAGAACGGCTGGGAAGCCTCAGCCAAGCTCATGTACGACCTGAAGACCACCAATCAGGCAACCGACTACCACTCCGGCCAGGAGTTCCACACCGACTACGCCGCCGGCAAGCACTTCGGCAACTGGATGCTGGGTGGCACGGGCTACGCAATCGTGCAAACTACCAGCGACACGCAGTCCGGTGTAGTTGTGCCGGCCGCGGCAGGCTTATGGAGCGAGGGCCGTCGCGGACGCGTGCTCGCCATCGGGCCCAGCCTGGGCTTCCAAAACAAGCAGCACGTAATCTTTCTGGCTGACTGGCAGCACGAAACGCTCGTCGA
>JBEKCW010000448.1:0-4400 GCA_050014675.1 Occallatibacter sp. | reverse complement strand
CCCGAGCTCACGAAATCGATTCATGAAGAAGCTCACGCGGGAGCGCGTGGCGCCGATCATCTCTGCCAGGGTCTCCTGCGAGATTTTGGGGATGTATTGTTCCGGTTCGCCAGGCCTGCCAAATTCCGCCATTAACAGCAGTATCCGCGCCAGGCGCTTCTCACTGGAGTTGAAAAGCTGATCGACCAGATCGGCCTGAATGCGTATGCTTCGTTCCAGGATTACTTTCAAAAAGAGGTCTGAGAAGTCATGCTCCACATGAGTCACACGGATCATCTCTTCCCGGCTGATTCTGAGAGCGGTGCAGGCGGTAACGGCAGTAGCCGTGGACAAACGCAGTCCCGGCACGGCCGCGAGCGCCTCTTCTCCCACAAAGTCGTCAGTGGAGAGAAGCGTGATGGTGGCTTCCTTCCCGGCTGGGGAAACCACCGTGACCTTTGCGCGGCCCTTCTGAAGATAAAAAACCGAGTCCGCTGAATCTCCCTGCGAAAAGAATGCCTGCTTCGGCGCTAACTGGACGATTCTTCGCCCCACGCCGGCGCTTGCCAGGAATGCAGCTACATCGAATCCGTGCTTTTCAAGTTCAACCATTGAAGGGCTCCCTGCGGCTGCGGCTTCTTGCGGGCATCGCGGGATAATACCGCGGCCGCATAGCCATTAGCCTAATCCTGCAGGTGAGCGAAGTGTAAATAAATTTCTATCAGCCAGGGCCCCGGAATTCCGGATATTCTCCTTGCGACCAGGCGTCTGTTGCAGCCTGCGCAATTCCACATTTTGATCAAGCCTCACCATTCTATTCCTGCTGCGAAGTGATAACCTGTTCCAGTTTGCTCACCTTTCCGGAGATGTTTGAAGTACCTTTGGATGGCGTGACGCCAGATTAAAGCAGATGAATCGCGTCTGGACTGTCGTCATAGAGGCAATCGCCCTAATACTGCCGTAGCGATAAATGCTGCGCGCTCAGCGCGAAGGCGTAGAGTGCAAGGAAAGAACGAAACCGATGCTTCCTTCAGATAAGACGCGTGAATTGGCCCGCAGCCTGGTCGCTTCAGAAGCCGATGCGCCTACCACCTCCCTTCATACCGAACCCGCAACTGTTCGCGTGTACGAGAAGCTGCGCCGGCAACTTGCTGCGCCTGTTGGAGTTGACGGTTTTCAGGTGCTCGCTTCCCGCGCTTTGGCTATAGCCAAGTCTGAATCACCCCGGCTCAGTGCGGTGCAGATCACCGCGAATGGGGTGCTGCGCGGTCTTGGCGAAGTCGAATCTCAGACGGACGAGGACGGCGAGGTCGGAGTCACTCTGATTGCGCAACTCCTGGGGCTGTTTCTTACCTTTCTTGGCGAGGCAACAACGCTCCGATTGATTGAAGATTTACGCCTTCAGACTGATGTCGGGAAAGAGTCGACAATAGCCCCAGCGGACACGTTCTACTCGGCCGCCGATGGGCCGGAAATGGCCGCGGCGTTTGAGGATCTTCTGCTCGAAATTGACCGGCTGCGGAAAGTGAGCGATCGTATTGAATTCCTGGTGGACAAACATCCCAACATGGAAGAGGGACTCTTGAGTGCCGTGGGAAACATTCGCAGTATTGCCACGGTTTTAGACATCTTCACACTCATCCGGAGCAAGGCTGGCGGTTCGCAAGAAGACGAACCTGACCCGGAAACGAATCGCTACATGAATTGAGTTCCGTTAACGCTCCATCCAGAGAGGGTGTGTTGCAGCCCCGAATGGAGAACATCCAAATCGCGGGTGCGATTCGGTAAAAAAGCAATTGCTGCACCGTTGCTCTTAAGAACGAGGTAATCGGAATTGAAATCCATGATGCAGGGTTAATCATGACGGCTGCCCCAGGAATGCGAGATTTGGCCCATCGTCTTCTTACCTATGAAGCCGGTTTGGGCAAGACCTCCGTGCCAACGGAGTCGCCGGCAACGCGCGTCTATGAGAAGCTCCGCCAGAGCCTTGGCGAATTTGTTGGGGCTGCCGGCTTTCAGTCACTCGCCTCTCGGGCATTGACGCTGGCCAGAACCGGAACTCCCAGCCTTGACGCGGTGACGATTACCGAGGATGGATCTTTGCAGGGCCTGGGCGAGATTGAGAATCAGCTCGAGACTGAAAAGGATCAGGCAGGCGAAGCAGGGATCATTCTCATCGCACGCCTACTGGGACTGCTTCGTATCTTCCTTGGCGAAGCTCTAACGTTAAGCCTGCTGCGCAATGCCTGGCCAGGTGAAGCACTTGACGATCGCAATTCCGAGAACGGGAGAGCAGCATGAACACTGAAGACAAAGTGAAAATAAACAAGCTACCCACCGGAGTTCCGGGCCTCGACGAAATTGTCGGCGGCGGCCTTCCCGAGTTCTCGTTCAATATCATTGCGGGCGCCCCCGGAAGCGGCAAGACGACGCTGGCTCACCAGTTCGTGTTTGCCAATGCGAGCCCGGAGCGGCCTGCTCTCTACTTCACTGTTCTCGGCGAATCCGCCATCAAAATGTTGCGCTACCAGCAACAGTACACATTCTTCGATCCGGCCAAGCTGCCAGGCTCCATTCGCTTTATCAACCTGAGCCAGGTTGTTCTGGAGAAGGACCTGGGCGCGGTCCTGGCGGAGATCACCAGAGAAGTCGAAAAGTCTAACCCCGCCGTCGTCGTTGTCGACTCATTTCGCACCATGGTGCGGAAGCAGGAAAGTGACATGGACCTGCAATCGTTCATTCAACGATTGGCGTTGTTTCTCGCCAGTTGGCAGGCCACAACTTTCCTGATCGGCGAGTATGCAGAGGACGAGTTACGCGACAATCCCATCTTTACCGTCGCCGACGGCCTGCTTTGGCTGCGCCAAACGGCGGAGCGAAATTCAATTGTCCGCAAGCTGCAAGTCATTAAACTGCGCGGACAGGATTCCGTGCCCGGGTTGCACACATTCCGCATCACCGATGCCGGAGTCCAGGCCTTCTCGCGCACCTTTGGGCTCACCGCACGCAAGCGAAATCCGCCCAGCAATCGGCGCCTTTGCTTCGGTATTCCGGAGTTGGACAAGATGCTGGATGGGGGCGTGCGCGAAGGCGATAGCGTACTCATCGCAGGGTCTTCGGGAACTGGGAAATCTGTTTTGGCAACCCAATTCATTGCGGAAGGCATAAGCCATGGGGAACCGGGAATCGTGGCGGTCTTTGAAGAACGCCCGGAGGCGTACGCGGAGCGGGCTACAAGTCTGGGCCTGGATCTGGAAACGCCGCAGAAAGACGGGAAACTCACAATCCTCTATCTCCGTCCTCTCGACCTCTCGGTAGATGAAACCATGCAGTCGATTCTCGACGCTGTGCAGAAGATCGGCGCCAAGCGCCTGGTGATCGACTCCCTCGCAGGCTTTGAAATGGCCCTGTCACCCGGCTTCCGCGCCGACTTTCGTGAATCCCTCTACCGCATGATCTTCGCCTTGACTGGAATTGGCGTGACGATCCTAAGCACGGTTGAAGTAGATGAGTCGTTCACTGAATTCCCGTTCAGTACTTACTCAATTTCTTTTCTCACCGATGACATCATCCGGTTGCGCTATGTATCCATCGATGGCCAGCTTCGCAAGATTATGGTGGTCATCAAGATGCGCGGCGGAAATCATGCCAAGGATATTCGCGAATATGAGATCACGTCCAAGGGCGTGGTGATTCTGGGCAAACGCCTTGCAAACTATCAGGGCCTTATCAGCGGAATTCCCGTTCACACGGACCGGCCCAACCTGACCGACGAGCCCTCGCAGGATACGGGAATCGAGGATAAAACCTAACGGAGCATCTGCGAACTCGAAGCCATGAACAGTTACCTCTTCGATTCCGATCGGGCCTGTAAAACGCCGTTATCGCCGCTCTCCCATCCGAACTTATTTCAACTCCACTTGCGTAGAATTTTGCACGTTTGCGCTACCGTGAGTTCAGCACTCACTCCAGGCTCCCTCGCCCCTCAAGGCCTCGCGGAGCCTCGATCGCACGAACGAGCTGTCAACATGCCCGCAATCTGCCGCATTTGATTTCAATCGTTTAGCCAGGTGCCCCCGGTCTCGCTTCTGAGACCGGGGATAGCACGAACCCTAACCAACCCATCTCAACCCAGCACAAGATTGGAGACCGGGGAGAATCCGGACGGCAAAGCTGCCTCAAGATTGATCTGTTTTCCGGTGATGGGGTGGCGGAATTTCAGAAATTGGGCGTGCAGCAAATATCCTCCATCACCGGGGAGGCCGGGGAGATTCTCAAGAGGCTGACCGCCCAAGCCATACAGAGGATCGCCCACCAGGGGATGCCCAATGGATGACAGATGGATTCTGATTTGATGAGGGCGGCCCGAATGCAGGCTTACCTCAAATGTGGTTGTGCCTGCGTTTGTTGTGTTGCTCGCG
>JBEKCW010000447.1:0-4424 GCA_050014675.1 Occallatibacter sp. | reverse complement strand
TCCTATTCTTATCTGGCATGCTTTGCAGAAGTGGAAGTTGACGTGGAGACCGGCAAGTATTACATCACCGATTATCTGGCGTATGCCGATGTGGGGACGGTGCTTCATCCTGCAGCGCTGGGCGGGCAGGTGCTGGGCCGATCTACGCTGGGGATTGGCCATGCCATTGGGCAGAAGTGGGTGATCGATCCGCAATATGGCATTTCAATCGCCGAGCGCTTTTATCAGAACAAGCCGCCGACGATTCTGGATGTGCCGGTGGACATGCAGTGGAATGCGCTGAACATTCCCGATCCTGAGACACCGGTGGGCGCGCGTGGTTGCGGTGAACCGCCGGTGGGCGGCGGATGCGCGGCGATTCTAAATGCGATTGCAGATGCGGTTGGAGACAACATTTTTCAACGCGCGCCGGTGAATGCGGATACGATTCTGGCTTCGCTTGAAGCGGGACGGCCGATGCAGCACCCGTTGTTGGCGCATATCTAAAGGCAGGGAGCGAGGGAGAAGTTATGGCAGTATTTCGCGACGTGATGCCCGCCTTTGATCTGCTGCAGCCGAGTTCGGCTGCGGAGGCGCAGAAACTGCTGGAGGACAATGGCAGCGATGCGTGGGTGATGGCCGGGGGCATGGACAGCTTTGACTGGCTGAAGGATCGGATCAAGAAGCCGGGCGTGCTGGTGGATTTGAGCGGCGTAGAGGAACTGAAGGGGATTCGCACGACCGGCGATGGCGTTGAGATTGGCGCGATGACCACGCTCACCGAGATTGCCAATCATCCTGAGATAAAGAAGAACTACAGCCTGCTGGCGGATGCGGTGTCGGTTGTGGCGTCGCCGCAGATTCGCAACCAGGGCACGCTGGGAGGGAACGTTTCGCAGGATGTGCGCTGCTGGTATTACCGCGGCGGATGGCCGTGCTATCGCGCTGGCGGAAACATTTGCTATGCCGATACTCCGGTAGGGCGCAACCGTGAGCACGCGATTTTTGGCGCAGACCGCTGCGTGGCCGTGCATCCGTCGGACTCGGTGCCCGCGTTGATTGCGCTCGACGCAAAGTTTGTGGTGCAGACGCCGAAGGGCGAGCGCGAGATCGATGCGGAGGATTATTTTGTCGGGCCTGAGACGGACATTACGCGGATCAACATGCTGGAGCCGGGATTTTTGCTAACAGCGATTCGAATTCCG
This sequence comes from Occallatibacter sp., assembly GCA_050014675.1. Taxonomy (GTDB): domain Bacteria; phylum Acidobacteriota; class Terriglobia; order Terriglobales; family Acidobacteriaceae; genus Telmatobacter. The sequence continues at coordinate 3,240 of JBEKCW010000447.1, read as the reverse complement.
GGAACGTGGGCGGGTGCGAAGTTTTATTTCGAAAAAGTACGCGATCGCAACGTTTGGGATTTTCCGCTGATGAACGTGGCCTCGGCGATGAAGGTGAGCGGCGGAACCATTACGGCGGCGCGGATTGCAGTGAGTGCAGTATCGCCGAAGCCGATGCGGCTTAAGAATGTTGAGGGCGCGATTGTGGGCAAGCCGGCCGATGCCGAGACTGGCATGATGGCGGGCAAGTTGGCGGTGGAGGGCGCGGTTCCTCTGCAGTTTAATGCGTACAAGATTCCGCTGATGCGCAACCTGGTGAAACGCGCGATTGCAGGGAACGTTGAAGCACAGGAGCCGGCATGAGATTCATAACCTGGGCGACAGATCCGTGGGGCAAGCATGTGCCCATTCATGCGGCGTGGGATTTGATTGGCGCGGCGGTGATTGCCGGGCTCGCGTTCATGATTGTGCACGCGCTGTACGTGGCGCTGGTTGCAGGGCCGAAGGTCTTCAAGAAAAATGAACTGCCCAGGTCGATTGAAGCTGCGATTCCGGAGCGGGTGCAGCGGCATTCGCTGGCGGCGCGGTTGTTTCACTGGGTGATGGCTGCGGCCATGTTTACGCTGCTGTTCACGGCGTTTCTGCCCAAAGTGGGTGTGCAGTTTAACTGGGTGCTCTACCACTGGATCGCGGGCGTGGTGCTGACTGTTTCAATCGTCTTTCACATCTTCCATTCGTTCTTCATGGACCCCTGGTCGATATGGCCTGACCGGGTCGACATTCGCGATGCGATGCGGAGAACACTGCGCTTTATGGGCAAGCCTGCGCCGCCGCCGGAACGATTTGCGAAGTATCCGCTTGAAAACAAGTTCTACCATCTGGTGATTGTGTTGAGCGCCCTGGCGGTGACGGTGACCGGGCTGTTTATGATGAAGAGGATTCAGACCGGTATCTTCACGCGCAATCCGTATTTGTTCAGCGACATGACGTGGGGGCTGATGTATGTGCTGCACGGACTTGCGGGCATTGGGCTGATAGCGCTGGTGATGATGCATGTGTATATGGGCATCAGGCCTGAGAAGCTACCGATTACCAAGTCGATGATCTTTGGATGGATGAGCCGGGATTTTTATCTTGAGGAGCACGATCCGGAGCGCTGGATTGTGAAGCAGTCAACGGGAAAGAAGAAAGGCTACGCAGCCAGCGATGCCGACTGAGATAGAAACGCTTTGCGACACAATTGAAGACTGCTACGAGTTCACGCTGAGCTATGCGGCGCGCGGGATGACGACCGATGAAGGCAGCGATGCGGGCCGGCAACTGCGAGAGAAGCTGACGAATGCACTGGCGGCGATACGCGGGCTTGAGGCAGCGTCGAGAGCGGCTGCGGCGCGGATGGAAACAGGACAGGCAGAGAAGTTTGCGGCGTTTGTAGACGTTCTGGGACACGATGCGCAAAGTTCGAGCGCAGCGGTTGACCTGGTGCTGGCGCAGGCGGCGATCAGCTCGCAGCTGATCGACAATCTGAATGCGTCGATTCATCTGCGGGCGCTTTTGACCGATCTGTTTCTGATTACGGAGATTGTTGCGGCGCAGCAGGTGCGGGCGGCGGGCGCTGCAGATTAGCACTGTGGCCTTAAGGTTTGAGCTATCCCAGGTCCCCAAAGGCGAGGGACCTGGGGCACCCAGGTTCTTGGAATAGGTTCATCTTCGATTGAAGGCACATGTATTCGAAAGAAGTTCTCGATCATTTTGAACATCCGCGCAATGCGGGTGTGGTTGCCGAGCCAAACGGGCAGGTGTTGATCGAGAATCCCGCATGCGGCGACACGCTCAAACTGACTATCAGGGCCATAAATGGGCGGATCGAGGAGATTCGTTTTCAGGCCAAGGGTTGCGTCGCGTCGGTGGCGTGTGCGTCGGCGATGACGGAGCTCGTTCGCGGGAAGTCAGTTGAGGAAGCGCGCAGGCTGAGCAGGGAAGAAATTGTGCAGGCGGTTGGCGGTTTGCCGCAGGCGTCGGTGCATGCGAGTCATCTGGCGATGGATGCGCTGGGAGCTGTGCTTAGTAATGTTGCGAAGCAGTGACGGAATGAGGTTCGTGCTATCCCATGTCCCAAAATCGGGACATGGGGCACCCATTTCTCAGTCTGATCTAGATTGCGAGAGTGCGATTATTGCGGCGTAATCGGCGGGCGTGTTTATGTCGGCGACCAGGTTGGGAATCGTAACTGGGACTGGGACGAAGCGTCGGTAGTGAACTCGTTTGACTTCTCTCGCGTTGGAAGTCGGCGGCGCTTCGAGAAATGCGTCGACGAGTTCCCGCGACACAAAAAGGGGATGACCATTGCGGCCGTTGGAGTGCGGCGCTACGGCCCATTTTCCGCGGGCGAGTGCTTCGTCGAACTTCGCACGGAGTAATGCGAGCGTTTCCTGATCAAGAGGCGCGCAATCGACGGGCGTGATCATGGCGGAGTCGCAACCCAGGTCGATTGCTTTGCCGAGGCCAATTTGCAATGAGCTGAATTGGCCGCGTTCGGGAGCGGGGTTGATTGCCGAGACTGCGCCGTATGCGGAGACGATGGGCGCGAGGCGGTCGGCATTTTGACCGGCTACGACAACAATGGCCCGCGCGAAAGGCTTAAGGGCGGCGATGTGAGTAGCGAGCAGAGTTGAGTTGTCGGATTGAGCGGGTGACGATTCATTTGCCGGCCAGGTCAGCAGGGCCTTATCGCGGCCCATGCGCGAGGATGCGCCGGCAGCGAGAATGACGCCGCAAAGATCTGCCATCATTTAATTTCCGGATTGAGTTAATGAGGTTTCGCCGTCGGCGGCCTCATCTGAGGGCTCATCGGTGGCCGCGTTGGCCGATCCGTCGAATCGCCGGGAATGGAACCAGCTCATGTGAGGCAGTGCGCGTTCAACATTGCGGCGATTGGCGACGAGCTCGGCTACGATGGCGGCCGCAATTTCTTCAGGGGTGATGGCGCCGATGTCGAGGCCGATGGGAGAATGAACGCGTTCGAAGAGTTCAGGGCGAAGACCTTCAGCGACGAGCTGTCGAAAGACGGTGACAGCCTTGCGGCGGGAGCCGATCATGCCGATGTAGCGCGCCGGTGTTTGAACGGCCCAACGCAGTATGCGCAGGTCATCGCGATGGCCGCGCGTAGCGATGACGATGAAGGCCGAATCGCTGGGAGCGAGTTCGGCGAGGGTCTGATGGAATTCAGAGGCAAAGATTTGGCGCGCGCCGGGAAAGCGG
>JBEKCW010000446.1:0-4424 GCA_050014675.1 Occallatibacter sp. | reverse complement strand
TAGAACGAAGTCGAGTTTGTAAAGCGGAAGGTCTAGCGGGGTTCGCGTAAGACGTAGCGCGAGCCGTATGCCTGAAGGGCCTCTGCATACGAGTAGTCGCAGGCGCCACCTGACGGGAACATGGACCGCGTAATGAGCTCGGCCGAGCAACTGCCCTGCTTGCCGCCCACCAGCACGTCGTTGCAGTACGGCGACTCAAACAAGCGGAGCGGATTGTAGGCGTAGTAAATCCGGAAGGGAGCGTTGATGATCGGCATGAACACGCCCAGTTCCGCGCCCGTTGACATGCGCGGGACCAGGTTGGTGCCGCTGATCGGCCGGATATTCTGCTTGAACCCTACATCAGAGCCTGGAATTCCACCCTGGCAGGAGCCATTGTTGTACACCGGGCAGCCGTAGAGCGGCGCGGTGAGTGTCGCGAATCCCTCCGGGCTCTGCTTCAACTGGTCGTGATTGACCGCGGCGTCAATGCCGAAATCGTCAAACAGCGAGAAGGTAAACGGCCCCACCACCGGAATACGATACTCGGCGTTGGCGGTCAGGTTGGAATCGCCGCCGATCGACGCTACTCCGTAAATTGGCAGAGGCACCTGGATGCACTGGTTATCTTCGGGGTTCGTGGGATCGCGCGGCACGCAGGTGCCGTCAGGATTGAAGAGCTGGAAGTTGACGCGCGTGGGCACGTAACCGTAAGGCGTTGCGCCGCGAACATCGAAGCCGCGCAGTTCCATTTCGCCGCCGGAGTAGAAGCGGTTGTTGGGCGGTGCCACGTCGCCGCCGAATCCCTGCACATAACCCAGCTGCGCGCGCACCGCCAGCACGTTGCGCCCCTGCGCCGATGGGATCAGGTAGTGCATCGGGATGAAGCGCTTGTAGGCCACAATCGGCTCAAGGTAGCGCACATTGCCCCACAGGCCCGAGGCCTGGAATGCGGCCGTAATCTCTTTGCCGTTATGCGGGCGGATAGGGTTATTGATCGTGTTGTAGGCGTAGCTGAATGAAATGTAGCTGTTGATGATGCCGGCCAGCGGATTCGACGCCTGCACACCCGACCGGAACGCGATGGTCTGGAAGAAGGTCTGCGATGCGGAGCTGAAGGCCGTGATATTCGAGCTCGTCCAGGAGTAAGTTACGCCCAGGCGCTGGAAGGCATGCCGCTTCAGCGGGTAGCTGACGGAGACGTTCACGCCCTTTGAAGCCTGGTTGTAATTCTGGGTCAGAGACTTCTCGGCAGCGGTCAAATTGGCTGACGCGCCAGATGTGGTCTGGTAGTTCTTTGAGGCGTTAAAGTCCTGCTTCTGGTTAAAGATCTGGAAGCCCATGTTGATGGGCCGGTTGCGGAAATAAGGCTCGGTAAAGCCGAACAGGAACTGGCGGCTGATGGAGCCCAGGTTGGCCTGCAGGCTTAACGTTTCTCCCAGGCCGAGAAAGTTGTTGGTCTGGTAGTTAAGACCGATAAAGGCGCCGGACAGCCCGCTGATGCCGCCGTTCATGCCGATGGAGTTCTTGCCCTTTTCGTGCACCTTGAGCAGCAGCTCAACGGTGTGGTTGTCGGGATCCTGATGGGCCTCGGAGTCCTGATCGACCTTGAGCGGATCGAAGTACTCCAGCTGGTTCAGGCGCAGAAGGCTGTACTCCCACAACTGCGAGTTGTACACCGAGCCCTCGTCGAGCATCAGCTCGCGGCGGATGACCTTGTCGCGGGTGATCGTGTTGCCCTGGAACTCGATACGCGATACGTAGAACTGAGAGCCTTCATCGATATCGACGTTGATTGTGACTGTCTTTTTCTGGTCGTCGTAGTCGATCTTCGGAATGGCTCCGAAGTTGATGTAGCCCAGCTGCCCGTAAGCCTTCTTCAGGTTATCCAGGCCCTTGCCGATCTCGGTTGCGTTGAACCAGTCGCCATCTTTGATCGGGAAGGTGGCGCGCAGGGCCTTGGGGTTCTTCACGGCCTTGTTACCGGAGAAGGTGATGGTGGCCAGCCGGTAACGGCCGCCCTCCTCAATGGGGAGCAGGATATCGATGCGCTTGCCCTTGTTGGGGCGGAAGGTGAAAAAGTTCAGCCCGCCTTCGTCCCGGATCTGGGTCTTCGGCTCTTCCACGGCCGCGTTGGCGTAGCCCTTGTCGCGGTAGGCCTGGCGCACGCGCTCGGTGTCTTCTTCCAGCTTTGAGGCGTCGTAGGTCTGAGAGAAAATGTTCTCGAAAATAATCGAGTAGGGAATGCCGATGGGCTTCAGGTTCTTCATCGACCTGCGCAGGTAAAGCGAGTTCAAGTGGGTGTTGCCGACAAACTTGATCTTGCCGACCTTCACCACCGGGCCTTCCTTCACGTTGAAGGTGATTTGCACCGAGGCCGGCGGCATGGTCTTCACGTCGGTCTTGATGGTGGCGAACTGGTGGCCGTGCTCGGCCTCCATGGCCTTGATCACCGTCTCAGCCAGCTTCACCTTGGTGGGGTCGTACTGCCCGTCCTCCGACAGCCCGACCTTCTCCTTTTTGAAGCGGTCGAGGATGTCGGACTCTGAGATGGAGCTGAGCCCGTTGTATTTGATCTCGCGGATATTCGGCTTTTCACGGACGAATATGTTGAGGATGATGCCCTTTTCAGTGTCCTCGCGCTCTACCCGCAGGTTCTCAAAGTAGTTGGTGTTCCACAACGACTGGAAGCTAGCCTCGACCGAGTTGATGTCGTAGGTGTCCCCAGCATGGATAAAAAGACGGGCGAGAATGGTCTCTTTGGGTATGCGGCGGTTGCCAATCACGCGGATGCTGTCGATGGTGTCTGAGGTCTGCGCCATGGCCGAAACGGCCATAAAGGCCAGCATCGCCACCATCAGGACGCGAACGGCGCGGCTGGCTGACCCCACAAAACGGGATATAAATGTGTGCTTGATCTTCACCGGGCAGCGGCCCTGCGGCGAGCACAAAAAGTACTGGTGCGGTCCATGGTTCGGCTTCACGGGAAAAATATGCACACCCTCATTGCTCAAAATCGTATCCTGCGTCGAGGAAACACTGATTATATTTGACCGTACCCACCCGGCCCAAACGGCTGGACATGGCTGTCGGCACGAAAAGCGCTCCCTACCTAGTAATTCCCCTGCCGCGCTTGCCGCCTTCGGTCCCAGGGCCGGGTTCCCACCGCAACACAAACAGTCGACTGCTGCCGCTGCGACAGACTCTGCGCCGAATCATTCCGCTAACGCGAAATGCGGCGAAGTCCGTCCGGTTGGGTTCCCATTCCACAGTCTACCGGAACGAGGCGGGTTTCGACGCCTGTGCATCCTGACTGCACGTGGCAGAATGCTGTTTAGACGCAAAGCACAGGGAATAGGGAGTTGGGAACGAGCCAATAGCGAGTAGCCAATAGAAGGCGACCCGGGCCCACTCGCGGCTCAACCTGTAAGCTACAAGCTACCGCCTATTGGCTACTGGCTATTGGCTACTGGCTACTGGCTACTAACTATTGACTGCCCTTTCCAACTCGATCTACGCATTCACCGCCGAGCTGCTCGACGGCCGCACCCTTTCGCTCGCCGAGTTCCGTGGCAAAGTGCAGCTGATTGTGAATACCGCCAGCAAATGCGGGTTTACGCCGCAGTACGCCGGCCTTGAGCAGCTTTACGGCAAATACCGCGGCCGGGGCCTCGAAATACTGGGATTCCCATGCAACCAGTTTGGCCGCCAGGAACCGGGCACCGCCGCTGAAATCGCCTCATTTTGCCAGCGCAACTACGGCGTCAGCTTTCCCATCTTCGCCAAAATCGATGTGAACGGAGCCAACGCCCACCCGCTTTACCGCTTTTTGAACCGGGAAAAGCCAGCCCCGCTCCGCTTTCTTCTGGGCAACCGCATCCGCTGGAATTTCACCAAATTCCTCGTCGGGCGTGACGGCCGTGTCGTGGAACGCTTCGGGCCGAGAGTAAAACCCGCCGCGCTGGCCTCCAGCATAGAGGCGCTCCTCGACGAGAGCTGATTCAGCGCGGAACCGGATCGGCAGCCCCCATGGACCCGCCCCGGCTCACATGACGGGATGCCAAACGGCAAAAAAGCGACTATCCGATCCTTAGAACCGTCCTATTGCTACGGCCATACGGCTTTTTTCCGCAAGCCCGCATCTTAACCTAAGACGATTCAGGGCAATTTTATTTGGGGCTTCAAGTTCTACGGGGGCGTGGCCCTATCACCATGGATGAGAGTGGGTACTGCGTGTCCCAGGACACCGTATTCTGCTTGCCTCGTCCAATCAACTACCATGAAAGATTCAGCCGTAAAAGGCCGGAGAGTGGCAACTCAAAACTCCGGTCCAGGGACCCGATAAGCCGGTGCGAGCGGGCCGGGATGCCGATGACTCAATCTCTCGCGTGAACCTGAGCGGCATTCTGGCTGCCGGAAAGAGCACCACAATGACACCGGCCGAG
>JBEKCW010000445.1:0-4427 GCA_050014675.1 Occallatibacter sp. | reverse complement strand
CGACTGAATGTGACCTGAACGGTAAGAAGAGATGGAAATTGGGTGGGTCATATCTTCAACCTCCCGGGGAAGAAGCTCTTTCCAATGACACCAAGGCTAGCCTCAACTTTTGGGCCGGTATGTGATTTAAATCACCGACTCGACCTTCTGCTCTCGGCAATGAGGCCTGGGAAAGCGCAAAGCCCGCTTACCCGTTCCAATCAAACCCCGGGATTTGGGTTTGGCGCGCTGGTCCGCGCTCAGTCGCGAGTAGCACTTTCGTTCGCAGCGCAGCCGGCAAGGTAACCGGCGGTTGGAACCAACGTGGAATCGGGGCCTACTCACGTTTGCTATTGCATCCTGACGGATTGATTGCAATGCTATTTATCAACGGGTCATGCAGAAAGCCGCTCTCGATAGCACTGACGAGTCAGGTGGATCAGCCGCAGGTTCGCCCCTTGCACGGGCGTTCGCGCGATTGCGCCCCGATTCGGTGTCGCACCTGAGTTATGTTTTTCTGCTTTACCTGGCGGTCTCGTGGGGAGGCAACGCATTAACGCGCACCCCTGCGGTGGCCGACATTATCTGGCCCGCCAACGGTCTATTGCTGGCATTTCTGCTGCGCCTGCCGCGCCGATGCTGGCCCATTTACCTGGCCGCAAGCATTGTGGCCAACGTTATTGCCCACAGCTATTTTCACTTTCTTGTTTCGCAGTCGCTCCTGTTCTCAGCCGGCAACACCATCGAGGTGCTGGTTGCCGCATCTTTGCTTTCGAACGGCGACGGCACCAAGCCCGACCTGAGCAAGGCTGAGACCCTGGTCAGGTTTGTTGGTTTCGGCGTCCTGCTGGCGCCGCTGTCTTCGAGCGCATTTATGGAACTCGTGACCCTGGTCGAGAAGATTCCGACCAATATGCTCTCCGTGACCACGTGGTTTATCGGCGACGTAATGGGCATTGCGGTTGTGACGCCGCTGGTGCTGGCCATGGACAAGGCCGAAGTCATAGCCCTGTTCAGGCCCGGCAGAAAGACTGAGACCGTCGGCATCCTGATCGGGCTCGCCGCCCTTTCCACGCTGGTGTTTACCATGGATGGACTGCCGGTCGACTTCCTGCTGATTCCGGCGCTGCTTCTGGCCATCTTCCGTTTGGGCAGCTCCGGCTCGGCGATCGGCATTATTCTCATCGCCGGTCCGGCGGTATATATGACGGAGCGCAATCACGGGGCTTTCGCCCTGGTGCGCGCAGGCATGTTCGTCCACAGCATCTTTATCCTGCAGTGCTTTTTGTGCGTAGCGCTCATCCTGCTTTACTCAGTGAACTCCGCGCTGAATGAGCGCGACCGGCTGCAGGAAGCGGTGACGGCTGCGTTTTACGAAGCCGACGCCAACGCCGGCCGCGATCACATTACCGCCCTCGCCAACCGCCGGGCCTTCGACAAACAGCTTGCGCGCGAGTGGCAGCGCGCCTACCGCGAGCATCTCAACCTTTCGCTGCTGATGATCGACGTGGACCGCTTCAAACTCTACAACGATCACTACGGCCATCCCGCGGGAGACGAGTGCCTGCGCAAAGTGGCTTCGATTCTGGCCCAATCCGCGCTGCGGGCTACCGACCTGGTGGCGCGCTATGGCGGCGAGGAGTTTGCGATTATTCTCCCCGGCGCCAGTCTCAATATGGCATCGCTGCTGGCCGAGCGGATTCGACAGTCGGTAGCCGATACCCGCATGCCTCACGCCGCCGACCCGCAGGGCATTTTGACCATCAGCGCCGGAGTGGCCACCCTGCAGCCCTCGGATGATGACCAATTTGAGATGATCACGCTGGTTGAGCGCGCCGACCGCGCCCTCTACGAAGCCAAAAACCGGGGCCGGGACCGCGTTGAAACGTGGAGCGAGACGGGCTGGTAAATGTGGTGCGAGCACCGCGCAGCAGGTCGCGGAAGGAGCCCGCAGTTGAGCCTTCGGGCCTGGCAGAGGCTTTGCCGGGCACGTTGAGCCTCATAATTTTGGGAGCCCCTTTTAGGGAACAGGCGTAGGCGCAGTCACCGGCGCCGGCTTCGGCAACGCCTCGCGAATCGCCGTCTGGTTGGCCAGAATCTCCTTCTGGTTCGAAAGAATTCCCTTTTGATTGGCCAGAATTCCTTTCTGGTTGGCCAGAATGCCTTTCTGATTGGTCAGGATCTTGTCGAGGGACTTCTGGTTCTTCTTGATGTCGCCCTGGTTGCCCAGAATTGTTTTCTGGTTCTTGATGATTGAGCCCTGGTTCTTAAGGATGGTCTTCTGATTTGCGGTGACCTCGTTTGCCATGATTCCTCTTTCTGCTGCGGGGATGTCACATCATACTTGCGGGCCCGTGATATTGAACACAAGCAACTTTAAGTGGAGGCCGGCTTACGACGGTGGATGGAGGGAGGGCCGTAGCCAGTAGCCAGTAGCGAGTAGCCAATAGCCAATAGCCAATAGCCAGTAGCCAATAGCTGGAGGCTGCGCACTGACCCGATGGGCCCCCCCCCGAACACCCCCGGGGGGCTACCAAAGGTCTCAAAGTCTATTGTTTTCAACGTGATAGATGGTGGACTTCTTCCATAAGTCTATTGTTTTTAGATAGTTAGGTTCTGAAGGTCCGGATCTCCGGTCCCAAACTTCGACTTCAAGGTTCAGGATACAGATTCGGATGGAATTAACCTGCAACAGGCAGGGGTGAACTAAGTCTTTTTGAATGACGACCAGAGGGTGAAGAGCGAGGAAGAGGGGGTTGACGAGCGAAAAGGCCGGCGTATCCGGCCCCCGACAGCCATACAAGTAATGCAGGCTGGCTGACTCGCTGCCTTTCCGCCTCGCTTTTCGTTGACTCTAAATCCGTTTTCAAGTATTCTGAAGTCCTTGCGCGGTGTTGCGCCTGGGGTCTGTGCGATGGATCCTTTTGGGGGTTAAACCTTGAAAGGACAATGCAGTAAGACCGGACTCGGCTGGTAGTTTCCCTGGTGGAGATTGCCGGAGACAGGCGACCGGCGGCCGGTTTTCATCTAGTTTTCCGGCGCCACCCCGGCTCAGGATGAGCCAACTCCCCGCAATTCTCACCCGAACAGGTTTGTTTGGCAGTGGGTAGAATTTGAGGCCCGTGCGTTTTGCATGGGCGATATTGGTTTGCGCGGGTTTCCAATTTCCCCGCGAGAGATTGGTGATTCCCACCCTAAACGCAAAAAGCGCGTTTAGGATGGGGCACCCAGAGTTTGAGAGGGCAGAAGAAAGATGTCAACCTTTGTTCCCAGCGGCAAGAATGTAAGCCGCAAATGGTATGTGGTGGATGCAAGCGGGCAGACCCTGGGCCGGCTGGCCACCAAAGCCGCCAGCCTGTTGAGCGGCAAGCTGAATCCCCAGTACGTTCCGTACATTGACATGGGCGATCACGTAATCGTGATCAACGCCGAAAAGGTTCGCCTGACGGGCCTGAAGGCCGAGAGCAAGCTGTATCGGCGTTACACCGGCTTCCCGGGCGGATTGCGCGAAGAGTCGTTTACGCGCCTGCTGGCCCGCAAGCCTGAAAAGATTCTTGAAGAGGCGATCAAGGGCATGCTGCCCAAGACCAAGATGGGGCGTCAGATGGCCACCAAGCTTAAGGTCTATCGCGGAGACAAGCACCCCCACCAGGCGCAAGAGCCGGTGGAAATGAAGATTGCGTAAAGCAGCTTTCAGCTGTCAGCTTTCAGCTTTCAGCTTGATCCTGCGGCAACCAAGTTGTTAGGCAGAGCGAAGAGTTTGATTCAGAGTTGAACCAGCTGAAGGCTGAAAGCTGACGGCTGAGAGCTAAGAGGGAAAATGGCAGATCTGGTTCAGTATTACGGGACGGGGCGGCGCAAGAGAGCGATCGCACGCGTCTTCCTGCGTCCCGGCACGGGCGAGTGGAAGGTTAACGGCAAGGCATTCGAGGAGCACTTCGTCACCGAGCAGCAGCGCGTGTCGGCTAAGCGGACGCTGGTGGTGGCCGAGCTTGCGCCGAGCTTTGATGTGCTCACCACGGTAACCGGCGGCGGCGTTGCCGCGCAGGCCGATGCCGTCAAGATGGGCATTGCCCGCGCATTGATTGAGTTCAACCCTGAGCTGCGCAAGATGCTCAAGGCTGAAGGCCTTTTGACCCGCGACGCGCGCCAAAAGGAACGTAAGAAATACGGGCAGAAGGGCGCCCGCAAGCGGTTCCAGTTCAGCAAGCGCTAACGCGCTTGCAGTGGTCAGGGTTCAGGTATCAGTTTCCGGCAACGGTTTTCTGATCCCCGATACCTGACCCCTGACCCCTCGGTTTTTCAATCTCCCGCAATGGCGGGTTCAATTCGGGCGCCGGCATCGACCACCCGGATGCAATCCACGAAGGAGGCCAATGGCCACGATCACAATGAAGGAGCTGCTCGAAGCGGGTGTTCACTTCGGGCATCAGACCAAGCGCTGGAAT
>JBEKCW010000444.1:0-4427 GCA_050014675.1 Occallatibacter sp. | reverse complement strand
GAAAGTCTGCCGACTGCGACCGACCGCCTGCCCCGGTTGGTTCTGGCGACGACGTTCACAGAGCTAAAATCACTACTTGCTCACCAAAGACCAACGCGACCGCTTCGAAATCGTGCTTGTTTCGCCGCGCAACCCTCTCAATACAGGAGCGGCAGCGCGGGCCATGGCCAACTTCGGCTTCTCGCATCTTTCTGTCGTTGCGCCCTTTGAGGCGCACTGGCGCGAGGCGCAGTCGGCTATTGGAGCCGAAGAGTTACTCCAAAACGCGAGAACGACGGAGTCCCTGGAAGAAGCTATCGCCGACTGCACGCTGGTAATCGGTACCGGCACGCTTACCCACCGAAAAGCTGAGCAAACGGTAGTCCCGCTGTCCGAACTCGGCAGCCGGGTCGGCAGCGAGCTCGACCGCGGCGGCCGCATTGCGCTGGTCTTCGGCTCGGAAAAGCGCGGCCTCACGCGCGACGACCTCAGTTACTGTCATCTGCTCGCGGTCATCCCTACCGATGCCGCTCAGCCTTCGATGAACCTTGGCCAGGCTGTGGCCGTTTGCCTTTATGAGCTGGCCGGCCGAAGCGGAGCCTTCCTTAGCCGCAAAGACAAGGACGCGGCGAGGATGGGGCGCCCGGAGATCTCAGGCGAATCGACCGCGCAAGTCGAATCGCCTACGGCAACCTCGGGCGAGCTCGACCGGCTGGCCGGGATGATCGAAGAGGCGATGCTTGCGGCCGGCTACTCGCCCAGGGAGATGCAGGCAGCCAACCGCCACGATCTGAGACTGCTGCTGCTCCGGCTCAATATCAACGGGGCCGGTACGCGGCGGGCTCTGGGGCTATTCCGCCGAATCTTGCACAAAATCGGGAACTGAGCTTTCGCAAGATCGGAGTCGCTGTGCCCTGGAGCCAGACCGGCTAAGTGGATGCGGCCAGCTTGCTCTAAGTCGATGCGCTCAAACCGGCATCGCCGAAATTCATCGACTGCGCCCGGGAACCCTGATAAAGTGGCGGTTAAAAGGACCATCCATCCGGCCATGAAGCCCCATCGTGGAAGACCGCGTGTCGCCTCGCTGGCATTGCTGCCATGCACGACGTTGCTGGCGCTGAGCCTTTCCGCTTTCGGCCAAAATCCGGCCCAACCACAACCGGTTCCTCCCGATCAGCAGCAGTCAACTCCGGCGCAGCAGGACACTCCCGCGCCCGCCGACTCCCAGCAGTCCGCTCCCGCGCAGGCCCCACCGCCGAGCCCGCAACCCGCAGCGCCCGGCGCGCAGCAAATGCCGGCACCCGCCACCGCGCCGCCTGCGCCGCCGCCCGCTGCATCTGCGCCAACGCCGGCCGTTACCGCTCCGCAGAATTCCGGCAGCGTGTCAACGGCAGACCTCAAAAGCGTCGGCATTGGCGAAGATGACCTGAAGCAGATCCTGGTGGGCAAGATCTTCTATCTGCGCGGCGGATACCTCGACGACTCGCTGAGCTTTAACGAGCACGGCAAGCTGGCCGGCCACTCGCCGGTTGGCTCATACACGTTGAATATGGTCGTGATCGACAAAGTGCACCTGTCAAAGCACAAGGTGGAGTTGGAGGGCCAGCGCTACGCGCTGCACTTCTCAAACCAGCTGGCCTTCGAGGACCCGCGGACCGCCTACGACAAGGTGCGCATTACGCCCAAAAAGAAGGTGCTGCGCATCACCATCGACCGCGAATCGGTGGTGAAACCGAAGAAGGAAAAAGAGAAAGAGAAGGACAAGAAACCGCAGGTTAAGCTGGCGACCGCGCCTGCAGATTCTGCGCCGGCTGCTGCTGGGGCCGCCGCAGCCACGCCCGTTACCGTGCCCTCCGCAGCTGCGCCAACTGCTTCGGCACCGACTGCTTCCGCGCCCGCAGTTGCTGCGCCTGCTGCCCCCGGCCCGGCTCCCGCAGCGGCCGAGGCCTCAACTCAAACACCATCTCCAACAGGCCAGGCCGCGCCAGCGACCGACGAGCCAGACACCGAGCAGACCAAGGCCGAGATTGCCGCGGCCAAGCCCGAAGAACGCCCCGCCGACCCGGACAGCGTGACCTCCACGACTTCGCCGGCACACGCCACCATGGTGCTGAGGCAGGCGCTTGACACGATGTTTGCCCCTGGCCTGGACGACCGCATGATGGCCGCGATGCCCGACTTTTGGAAGCTCTATTACAAGGCCGTCGCAGAAAAGACCGATTACCGGCCAGCAGACCCGGCCGTGCTGCGGCAGAACACGGTAGACAAAAAGGCGCGTCTTATCACCACCTTCGAGCCGGAATCAAACCAGTTTGCCCAGGATAACGGCGTGGCGGGGATGGCGCTGTATCACGCCGTCATCGGCGCCGACGGCAAGCCCGAAGAGATTGCGGTGGCGCGGCCCATTGGATTCGGGCTCGATGAAAACGCAGTCAAGGCCATTCGAGCCGCCAAGTTTGAGCCGGCCGAGAAAGACGGCAAGCCCGTGCCGGTGATGCTCGACCTGGTGGTGCAATTCCGCATTTACTCCAAACGCACGAACGTGAAAGATACGGCTCCTGATGAAGCGGCCAAGCCTCCCGAGCCTGTTTTGCCCGGCCCATACAGCGTTCAGCATCCAGCAGCGCCCACTCAATCAAGTCAGCAATAGCAAGAGCCTCCGCGCTTTATTCCTCGCTTCGAATCAGTTCATCGAGCTTGGGCTTGTGCTTGGCTTCGCGCGGGGTGCGCGGCGCCTTGTCGTCGATCACCCGCGCAGGCTTCGGCTGACCCACGCGCTCGCGGGCGTTGGCCTTTACTGCTTTGGTGGCTGAAAACCGGCCTGGCTTGCGTTTCGTCATGGCAAGATTAAGTATGTTATAGGTACCGCGGGAACGGAAGGCTCGGCCAGTAGATTTTTGCTGGATGCGCCTGAAGGCGAGAGCGATCAGCATCACCGGACAAACCGGGAATGAGGGCCATACACAGTGGATGAACGGGAATTTTTCAACGAGACGACGGAGCAGCGCACTCACACCCTAACCTGCCCCAAGTGCGGGCAAGCCGGCGAGTACAAGGTCACATGGGTGGTTCGCCGCAAGCGGCAGCAATTGCCGCGCGGCGCCGACGAACGCGACCGCGCCCGCTTCGCCAAGGCCCAGTCGTACATGGTGCGGCGTGACGACAAGCTGAGCTGCGCCAATGTCCGCTGCCGCAAGCCGTTTGAAATCACCGCGCTGCAATCGCTGGCGTTTCTGACGGAATAGCAGAACCGGAAAAACTGGCTACTCCGCCACGCCGTCGTTGATCTGCGCACAATCCATGCGCAGCATACCGTTGTCGTTGAAGATCAGGCCGTAGAAGCGCACTACGCTGCCTTCCGCGATGGGATTGGCGTTCAGCATCTGGGTACTGCTGTCGGCGTAGACCGTGATAGTAGAAGGGGCGTTCAGCGCTGTAATCTGGTCAGTCTGGGCGGCAAGCTGAGGGAATAGGTCGTACGCGGCCAGCGAGACCGTGTAGATATTGAATTCCCCCTCGCTGGAGACTTCTGTGACCCTCCCGTCGATCGTCTGCGCCACAAGCGTGACCGTGGTCAGCGGAGTCGAGTCTAAAGCCTCGGTCCCGTTGAAGGTGGCCACAACCGACTGCCCTGCTACCGCATTGGTTGAGTTGAAGCTCGCGGTAAAAGGAAGCTGCTGCAGATTGGAAAGCTGGCCCGAGGTCTGGAATGCGGCGCTTCCGAAACCGAAGCCCGCCGCCCCCATCCATCCCCCGTAGGCGGCGGCGAAATCTCCCGCCGCCTCGGTATCGGCAACGAACAGCACGGGCCCGTTGCCCTTAGTCAACCATATGGGTGCGTCGTCAACGCCAATAATGGGCCCGATCCCGGCGCTCACTGTGGCTGCATTTGTGTCAGTCGTGTCATAGACCGCGACCCTCCTGGCCAGCACCGAACCGTCGGCCTGAAGGGTCGCGTCCATATCGATAAGCATGCCGGATTTCAGCGCGGAGAGATTCGGAATGCCCTGGAGCACGGTACTGCTGGAGGTGGCGACCTGCCAGGTAGGCCCATTAGAGGTTACAGTCGCGCCGGTTGTAGTGACCTCCGGTTGGGATCCTCTGTCGGCAGTCACGCTAAAGCTGCTTCCAGCCTCATCCGCCGAGGCGACCACTCCCTCGAGTCCGCTCATCGTGGACTGCGAAGGGGAAGCCGCGGCAAGCTCGAAGGTCGGTGTGATCGCGAATGTGTCGCCAGAGGAAAGGGTGCCGAAGCAGGGGGACTGGGTCCAACTTGCCGACTTCGAGACCTGCAGATCGAGCGAAAGGACCATGCTCGTGCCACTGATCGAAATGGGGGCCGGCAAGGCGACGGCGACATGAGAGTCGGGCGTATAGCCGTATGCGGAGGTTACGCTTGATGAGAAGCCATTAGAACTCCCACCAATACAAGTGAAGGATTCGGGACC
>JBEKCW010000443.1:0-4429 GCA_050014675.1 Occallatibacter sp. | reverse complement strand
ATGGTCGCAGAGATTTTCCATGGCGTGCCGGCAATACCAACAGTCGCCGTCCGTGCCGCCAATCCACGAGACTCCGGCACGCGCGCCCATCGGCAGGTCGGCGGTCGCGCCCTCCACTACCTCACCAACAATCTGGTGGCCGGGGACGATGCGCGGCCGCAACGCGGGCAGATCGCCTTCCACAATATGCAGATCGGTGCGGCACACGCCGCAAGCCGTCACCTTGAGCAAAACCTGGCCTGGCTGCGGCGCGGGCCTCGGCACATCCTCAATCGATAGCCACTTCCCTGCCTCCTGGATTCGACTCCCATCAAATACCGCTGCTCGCATCTCAACCTCCGGCCACAACATTTTTCCTCATGGCTTTTGTAACGCGCAACCGCCGCTGGGGCAGCCATCGCGTACGTTCAATCTTGCGCAGTAGCCCGCGAAACAGCAACCGGCGCACCGCTTTGTCGCGCCAGCGCCCACAAATAAAAGCAACCCGTTGCCAGCAGAATCAAAGGGATCGGGAAAACCTCGGCGGCTGCTCGCAGCCATCCCGCCCGTTTGGGGATCCATGAGTCGTTGAAGACGGCGAAGAAGATCGCCCAATAGAACGTACCGGTGAGAACCAACGCGATCCAGGTGACGGGCAGTGCCAGTCTGCCGGGCAGATCGCGCTGCTTCATCAAGAGCACGCACGCGGGAACGGCCAGCAGCAGCATGGCGCAGTCGAGCTGGCGGTGATAGATGGGCAGCAACGAGAGCGGCACAATGGCGGCTAGAGCGAGCTTGACAGTTGTTTGGGCATCGCCGCGCCGCCGCAGCACATACCGAATCCAAACCAGCAGCAGCGCCCCGCAGACGATGAACGCGGCCAGATTGTAGAAGCGCGGATTGTCGATGAAGAGGCTGAAGACGGTTTGCAGCGTAACGACCATGTCGAGGCCGTGAGCGGCGCTTGAAGCGGCGCTGGGGTCGGCCTGGCCTCCATGCATCGCGAAGGCGGCGATGTTGGCGCTCATCTCACTGAGCCAATGCGGCGCGATGTGCTGAACCCACAGCAGGCCGGGGACAATCAGGACTGCGGTTGCGAGAAGCGTTTGCAATGCGCGCTTGCGAAACACCCCACCGGCCAGCAGCAGACAGAGCCAGACCGCACCTGCATCGTGCGGCTTGAGAGCCAGGCTGGCTGCGAGGCACAAAACGCCGAGCAGCACCAGCCTGTCGCGCAAAAAACACCACACCGCAATCACGCAAAGGCTGATGGCAACGCCGGCAACGTTGGCTGTGATGGGCAGCAACATGCTGTTGGCGAGCAGAAAAGCAATCAGCGCGCCGGATACGACAGGCGATTCATCGGCGCAAAGGTTCCACATAAGCCATGAGGCCGCAATAAACCCGCCCAGCATAAGAATCATCCACACAAAACATGCCGACTTCCAACTGAGCATTGCGAAGGG
Organism: Occallatibacter sp.; assembly: GCA_050014675.1. Classification (GTDB taxonomy): domain Bacteria; phylum Acidobacteriota; class Terriglobia; order Terriglobales; family Acidobacteriaceae; genus Telmatobacter. Next base: position 2,984 of record JBEKCW010000443.1, on the reverse strand, counting down.
GGTGGTGAGCACGAGCGCGCTGGGCGGATAGATGCCCCAAGTGGCGATCTGGCGAATCTTTTCAGCCTCGGGAGGCAGCCCGGCGCGCGACGCCTCGTAAATAGGGGCGACCTCGCTCTCGATATAGGGGTCGCGATGCGCGAGAAGTGCGCGCGCGGGAAAATAGACGGCCTTGAAATCGGCCATCGGCGCGGGTGTGGCGTTGGTCAGCCCGATTCCAAGCAAAACAAAGATCACCGTGCCGATCAGCATCAGGTACAGGCCGTCACGCTGTGCATTCGACATTGCGTCTTCCCTTCGAACTCTTGAAAGCCCGCATACGCGCTGCGCGAGAATGCGGTTGCGATCCTCATCATCCTAAATTGACGGTGCGAATTTGCGGCGTGGTTTCAGGACGTATCGAAATATATACCCTAAGCCCGTTTCTTGCGGCCGGGTTGCTTCCTGGTCTTCCTCGGGCTCACGCCGGCGATCAGAAGCCACAGGCAGAATGTACCTTCGGCGAAAATACCGAAGATCTCCGTGGCGCTGTTGAGCGGCTTCATATACGGAAAGAGAAAAAGCAGCCATCCCACGCCGGCAATCACCAGCAGCGCGCCGATCATCCTGGGCACGAAACCCGATCGAATAATGAGCTGGCCGAGCAACAGGCAGTAGAACCCGAAGAAAATCAGCGGGCTGATAGCGTACCTCGACAGTTGCAGCGTCTGCATCACCGAGAAAATGCACCCGGCAAAGCTGAACAGCGCCGCAAGCAGCGAAACCCAGCGGCTCACGGGTTTGAACATGAAATAAAACAGCACCGTGAGCAGCGCGTAAACTGCGATCGATGCCAGGTTGAAAGCGCGCGCAGCGGCGCCATGCGAATTGAAAGACGCGCCGGCTACCGCCAAAAGAAAGTAGATGAGATAAACGGCGCCGGTGAGCCGCGCCCTGGTTTTTGGTGTGGCTGTGCGGATGCTCTCGATCAATGACATCCCTTCCACTTTACAGGTGCGGGTCAGGCCTGTGCCGACCTGTCGCAATGCCGTATACCTGTCGCAACGCCGTATACTTGAACCGCGCTGCGGACAGCCTGCCCGTTCGCAACCAAATACTGATATGACTACACAATCGCGCCGCCAATTTCTCTCGTCTGCAGCCTTCACCATTGCAGCAGCCAAACTCAGCGCGCAGAGCCAGGGCGCGCATGCCACTCTCGCCATTCCCGCAAAAGCCACCGGGCCACGCGTGCCAGCCGATTACATCGGGCTCTCGTACGAGGTCGAGCAACTCGTCGATCTCAACTTCTTTTCGGCAGCGAATACCGGCCTCGTCAACTCGCTCAAGGCGATTTCGCCGAACGGCGTGCTGCGCCTGGGCGGCAATACCAGTGAGTTCGAATACTGGAAGCCGACGCCCGATTCGCCCGAGCCCGCGCACCCGCAAACCCGCATTGTTGAAGGCGAGCCAAAGCCGAATTACTACGCGGTAACCGCTGAATCGATCCGCAACCTGAATGCATTTCTCGAGGCGGCCGAGTGGAAGTGCATCTACGGAATCGGCATGGGAACCAACGCGCCGGACCGCGCTGCCGCCGAGGCGGAATATGTCGCCAAAACGCTTGGGCCCAGGCTCGAGTACTTCCAGATTGGCAACGAGGCTGATCTGTTCAGCAGTCATCTGCGCGATCCCGAGACGTGGGGAGTAAAGCCCTATCTCGACGAGTGGCTGGCGATGGCGCGCGCAGTCCAAAAGAGCGTTCCCGGCGCGCGTTTCGGCATGCCTGATGTGGCATCGCGAATCGATTGGCTGACGCAGATTGCCGACGCGTGGCCGTCTATCGCAGACAAGCCCAACGTGATCACGCTCAGTCATCACCATTACTTCGGCGGGCCGGCCACCAACCCCAATGTGAATATCCCCAACCTGCTTGCCGCAGCCACAATGGCCAAGGTGCAGAAGACCGCCGACACCGCCAATGCGGCAGCTGCAAAGATGGGCGTGCCGGTGCGCATGACCGAGGGCAACACATGCTTCCGCGGCGGCAAACCCGGAGTGAGCGACGTTTTTGCGTCGGCACTTTGGGCCGCCAATTACGCGCTGCTGCTTGCGGCCAATCGCTATACCGGCGTGAACCTGCACGGCGGCACCTATCAGGCTGTTGCGAACGGGCTGGGCGGGTCGCTGCCGGGCGATGGCATGCTGGCGGCGCAGGGTGTCTCGGTCGAAGATATTGCCAGGCATCCTCACCCGTTCTACACGCCAGTTGCAAACTTCGGCTCGGAGTGGGTGCTTGAGCCGGTTGCTTATGGACTGATCTTTGCCGGCTCATTCGCCGGCGCTACCATGTACGCCGACGACTTGACGTCGCCGCTCGCGGCAGCCGGAGTGAACGCTGTTGCCTACGCCGCGCAGCTCGCCGATGGGCGCACATCGGTGATGGTGCTGAACAAGGATGCGGACAAGGACCTCGATCTTACGCTGGACTTCGGTTCGCGCTCCGGAGCCGTCGAGACGGCGACCATGCGCGCGCCCGCACTCGACAGCCGCGAGACGCACATCGTTCGCTCCGCGGTCGCCGCACGGCTGCGCGGTGGAAAACACACGCTGACCGTTCCTCACGGCAGCGGATTGCGCGTAACGCTCGTCTAACTGACCAGAACACTTGAGGGGCCGAAAAATGAGAATCCAATTTGCCGTGACCGCCGCACTCACACTCTTTACAGTGTCGGCCTGGGCGCAAGGCGATAACTTTACTGGCCGCGCGACGCTTACCGTGCTGCCCGCCCACCCCGAGGCGCAGAATGCAAGCCTGAGCGCCGGCCAGCTTGAAGTGAAGCTCAACGGCAAGCAGGCCACGGTCACCAGCCTCACCCAGCTCACTTCGGCCAACAGCCCGGTCGAATTAGTCCTTCTGATCGATGGCGGAGTTCGCACCAGCCTGTATGGAGAAGCGGGCACCATCCTCGGGTTTGTGAAAGAGATACCAACCAATACCCAAA
>JBEKCW010000442.1:0-4432 GCA_050014675.1 Occallatibacter sp. | reverse complement strand
TGAGAGTGTGACCGAGAGCCCGGATCAACAGCCCATGCGTCCGCTTCGGAGGGTTTCGCTGCTTGCCATTGTGCGATGGGTTGCCATCGGCGTGGCGTCGCTCTGGCTGCTTCTCGTTCTGCTGCTGGTGGCTGCAAAGTGGATTGACCCGCCGACCGACGCAGTGCACATGGAGCGCCGCCTGCAGGCCTGGATTCATCGCAAGCCGTATCACGAACGCTACGAATTCGTCCCGCTCAGCCAGATTTCGCCCGATTTTCAGCACGCAGTCATCGCCGCGGAAGACGCGCGGTTCTATCAACATCACGGCTTCGACTGGCAGGCAATGGAGATTGCGGCTGAAGACGATATGCACGGCGGCAAACGCCTTCGCGGCGGCTCAACCATAACTCAGCAACTGGTAAAAAACCTGTTCTTCGGAACCGGGCGCTCGTTCCTGCGCAAGGGCGCGGAGTTCACGCTGGTTCCGGTGGCCGAGCTGGTGTTGGGCAAGCAGCGGATTCTTGAGCTCTACCTCAACGAGATCGAATGGGGCCCCGGAATTTATGGCGCCGAGGCGGCGGCGCGCGCCGATTACGACACCGCGGCCGCGCATATCGGCCGCGATCAGGGAGCGCGGCTGGCGGCGGTTCTGCCCGATCCCCGCCGGCGAAGGCCCGCGCGCATGGATCACTACAGCGCCATCATCCTTGACCGGATGCAGCAGATGGGCTGGTAAGCGCGATCATCGCCGCAAGTGCGCGCGGGCCGGGGATCGACGCTCAACGCGCCGCGGCATTGACCTAGCACGCGCCGTAGTCTTTGCTCAGCTTCTCTACGACGAACATTTGTGCGGCGCCAGCAGTCTTCTTTTCTTTTGTGCCCGAGACACGGACGCGATCTCCGGACTTGATTTGAGCTGTTTCTCCGGAGAGAGCGTAAGATTGCCCATCGCCCCGGTTCTGCAACTGCAGGCCGCCGGAGCCCGAGACAGCGCATCCGTTAAGAGTGTGTCCATGGTGAAAGGCATAATAGATGCCGATCCCGATTCCCGCGCCGATTGCGGCTACGGCAACTCCAATTCATACAGCGTCGGAGTGGGTAACGCCAGCGATGGGGGTGCTGGACTGGGCGGTTGGAGTTGTGGTTGCAGCGAACAAGGCGCAGATCGTCATCTTGCACAGGAAACTGCCAGGTTGTGCTTTCATGCGGAGCCTCATTTCCAATCTGCATACTTTGGAGGGGCCCGAAGGAGAATAGGGAAAGAGAGGTTAGTTGACCGAGCGTACGCTCCTGGCACCGTGAAGTCAATGCCAACTGTCTCTATGGGATGCCGAGCAGCTTGTGGGTCTGCAAACTGACGCGCCATTGCGGATGCGCAAGGCAGTATTCGAGTGCAAGCCTGGTGTTGGCCTCGCGCACCGGACCATCCATCGGCTGCAAAAAAAAGTTGCGAAAGTTGAGGGCTTCAAAGCGTTCGGGCGGAGCGTCGGCTTGCGGGTAGACCAGCTTCAACTCGTCACCGGCTATTTGCTTGAGCGGTGCGGCGGCCTTGGGGCTCACGCAGATCCAGTCGATGCCAGCGGGAGCAGGGACGGTGCCGTTGGTTTCAACGGCGATCTCAAACCCCTGCGCGTGAAGAGCGCGGATCAGCGGCTCATCGAGTTGCAGAAGAGGCTCGCCGCCGGTGCAGACTACGAAGCGTTTGCCTCCCGGCATCGCGGAGGGCCACTTTTCGGCGACCGCTTCTGCCAGCGCTTCCGCCGATGCAAATCTGCCTCCGCAGGGACCGTTGGTGTCGGCGAAATCGGTGTCGCAAAACTTGCAGATGGCAGAGGCGCGATCGGCCTCGCGGCCCGACCAGAGGTTGCAGCCCGCAAAGCGGCAGAAGACGGCGGCGCGGCCGGACTGCGCGCCCTCGCCCTGCAAGGTGTAGAAGATTTCTTTGACGGAATAACTCATTCAACTATCAGCTCTCAGCTCATCGTGCAACAGGCAGCGCTGTCAACTCGGCACGGTCAAGCTGACAACTGACAGCTACCGGCCCGTCAACGGGTCGGCAATACCATTTTCGCTGAAACCCTTCTCTCGCAGCAGGCACGAGTCGCATGCGCCGCACGATGCGCCGCTGGGGTCGGGATCGTAGCAACTGCTGGTGAGCGAATAATCCACGCCGAGTTCCAAACCTTTCTTAATAATCTCGGCCTTGGTCATGGCGATGAGCGGCGTGTGAATCTTTAAATTCTGGCGGCCTTCGACGCCGGCTTTGGTGGCGAGGTTGGCCATCTTCTCATAGGCCTCAATGAATTCGGGACGGCAGTCGGGGTAGCCGGAGTAGTCGAGCGCGTTGACGCCGATGAAGATGTCGCTCGCAGACAGCACTTCAGCCCACGCCAGCGCGAACGAGAGAAAGATGGTGTTGCGCGCGGGCACGTAGGTGATGGGAATGCCATGCGACATTTCGTCCGTTGCGCGGCCTTTGGGCACATCGATATCGGCGGTGAGGGCAGAGCCACCGAAGACGCGCAGGTCGATGGTGGCGATGCGATGTTGCGCCGCGCCGAGCGATGCGGCAACGCGTTTGGCCGCCTCGAGCTCCCACGCGTGGCGCTGGCCGTAGGCGAACGAAAGCGCGCAGGTTTCATAGCCCTGGGCACGCGCAATGGCAAGCACGGTGGCGGAGTCAAGTCCGCCGCTGAGCAGGACGACTGCGGGTTTCATTGCGCACCGCCTTTACCGATGTCCATCGACGGTGAAATGGGATTGCTCTCGTCAATCATAGATTCAACGCATTGGTCGAGCACGCCCTTGGCCTTGAGGATGAACTCGATGGCGTCGCGTCCTGCGCCGCGGCCTCCGCGGCTGGGCGTGACGTAGTGCGCCTCGGCCTTGACGCGATCGCGGGCATCGGCAACGGCAACGGCCAATCCGCACTGGCGCATTACCGGCAGGTCGACCACGTCGTCGCCCACATAGCAGATCTCTTCGAGGGTCACGCCTTCTTTCTCGGCGATCTCGCGGATGGGTTTCATCTTGAAGGCCTGCCCCTGGTACACAAACTCCAGCTTGAGGTCGCGGGCTCGCATGGCCACCGTTTCGCTGACGCGCTTGGTGATGATGCCGCATTTGAGACCGCCCAGCCGCGCCAGCGAGATGCCCGCGCCGTCGTGGGCACTGAATCCCTTGGCTTCAACCATCTTTGAGACTGTGGCGCCGTTTTCTGCTACCGGCACGGGAATGATCCAGATGCTGCCGTCGGTCAGCACGCCGTCCACGTCGAAAAGGATTATTTTGATTTTGCGGGCGCGGTCTTCAGCGGAGAGGTTCATGCATTGATTTTACCGGGCCGTTGGGCATCATAGAAGCCGCCGTATCGCGCGACTTTGTTTTCACGCCCAATGCTCAGGTTGACTGCCACGAACGTGCAGGCTATCTTGGACGGCATGTTCCGTACAGGTCTTGTCGTGTCGATATTCTTTTGCATGTTGCTGCCCGGGAGCCTCCATGCCCAGCGCTCGTTTCCGTCTCCCTCAACCCAACTGCACGATGTAGCGTTTAAATTTACCGAACCGCATCCCGACAGGGCTAGCACGCTGCGGGTGGTAAATGGGCGCCTGGTCGGATTCCCCCGAACTCCAACAGAGATCAATTCTCTCGTGTTCAGTCACGACGGAAAGCTACTTGCGGCCGGCAAGCAGTATGGCCGGCTGGTAGTGTGGGACGTCGCGAGTAAACAACTTGTCTGCACAATCGATACCGGCTTCAACAGTGTCGGACGGCTTGCCATCTCACCGGACAGCCAATTCATTGCTGCCGCAGCAACCGCAGGGCGAACCATCACGATATGGCATATTCCAGATGGTAGATTGGCGAACACGTTCGATAATGAGACTGCAAATGTGCTCGGTCTGATCTACACGCCAATTCCCAACCTTCTTCTAACTTTTTCGGCTGCGACGAATGTGTACGATACCGAAACCGGTGAAGTTGTAAGAAGCTTTTCCGACGAGACATTCCCAGTACTTTCGACGGACGGAAACACTTTATTAACCAGGACCCATTCGGCAATCGTGCTCAGAAGTACGCGTGACTGGACAATTCAGAAGACGCTGCCCCTACTCACCGAATCCGAAACCCCAGCATTTCTGGATTCAGGGAACGGCCAGTATCTTTTCGAAGACATATCGGACGGCCATGTGTTTGTGGCAGCCCGCACGAGCGACGGCCAAATGGTCCCTGATGCGAGGTTGGCCAATCTGCCGAGAGAACAGTTAGGGCCTGGCGACTTCGCAGCGACGGATCCTCATGCCAATCTTGTTTTCGGCCATTCGAGCGGCCAGCTTTGGGTATTGAACCTGAAGACCGGAAAGACATGCCTTTCAGAGCAGCTATTCAGTGACAGCGGGGCCTTTAGCCCCGACGGCACCTTGCTGGCCGGGGCTATCGAGCCTGA
>JBEKCW010000441.1:0-4437 GCA_050014675.1 Occallatibacter sp. | reverse complement strand
CAGAACCTCTTGCAGGAATTCCTGATCAAAAAGCTGACGCCCAGCGCGCGGCGAGCGAGTTCGCAGTAAGGCCGGGTTCCGGAAAATCCCTCCAAGCACTCTGAACCACAATCAAGCTACCCTTCGAACGTGGCTGCGAGATCCTGGCCGCCATAGAAGACGCCAAGGATGGTCACTGTGCCGACCGAGACCTCAAACGCGATGGTCACGCGCCGCCGAAAGCCAAAGGTGCGCAAACCCTGACGAATATCGTCTCTTAAGGTACCTCGAAGCGGAAACGTATTCAGTTTTTCGCACTGTTCAACGATTGCTTCGGTATACCTGTCTGCAATTTCCGGTGACGCTGCCGCGGCCAGTTGGAAGTACAAGGCGACCAGTTGTGCTTCCGCGTCTGGGGCGAAGATGACGCGGTGCATCAACCTGCCTTGAGGGAACGGCGGCGCGCCCCGGCCAGCGATGCGCGAACTTGCTCTACCGAAACCGCGCGCGAAGGGTCTGCCTTCATCGCATCATATGCGGGCACTACCTGTTCCCGAAGCCAGGTGTCGAGTGCGCGTTCGTGGGCCTGCAGGGCGCGAAGCCCGTCACGGATGACTTCGCTCTCCGAAGCGTACTCGCCGGAATCGACCTTGGCGCGAACCATCTCGGCCATCTCGTTGGTGAGAGTGACGCTGAACTGCTGTGTGCTGCGCATAATTGGCCTCCTTCCCCGAATAGGATTCTATCCTACTCTGGGAGATTAATCCAAACACACCGTCGCGATCGAACGTCATTTTGGGCGGGGCCACACATACTGCTGGTTCACTTGCCCGCCCCTCACCCCGCATGTTTGACTGGTTCCCGAAGCCAGGTGCCGACTCATGCCCTACATACTCGCTTTAGACCAGGGAACAACCAGCTCGCGGGCAATCCTCTTCGATCACGACGGCGCAATCGCAGCCGTGGCCCAGAAAGAATTTCAGCAGTTCTATCCGCAAAACGGCTGGGTTGAGCACGACCCCACTGAGATCCTGACCAGCCAGATGAGCTGCGCCGTTGAGGCCCTGGGCAAGGTCAACGCCCGCCCGCGCGACCTGGCCGCCATCGGCATCACCAATCAGCGCGAGACCGTGATTGTGTGGGAGCGCTCGACCGGCAAACCCATCCATCCCGCCATCGTGTGGCAAGATCGCCGTACCGCCGCATTTTGCAAAGAACTCGAAGAACGCGGCCTCGCCGACACCATAGCGAACAAGACCGGTTTGGTCATCGACCCGTATTTCTCCGCAACCAAAATCCGCTGGTTACTCGACAATGTGGCCGGCGCGCGCAGCCGAGCTGAACGCGGCGAGCTCGCTTTCGGCACCGTCGATAGCTGGCTCATCTGGCACCTCACTCGCGGCCATAAACACGTGACCGATGTGACCAACGCCTCGCGCACGCTGCTCTACAACATCGTCAAAGGCGAGTGGGACAAAGAGCTCCTCGATATCTTCGGTGTCCCCGAGGAGCTCCTGCCGGAAGTGGTCTGGTCGAGCCAGCAGGTGGGTGAAGTGACCACATCGCTGGGCCTGGCCGGCGCAAACATCGCGGGCGTCGCCGGCGACCAGCAGGCTGCGCTCTTCGGCCAGTTGTGCTGGCAGGCTGGCGAGGCCAAAAACACCTACGGCACCGGCTGCTTCCTGCTGCAAAACATCGGCTCCAAGTTTGTCCGCTCGCGCCACCGGCTTATCACCACTGTTGCCGCCAGCGCTGAGCGGTGCCTCGAATACGCCCTCGAAGGCAGCATCTTTATCGGCGGAGCAGTGGTGCAATGGCTGCGCGATAATCTCAAGCTCATCGGCGCATCGAGCGACGTCGAAGCCCTGGCCAAAACCGCCGGCGACTCGGGCGGCGTGGTCTTCGTTCCCGCATTCGTGGGCCTGGGCGCGCCGCACTGGGATCCGCACGCCAGCGGAATGCTGATTGGCCTCGGCCGCGGCACCACTCCCGGCCACATTGCGCGGGCAGCGCTCGAGGCCATTGCCTTCCAGGTGGCAGACGTGCTCGACGCGGTGCACAGCGAAACCTCAACCCCACTCGGCGCTCTCCGCGTAGATGGCGGCGCTGCCGTGAATGACCTGCTGATGCAGTTCCAGGCCGACATTCTCGGCGTGCCGGTGGTGCGCCCGCTGGTGACCGAGACAACCGCGCTGGGCGCTGCCTATCTGGCAGGATTGGCGACGGGATTCTGGGCCAGCCCCGACGATCTGAAAGCGAAGCGCGAAGGCGACGTACGCTTTGAGCCGCAGATGAGCGCAACCGAGCGTGCTGAACGCCGCGTCCGCTGGGAAAAAGCAGTGGAACGCGCGAAGACGTGGAACGGGTAGGAGGCAGGCAACTAGGGAACGAGAAGCGGCAGAGCCGTATGGCGGACCAGTAGCCCGCTTGCTGGGTTACCGCCGAACTCGCCCGATTCCATACGCTTGCGACGCAATACCAGGTCTCCTGAAGCGCCCCGGAGCGCCTGGGATTGAAAAAGCCCGCTCCGGATTGGCAAAACCTGCGCCCCGCGTGGCACTCTGGACATCAGAAGAATTACCGGTACACCCCTGGGCCGGCAATCGAGACACGGAGGTCAATCATGGCGGCATGCACGCATCTCGCTGAATTCGACAAAAATGCCAAGGCCCGCAGCAAAGGCTGCGAAGAATGCCTCAAAACCGGCGACTCATGGGTGCATCTGCGCCGCTGCCTCACCTGCGGCAAAGTGGGCTGTTGCGACTCGTCAAAGAACCGCCATGCCCGCGCCCATTTCCACGAGACCCAGCATCCGCTCATCCAGTCAGCCGAGCGCGGCGAAGACTGGCGCTGGTGCTACATCGACGAGGCATATTTGTGAAATATCGAGAAACCCGAGCGTGTTCCGGCCTCAAAAAGCCTGCTCGACAAATTCGCCGATGAGGCGATTCATCGGGGAAGCTTTCCGGAAGTACTTCAGCAAATGATTCCTCTTGGCTCTGGGGTGCTTACGCGTCCCGATCGCGGAAGACCACGCCAACCATCCGGACTGCCCGCTCCGAAGCTGTTCCTCTCGGAGATCGGGCAAACCGAACTTCATCTCCGGAATTTCGAGGATTTTCGCCTTTGTAATCGGGGTTGCGGACTCGTTGTCGTAGAGGCTCATTAATAGCCCACCTGCTTTCTTGTGGGATAGGAGCAGATCTTCGGTGATCTTGGCAAACCAAAACAGTTGGAATTCGGTTACCTTCAGACCGCTCTTCAGGTGTTGGTAGATTGCGTCGGCCACCGAGGATTTATCGCGGTAATTTAATGAAAAATAATAGAGGCGCTTAGCTAACCTAGGAAAGTTCGCGACAAGCGTCGGGAGGTAGTCGCTAATATCGGCCTCGGCGTCGCGCATTAGCGCGAGGACGAGCTCTGCATCTTCTTCAAGAATGTTCCCACTACTCAGAAGTCCAACCAGATACTTTATTTCCTCATCGGTGAGTTCGCCGAGTTCTTCTCCCTCGAACTCTTCATCTCCTTCATCGAAATATGCGGCACCAGCCTCGAACTCGGCTCTTCTGCGTTGAAGTAGCTTCACCTTCATTTCATCGATGTCGGCCGGAATTTCCTCGTTTGGATCGTGCTCCACAAGAACTTTGGATTTCTCTTCATTGATGTTGAGTCCACGTTGGCTCAGAAGTGATTGAACGTTCAAGAAATCGGAGACCAAGCGGTCGGAATCGTTGTCGAAGAGCCACACATCGTCCATAAGACGAAGGGTCTTAGCGGCATGTATGCGGCTTGATTGCTCAAGGAACGATAGGAACGACGAACCAATCATTTTTGCGGGATAAAGTCCCTGTGGGAGGCAGTCGAAGGAATCGCCTCCCTTTATTTCTCGCAGGAATTTGCCCAACGCGCTCACATCCGCGTGCACAGCACCGGCGTTTTCGGCCCACTCAACCAAGTGGTGATGGTAGATGTGGTTAAAGTAGGAAGCGACGTCGAAATAGATATACCACTTGTGCTTTGTCCTCTCGGCCGCAATTGCTTTCTTGAATGCGGAATACGACTTTAGAATTGGGACGGCCTCACCACCCGCAATATAAAAGCCAAATGATTTCCGATTCGGGATACTAGGCTTCCGGAAAACCGCGCGGTTCCGATAAACAAAGTCGTACAAGAAGAACTCAGCAACCGGGTCGAGCTTCACCGTAGGCCGCAGGAACCAACCCCTTTTTGAGGCGAATACCCGTTGTTGCTGCAAGAAACTTCCATTCCCAGTCAAGTCTTCGTTTCTTATGAAGTCCACAATCTGGGGTGCGAACCTCTCCACCATTAGCCGGTTCGTCGTTAATGGGAAGAGCGTCGAATCGTAATCCTTCAGGAAGAACTGGGCAGACGGTAGATTCGACGCTGCCGAGTTTGCAGAAGCAGCCATGATGAACGATAGAAAGACAATCTGGCGAA
>JBEKCW010000440.1:0-4440 GCA_050014675.1 Occallatibacter sp. | reverse complement strand
GCCGAGTGAACCGCTTTGCCCTTGGTCTTGTCGTCGTGGCACTGCAGGCAGGTGGATGAGTCGGCCTTGGGGTCGAGCGGCACCGGATGTATCGCAGCCGAAGCGCGGCTCGAAACCAGCACCAGCAGCATGGCGCAGGCGAGCAGACGGGAAACGAATGTGAGGCCGCTTGATGGGGCCACCTTACTCGACAACCAGCCGCGATGACGGAGAAGTTTCATAAGACCTGGGAAAGTGCCAATTTACGTGCCTGCCGACCCAACGCGCAAGAGCAGCTGCGCGATTGCCCGCCCCTCTTCCAAATGGAATGAAAACAACTGCGCAGGATTATTAGAAATGGATGAGCTCTCTTAAAAAGTGATTCAAATCACACGCATTAGTTCTCGATAAAGCGTGTTGCGCGACGGTCAATGTGACGCCCGCGTTCATCGAGGTCATCTGGAGTGCATCCCTTTATGTTTCAGCGAATTGCAAGAAGTTTTTGCTGCGAACCGGCCTATAATGACTCCCGTAATATCACCCCCCCCCAACATCAGCCGATAACTCGATGGACAGGTTAGGAGGTCCTAAGAGATGCGGCAGTTCCTGCTATGTGTGTGTTTCGTTGTTACTGTACCCAGTCTGCTTTGGTCCCAATCGCCCATGAGCGCAGGAGATGCGCTTGGCGCCCACATGATTGGCGGCCGTGGCTGCAGCGCATGTCACGCCGGGCACACCGGACTGGCCGGCAACGGCATGAATGCCGATAACAATTCTTCCGGCACGGCAACCGCACTCTGGGGCCAGGATGTAACGGGCCTGTACGGAAAGACAATCGCCACGGGCGGCGGCCAGTTTACCGAGGTTTTGCCCACCAGCATGTCCGCCGGCACTCCCGATGTGGATGGCATGCTTACCTGCCTCAGTTGCCACGACGGCAACTATGCGTCCCCGGCGATGATGAAAGACAAGGTCTACGAAACTCTTCCCCCCACCTACGGCCATCACAACACCATCCCTACGCTGTTCGGCAACAGTGAAAGCAGCTATCTGAGCCAGCACCCCATGGGGCTCAATGCCCGGGTCAGCTGCGGAGGCGCCAAGGGCTGGGATTGCATCCAGTCAAACGGCGCAATCAGCATGACCGGTCCCAATTCGAGCAAATTCGTGCGCAATTACGGATTCTTTGTCACCCCAGGCGCTTACAACGGCGCATCGGTGGTGGTTTGCACCACCTGTCACGAACCCCACTCCATGAGGTCGGTCAACATCACCAGCAGCTCGAACTCGGGCCTGCCGAAGGGAACATACCCCACCATGTTCTTCCTCAGGGCGCCCTACAATCCCAACAACACCAATCCCAACGCGAACTCCACGTCGCAGTTCTGCCGGCAGTGCCACGCCGACAAGTCAAACGAGATGAACGGAAGCTCGGCGGGGACGGTGATTTAAGAGGCCTGGCATTTAGCCACTCGCAGCTCATCTCAAACGCCGCAGTTCCCTTTAATGAATACATTGTTAACTCTTCGTTGTCCGGTAGTCGTCCCCTTGAAGGCCTTTGGTGAAGTCACGTACCTTAGATTCTGCCCAAACGTTCAACCACAAGGGGAAACATCGGCGCGAAGATGACAACCATCCCGAGAGTTTTTGTATCCACATCGCTCATTGATCTACTCGTCCGTATCGTGGCATTCGCCGCAGGGATGAGGATCGCGTGAAGCGAAGGGATTTTGTTCGGCTTGGATGGGCCTCAATCATCGCGACCGGCGCAGGCAAGTTGCCGCCCGCATTTGGAGAGTCGCCCGGCCTCCTGCATGATCCGGGGCTGACCCAGCAACCGATGACACCGATGGCCCCGAATGCGCCGCTGAGGCCCGCGGCAGATTTCACCCTGCAAATCGCGCCCATGCTGGTCGAGCTTGCCCCGCAGGTTGTCATCAGCACAATCGGCTACAGCAATAAAGTCCCCGGCCCCCTGCTTCGTATGCGCGAGGGCCAGCGCGTCACCATCGACGTTGTGAACGACACAGACGTTCCGGAGCTCGTGCATTGGCATGGCCTCTTCGTCCCCTCTGAAATGGATGGCGCGGAGGAAGAAGGAACGCCGCCGGTCCCTCCCCACGGACGCCGCCGCTATCAATTCCTGGCCAAACCGGCAGGCTCGCGATGGTATCACTCGCACACCGCCGCCATGACGGATCTGCATCGCGGCTCCTACACCGGCCAGTTCGGTTTCCTCATGATCGACGGAGCCAATGACCCCGGACACTACGACCAGGAAGTCTTTCTGGCGCTGCGCGAATGGCAATATTTTCTGTCCGCGATGGATCAGGACGAGATGACCCCCGATCCCCGGGACCCGATGCCCGAAAAACCCGCCACTCCAGACCTTCGTCCAAACGGCCTCGAAGTCAGCGCTCCTCTTTTTTCCATTAACGACAAAATATTCGGAGCGGGGGAACCCCTCCGCGTGCTGCCCGGTCAGCGCGTCCTCATGCACCTGCTCAACGCCAGCGCTGCCCAGATTCATCGCCTTGCTTTGCCCGGCCACAAGTTTCAGGTCGTCGCTCTCGACGGCAATCCCGTGCCGTCGCCGCAACCCGTCGATATGATTGAGATCGCCCCAGGCGAGCGCGTGGATGCCATCGTCGAGATGAATAACCCGGGCGTCTGGATTTTAGGCGAGATCCGCGATATCGCGCGGCAATCCGGAATGGGCATCGTCGTGGAGTACGCCAATCAACACCAGCGCCCGCGATGGGCGCCACTTCCCATGTCGCGCTGGGACTACACAATCTTTGGCAACGCCGCGCCGCGTCCCGTGCCAGACGAAACCATCGACATGGTCTTTGAAAAAATCCCCGGTGGACCCAATGGATTCAATCACTGGCTGGTCAACGGCAATGAATATCCGCATGAACGGGAATTCGTGTTGCACGAAGGACGCCGCTACCGGCTGGTGTTTCACAATCGCAGCGACGATTCTCATCCGCTCCATATCCATAGGCACCTGTTCGAGCTGGTCGAGCTCAACGGCAAGCCGACGTCCGGCATCAAAAAAGACACGGTGATCGTTCCCGCATATGGACGCGCCACGGTTGATCTCGTCGCCGACCAACCCGGCCTGACGCTCTTTCACTGCCATATCCAGCACCACATGGACTTTGGTTTCATGGCGCTGTTTCGCTACGCCTGAGCACCCCATCGCCGGTCATCCGCTCGTAATCGCTTCCGGTAATCTCGCGGACATGAACTGGCAGCGGGGCCTTCTGTTGGCTGGGATTAATCTTGCGGCACGGAATCAGCACGGGCTGACCGCCTGTTGAGAAACGCTACTTGCCGGCTGGATGGACGTGAAACTGGCGGCGATCGTATTTGATTCGTCGACATGCCTCGACCGTGATTCTTCTCCCATCGCGGTGTTTGGGATTCAGAAGGATATTCAAGGAATAAGGCGATGGGAAAGACGGAACACCAGCGAGCGCAGATACGTTGCTTCGGAGCCAGTTGTCTCCCTTCTTGCGGGACAATGACTGGGCCAGCGTTTTATAAAAGGCCCGCGAAGCGGGGGAAGCACCGGTGGGATACACCATTGAAGCATAGACATCATCGGGAACACCTACTTCGAGAAGTTGGTATTTCTCTGGAAACAGCGCCGGATTGCCTTTGAGGTTTGCCAGCGATTCCAGCAATGCACCGGCAGGCGATTCTGACAGGTAGACGATACGTTTCCCTCTCGCGGCGGTGTGCCACCGTCCATCCGATTTTTCCCCTCCCAATCCATCAAGATCGCAGTGGTTGCTGACTCTCCAGAGCGACTTCACGTGTAAATGCCCTCATCGATCTGCCAGAGCATGCTTTCTATCAGACGACCGCCGTTTTCATTCGCCAGCATCTGCATGGGAGTTCGATCGTCGAGCCGGTCATCAACTGAACGAAGCCAAAGCAGCGCCTTCATGCGCGAACCAAAGACTCTGTCTGCCAGGTCGACAATGCGGGCTACGCGAAGAACTCTGTCGGTTTCTACGCTCGAGAGCTTCTCTCTGCGTGCTTTGCGGTGCTTCAGCGTTCGTGGGGAAATCACAATTTCCGAAATCTCAGTAAACGTAAGACCTTGGTCTTTAAGGTTTTGGACTGCTGCCAGGGGGAGGCCCTTCTCCGGCAACAAAGCAAGCTCAAGGTCGGACGCAGCTTTGAGACCGACAAAAGACAAGACATTGGAGCTGGCACACATAGAACCCTCCGTAGACAGTATGCCACAGTATCGAGTGGCATATTGTCCATAGTAGCACGTAGATCGCGAGCTTCATCCTCTGTCGCGTCAAGGGCATTCCGCTTCCCTGCAATTTAAATCACACCACAAGCAATCTCTGTAAACGGTTTTTAACATATTCGACATACACGAGAAATATTGAACAGGTAGAAGTTAGTCGTTCAGCAACTCGCACCAACTTGGCAAGT
>JBEKCW010000439.1:0-4456 GCA_050014675.1 Occallatibacter sp. | reverse complement strand
CCATGGGGCACCACGCTGGGCGCGCCTCCGTCGAATCCAAAAGCTTCAGACATCAACAGCTACCTGCCCGACGCCGCACAAATCATCGATGGAACTGTAAATGCCAACAACGCCGGTCAGCCCTTCACGCTCGGCGTTTACAACCGCAAAAACAAGCTGCCGTACAGCATCAACTTCACTTTCAATGTCCAATACCAGCCGCGCAACGATCTGATGCTTGAGATCGGCTACGTGGGCAACCTGGGCCGTCACGAGGTAATCCCGGTGCCGTTCAACCAGGCACAGATCGCCACACCCTCCAATCCCAGTCACAATACGACGCCCAATCTCGCGACGCAGCAATACAGCTACGGTTACACGGTTCTCGACCCGAACACGTTTTATCCCGAGTGCGTCAACCTTGACTCGAGCTGCACCTACGGCACCATGCTCAATAATTACGAGGGCGGCAACATCGACCTTCGCGTGCCTTATCTTGGCTATTCGTCCGAGTCGTTGTCTTACACCGCCGCGGGCATCTCGGCGTATCACGCGCTTGAGGCGCATCTTGAGAAAAAGCTCAATCACGGATTCCAGGCCGCCGTGTCGTACACCTTCTCTCACTCAACCGACGAGCAAAGCGGGCTGGGGCTCTTCTACAACGGCAACAACCCCAATCACCTGCGCGGCGGGTACGGCTCCTCCGACTTCGACCGTACGCATGTAATCGACATCACCTACGGTTACACGACGCCCAAGCTCGCAAGCGGCACTACCATTCTGGGTAAGGCGGTAAACAGCTGGGGCATTCACGGTTCGGCCGTGGTGCAGAGCGGCCAACCCTACAGCGTTATCGACTACTCAGGCGCGGTTGGAAGCGTCTTCTACAGCACCTTCGACGGCATCATCAATCCAATTCTTCAGCTGTCGTCCACATGCACAAAAAAGCAGGCGCTTACCGGCCAAAGCGGCGCGTTCTATAACTTGAACACCGGTAAAGGCGCTGCCCTCAATCCCACCTGCTTCCAGATTCCTCTCATCCCGGTCGGCACGATGGGCGTTCCGCAGGGCGACCCGTACGAAACCAACTTCACCTCCGGCGAGCGCAATATCTTCCGCCAGACATGGCAAAAACGCACCGACGCTTCGCTGGTCAAGGAGATCCCAATCCACGACCAGGTCGACTTGCGTTACACCTTCGATGTCTACAACGTCACCAACACGGCCAGCTTCGATATTCCGCAGAACAACGTGAATCAGAACCAGCTGTTCAACAACGTGCCTACCGGCGGCACCACGCCGCTACCCACCAACAACTGCCAATCGAATACCGGCGTCAACACGGGGTTTTACAACTGCCCCGTGGGCCTCGGCATTACCAAGCACACCATTGGCGCGCCGCGGCAAATCCAGATGTCGCTGCATCTCGACTTCTGAGCTGCGTGGGCTTAAAGACAACAAGGGCGTCCGGGATTCGGACGCTCTTTTCCTTTTCCCATTCCGGCACACATCAGCCTGCCCAGGAAATGAACGCGACAAACACCGCGTCGCCGTGCATACAATCTCAATATGTTTGTCGGGGCCGGCACCATTCGCGACCTTCGCGCTGCGCTTGCAAGCGGCGTGCTGAAGCCCTCTCAGTTGGTTGCCGAAGCTCTCTCCCATTGCAATTCGAACGCCGGACGCAACACATACCTATGGCAGAACGAGGTTTGGACTCTCGCTGAAGCCGAACGGTCTGAATCCATTCCGGCCAGCACTGGCGGCCTTTTCGGCGATGGGCGCTCGCCGCTGTGGGGCCTGCCCATTTCAGTCA
Organism: Occallatibacter sp.; assembly: GCA_050014675.1. Classification (GTDB taxonomy): domain Bacteria; phylum Acidobacteriota; class Terriglobia; order Terriglobales; family Acidobacteriaceae; genus Telmatobacter. Next base: position 2,661 of record JBEKCW010000439.1, on the reverse strand, counting down.
AAGACTGTTTCGACCTCGCCGGCGCGCCCACCAGCTGCGGGACGAAATTTTATCGCGACCTGAATGGCAGTGCGAAGCGCGACTCGTGGCTGGTAGAGCAGCTTCGCAAGGCCGGAGCAGTGATTACCGGCAAAACACACCTGCACCCGCTGGCCTATGGCATTACCGGCGAGAATCCCGACTTCGGCGACTGCGTTCAGCCCGGCAATCCAACCGCCCTCACCGGTGGCTCTTCAAGCGGAGCCTGCGCCAGCGTGCTTGAGGGCTCGGCCGTTGCGGCCATCGGAACCGACACGGGCGGCTCGATCCGCGTGCCGGCAGCGCTCTGCGGGCTGGCCGGCTATCGAGCCTCGCTGGGCCGCGGCGATTGGCGCGGCGGCGCGCATCTTGCTGAATCGTTCGACACGATGGGCTGGCTGTGTCGCGACCTGCGCGACGCACCGCTGCTCGCGTTCCCTTTCGCACCCGCAGACGCCGCGCCTCCGCGCCCCTTCACCCGCTTCGCCTACGTCGCCGACAGCTTCCTCGCCGACTCCGAGCCCGAAGTTGTCGCCGGCTTTCATGCGGCCATTCGCGAGCTTGAGTCGCTCGGCCTTGAGGGCCGCGCTATCGATCCCGATTGGTGGCGCGAGTCAACGGAGATCTACTCGCCCATTCAGGCCAATGAGGCCGCCCGCCTTCACGCCGGTAACTTCGAGCACATTCAGCCCGGCATTCGCGAGCGCCTGCAATGGGGCGCGAGCATCAGCTCAAGTGAAATCACCGCGCTGCGCAAGCGCTGCGCGGAGTTCTGCGCCCGCATGGACGAGTTATTCGCTACCGGCGAGCTCATCCTGATGCCGTGCTCGCCGGTCGCACAGCTCACTGCAGGCGCAGATCACAGCCAGACCCGCATGCGCCTGCTGCGATACACCACGCCATTCAGCCTCTGCGGCGTCCCCGCAATCACAATCCCCTGCGCACACAGCGGCGTGCAACTTGCAGCGCCACTCGGCGAAGATGAGTCGCTACTCGCGCTCGCAGCCCAAATAGGTGAGCAGAGTGCCGCAGGCGTGGATCGTGAGTCGTGACGCGTGAGTCGCGAAGCCCAGGAAGGTGAGTTTCTGTTCCCTGTTCCCTAGTCCCTAGCCCCTAGCCCCTGTCTCCCCGATGTCCTCATTCCAAACATCGGGCCTCGCCGCGATAAACCTTTCCATCAACTCGCGGCACTCCTGGCTATCCAGGTCGATTACGTTCACGCCGTTCTCGCGCAGCCAGTCAACACCACCGGCAAATGTCCGGCTCTCGCCCACCACCAGCGTGCCAATCTGGAATTGCCTCACCAGCCCGCTGCAATACCAGCAGGGGGCGAGCGTAGTTACCATGACTAAACTGCGATAGCTGCGCTGGCGGCCGGCGCGCCTGAAGGCGTCAGTCTCACCATGGATACTGGGGTCGCCCTGCTGCACGCGCCGGTTACGTCCGCGGCTAAGCAGTTTGCCGTCCTGCGTAAACAGCGCCGCGCCCACCGGGACGCCGCCTTCTTCAAAACCCTGGCGCGCTTCCTCCAGGGCCACGGCAAGCATCCGTTGATAGGCCTCAAGTTCGTTCAACATTCGCCTCGACTGTTGTTGTGATTGCCGGCTGGCCGGCGAGTATCTACGGTCTGTAGCAGCGCCAATTGAAGCGGCTGAAAGGCCGGCGCATCCCGAATTCATAATACGGCAGCAGCTCTGGCCTGCCGTTGATATGGCGCCGCCTATTTTGTTTGTGGCATCGCCTCTTTTGCCGGTTTCATCCGGGCTTTTCTCAGCAGCCTTCTAACCTTTTTAGGAGAGATCGACAATTGAGCCGAAACCCTGCTCACGTTGCGGCCAAGATTTTCCCACACTCGCGGAATCACGATCTCGGCAAATTCCTCCTGCACCTGCTGGAACGTCTTGCAACCAATCTGTCCCTCAGACCAGCGCCGCAGCGTATCTTCCACTTCGACGGACCTTAATATCTTCTCTTTTAGCTCCCCGAGCTCCTTGAACAGATGGTCCCGATCGCCTTCTCCAAGAAGCGTTGCAGCCTCTGATGCGCACGACCGCGCCATTTGTACATCGCAATTCTGCTCGTCAAGCGCCGCAAATCCCCTGGCAATGTAGGCCTCGGCCAGCAAGCGGCGGTTTTCTGTGTTCTTGGCTATTTCAATTGCCTGGTCTGCCAGCTCAACGGCCAGTTTCGCATAGACAAATGTGTCTTCGTCGCCATCAATCTGTTCCTCGCTCCTGGCACGGTTCACCGCGCTTTGCAGGGTCCGCGCGCGAGTCATCAGAATCAAGTCCTTTTTTTCTTCACCGAGTGCAAAGGCCCGATTGGCTTCAATCGAGGCCTTCTCAATATCGCCGCTCTCCAAATGAAGAAACCCGGCGTTCATAAGCACCGCCCCGGTGCCACCCTGGTGATGATGGTCGGCATAGATTTCGCCAGCCTGCTTCAGCAGGTCCAGAGCTTCTCGAATAAGTTTCAGGTACTTCGAATTCACTGAACCACGCGCCTGCCCGCGGTTCGTCCCCGCTCTCAGATCCAGGGCCATCAGCCGCCTTACATAGGCAGCGTTCACCATGGCCCGGGCAAGATTTGGATGATGCGAGAAATCCTTCTTATAGAGCTCGATCGCCCGTTCGAAATGCTCCA